>NZ_JAHGAN010000077.1:0-2728 GCF_030248625.1 Vibrio sp. D420a | reverse complement strand
GAATCTCGAATCTCGAATCGCTTACATGCGCTCTAGAGTGTCGATACCTAGTAGAGACAGACCTTGCTTGATGGTCTTCGCTGTCAGTGCAGCAAGCTTCAGACGGCTTTGTTTAACGCCTTCGTCCTCAGCAACTAGGATAGGGCACGCTTCGTAGAAGCTAGAGAATTGACCAGCAAGTTCGAATAGGTAAGTACACATGATGTGCGGCTGACCTTCACGAGCAACAGACTGAACCGCTTCTTCAAATTGTAGAAGCTTCGCGATAAGTGCTTTTTCTTTCTCTTCAGTGATCTTGATTTCACCTTCAAGCGACTCCATAGAAACGCCTGCTTTAGCGAATACAGAAGCAACACGTGTGTAAGCGTACTGCATGTATGGTGCAGTGTTACCTTCAAACGCAAGCATGTTGTCCCAGTCGAACACGTAGTCAGTAGTACGGTGCTTAGAAAGATCCGCGTATTTAACCGCTGCCATAGCAACTGTGTTTGCGATAGTTTTCTTTTCGTCTTCCGCTAGCTCAGGGTTCTTAGATTCGATCAGTTGTGCTGCACGAACTTCTGCTTCATCAAGAAGATCAGCAAGACGAACCGTACCACCTGCACGAGTCTTGAATGGCTTACCATCTTTACCTAGCATCATGCCGAACGCGTGGTGCTCAAGAGATACAGACTCAGGGATGTAGCCCGCTTTACGAACGATAGTCCAAGCTTGCATTAGGTGCTGGTGTTGACGAGAATCGATGAAGTAAAGAACACGGTCTGCACCTAGCTCTTCGTAACGGTACTTAGCACATGCGATATCGGTTGTCGTGTATAGGAAACCGCCGTCGCGTTTTTGGATAATAACGCCCATTGGGTCGCCATCTTTGTTCTTGTACTCATCTAGGAAAACGACTTGTGCGCCGCCATCTTCTTGAGCAAGACCTTGAGCTTTCAAGTCTTCAACGATTGCAGGAAGCATGTCGTTGTACTTACTTTCACCCATCACGTCATCACGAGTTAGAGATACGTTTAGACGGTCGTAGTTACGCTGGTTTTGAATCATTGTGATATCAACCAGTTTCTTCCACATCTCTGCGCAGAACTCATCGCCGCCTTGTAGTTTCACTACGTAGTTACGTGCTTTAACTGCAAACTCTTCGTCTTCGTCGTATAGCTTCTTAGACTCACGGTAGAAGGCTTCAAGGTCAGAAAGCTCCATAGAAACTTCGCCAGACTCTTGTTGTACACGCTCAAGGTTTGCGATAAGCATACCGAACTGAGTACCCCAGTCACCAATGTGGTTTGCACGGATAACGTTGTGGCCTAGGAATTCTAGAGTTCGAACAACTGCATCACCGATGATAGTAGAACGTAGGTGACCAACGTGCATCTCTTTAGCAACGTTTGGTGCAGAGTAGTCAGCAACGATAGTTTGAGCTTCAGCCGCTGCAACGCCTAGACGAGAATCAGCCAATGCTGCGTCTGCTTGTTGTGCAAGGAAAGCTTCGTCTAGGAAGATGTTTAGGAAACCAGGGCCTGCGATTTCAACTTTAGAAGCGATACCGTCTAGGTTTAGAACGTCCAATACTTTCTGAGCAAATTCTCGTGGATTAGTGCCTAGTCGCTTTGCAACGCCCATTACGCCGTTTGCTTGGTAGTCACCAAATTGTGGTTTTGCAGATTGACGAACAGCCGCAGGAGAGCCTGCAGGTGCGCCAGCGGCTTCTAGAGCCTGAGATACTTTGTCATTAATAAGTGCTTGGATATTCACACGCGTTTCCTTCAATTCAAGGATGATAAGAGTGGTTGTTATTTCGTTGCCAGCTAAGGTTAAGGTGCAATTTACTTAACGCTTTATTGATGAAATGAACAACAGACTCTGTTTGAGTTCACAAAAATGGCGGTAATGATACCAATTTTGTGTGGCTTCTTATAGGGCGGATTGATAGAAAATTTACATTTCCTTTAACCAAATAAACGCAATTACCGTAGAGATTTCAAAACAACGCTCAATAGAAGGCTTGTTGCAAAAAATAGAGCTGCTACCATGCGCGCATCAGATTTGGAGAAAGTAGATTATGACGCTCACGCAAGCACAATTAGAACCGCAACAGATGATTGAACGCCTGGATGATTTTATGGGCAAGATCGAAGAGTTTGGTAGTAAGCTAGGGTTAGATCTTAGCTTTGCACAAGCGGATCACATTGCGTTAAGAATCAACGAGACGTCGTTAGCGAAAGCGGCACATGAGGCTTGGTCTGGTTACGGCGAGACGATTTCACAAGCGATGATTAACGGTCGTCCAATTGTTGTGATTGCTTTTGATGAGCCGTTAAAGAGCCGAGGTTGGTCGATTGAGTGTTTAGAACTGCCATATCCGGCAGAAGGTAAGGTTTACCCAAGTCAAGATTGGGAGCACGTTGAATTTGTGATTCCATCTCATGCACAAACCGCTGATGAGTACCTAGCGGATCTTAAAGACACTTACCCGCAGTTCGCTGCTAACTTTGCAGCGTTGGCAGAGCAAGGCGTTAAGATCAAACTTTCCAGTCCGAAAGGCGAAGGCGAGCGTTTGAACAACCCAACGGTAGCGTTTAAGCATCAAGGGATTTGTATAAAGTTACACCCACACTCGCTGAAGAAGATTGTGGAATCAGAGCAGGGTTAATAACGCCCTTTATTACAATGAAAAAAAGGGTTGACGATAATTGCCAACCCTTTAAAACTACTCGCTTACTCGCTT
>NZ_JAHGAN010000076.1:0-15285 GCF_030248625.1 Vibrio sp. D420a | reverse complement strand
TGTAGCTAAAATCTTCGCTTAATAACGAATGATTTTGCTCTCTCTTCATTAGAAGAGGCACATCATAAAAAGGGAGGCTTCGGCTTCCCTTTTTTATTTTCAGTAAAATACGAGTGGTTATAAGAAAACTTTGAAATGCGCACTTAACGTATACCTCTAATATCCAGTAATACAATTACTTAGCACAGTGTAGTCTCAACGCTGTTTCGCTAAGTGTTCCCACCTATGAAAAGCACGATTTTTCTATAACAAAACGGTCTAACAGTAGTAAAAGATAAGACTGGTAATAAGAATGATTCCTCTTTATATTTAATCTCAAGTTATAAGTTTAGGTTTGAATATGTACGTCTGTTTATGCCATGGAGTATCGGATAAGAAAATCCGAAAACTCGTTGTCGAAGAAGGCATTACCGATATAAAAGGAATTAAGAAATGTACGGCACTCGGCAGTCAATGCGGAAAATGTGTACGTTCAGCAAAAGAAATCATCAACGAAAGCGCCGCCACACTGTTTAAGCAAGCTGGTTAGTTACGTAAAACTCAACCAAGCTTTTTGACACTTCTCGATTTGGTTCTACAGTTAGAAGAACCGAAGAGGAGAGTGTGCTCATGAAAGGCGATCCAATCATAATTCAACATCTCAATAAAATTCTTGGTAACGAGCTCGTTGCCATTAACCAATATTTTCTTCATGCGCGAATGTACAAAGACTGGGGTCTCAAGCATTTGGCTGATAAGGAATATCATGAATCTATTGATGAGATGAAACATGCCGACCACCTGATAGAACGAATCTTGTTTCTCGAAGGGCTACCTAATCTGCAAGATCTAGGCAAACTCAAAATAGGTGAAGATACGCAAGAGATGCTAGAGTGCGATCTCGCGTTGGAGATGGAAGCCATTCCTGACCTGAAAAATGCCATCGCGTATGCTGAAGACATTCATGATTATGTATCACGCGATCTGTTTCTTGAAATATTGGAAGATGAAGAAGAACACGTTGACTGGCTAGAAACTCAACTCGGTCTTGTGAAGATGACGGGTATTCAAAATTACCTACAAGCGCAGTATGTTGATGAAGACGACGATGGTTAAAAGCAAAAAACTAGAGTCGAAAAGGTAGTTAATAAAAGCAGAGTGTGTCGGCCTTTGCTTTTTGCGTTTTATGTCGAGTCAGGAGCGCAGCTTAAGTTTTCGCGATTAATTTTCAAACACCACTTGCATACCAAAGTGTGATCTGTATAATGCACCGCACTGGCTTAAGCTGGTTGTGAACCAATGAGCACTGAGGAGTAGGCTTTGCCTAGTAATGTATACTCAGCTTATGTTCGCGGTTAATAAAAATAGTAAGTTTATCTTACTTCAAAAGTTAACTGACAATGTGTCCTAATTTTGGATACTACGGTTTCACATAAATCAATCGGCATTCTCTCGTCTTTTCGAGTTTGAGTGGCGATATTGTTTGTGTAATTTTTAATAATTGGAGCTCTGTCTCATGCAGAACCAACGTATTCGTATCCGCCTAAAAGCTTTCGATTACAAGCTAATCGACGCTTCTACTGCGGAAATCGTTGAAACAGCAAAACGTACTGGCGCACAGGTTCGTGGTCCTATCCCACTACCTACTCGTAAAGAGCGTTTCACTGTTCTTATCTCTCCACACGTCAACAAAGATGCACGTGACCAGTACGAAATCCGTACTCACAAGCGTTTGATCGACATCGTTGAGCCAACAGATAAAACTGTTGATGCTCTAATGCGTCTTGATCTTGCTGCTGGCGTTGATGTTCAAATCAGCCTAGGTTAAGGGAGATAAGAATAATGATTGGTCTAGTCGGACGTAAAGTGGGTATGACCCGCGTATTTACTGAAGAAGGCGTTTCTATCCCAGTAACTGTTGTTGAGGTTGAAGCGAACCGTATTTCTCAAGTTAAAACTCTAGAGAACGACGGCTACGCAGCAATCCAAGTAACTACTGGTGCTAAGAAAGCTAACCGTGTAACTAAGCCTGAAGCTGGTCACTTCGCGAAAGCGGGTGTTGAAGCAGGCCGCGGTCTTTGGGAATTCCGTTTAGAAAACGGCGAAGAGTTTGAAGTTGGCGCTGAGCTAAACGTAGAACTTTTCAACGAAATTAAAAAAGTAGACGTTACTGGTACATCTAAAGGTAAAGGCTTCCAAGGCGCAGTTAAGCGTTGGAACTTCTCTACTCAAGATATGACTCACGGTAACTCTTTGTCTCACCGTGCACCGGGTTCAATTGGCCAATGTCAAACTCCAGGTCGCGTGTTTAAAGGCAAGAAAATGGCAGGTCACATGGGTGCTGAGCGTGTAACGACTCAAAACCTAGAGATCGTACGTGTTGACGCTGAGCGCAATCTGCTTCTTATTAAAGGTGCAGTACCAGGCTCAACAGGCGGCAACGTGATCGTAAAACCTGCTGTTAAAGCATAACGTCTAGGAGTAAGTAATGGAATTGATGGTTAAAGGTGCTGATGCACTAACTGTTTCCGAGACTACTTTCGGACGTGACTTCAACGAAGCTCTTGTACACCAAGTAGTTGTTGCATACGCAGCAGGTGCTCGTCAAGGTACTCGTGCTCAAAAGACTCGTTCTGAAGTATCTGGCGGTGGCGCTAAGCCATGGCGTCAAAAAGGTACTGGCCGCGCACGTGCTGGTACAATTCGTAGCCCAATCTGGCGTACAGGTGGTGTTACTTTTGCTGCGAAACCTCAAGATCACAGCCAAAAAGTAAACAAGAAAATGTACCGTGGTGCTATGAAGAGCATTCTTTCTGAGCTTGTTCGTCAAGAGCGTCTAATCGTTGTTGATAACTTCTCAGTAGAAGCACCAAAAACAAAAGAACTTGTAGCTAAGCTTAAAGAGCTTGAGCTAAGCGACGTTCTGATTGTTACTGGCGAAGTAGATGAAAATCTATTCTTAGCTGCTCGTAACCTTTACAAAGTTGACGCGCGTGACGTTGCTGGTATCGACCCAGTATCTCTAATTGCGTTTGACAAGGTTCTAATGACTGCTGACGCAGTTAAGCAAGTTGAGGAGTCGCTAGCATGATCACTGAAGAGCGTATCTTAAAAGTTCTACGTGCTCCGCACATCTCTGAAAAAGCAACTATGGCAGCTGAGAAAGCGAACACTATCGTTTTCAAAGTAGCTAAAGATGCGACTAAAAAAGAGATCAAAGCAGCTGTAGAAAAGCTATTTGAAGTTGAAGTTAAGTCTGTAAATACTCTTGTTCTTAAGGGTAAGACCAAACGTCAAGGTATGCGTGAAGGCCGTCGTTCAGACGTTAAGAAAGCCTACGTTACTTTGAAAGAAGGTCAAGATCTTGACTTCGTTGGCGGCGCGGAATAACAGGAGTAGTTAAAAATGGCTATTGTTAAATGTAAGCCGACTTCCCCTGGTCGTCGTCACGTCGTTAAAGTTGTTAACGCTGACCTACACAAGGGTAAGCCATACGCACCACTTCTAGAGAAAAACTCTAAGAACGGTGGTCGTAACAACAACGGTCGTATCACAGTACGTCACATCGGCGGTGGTCACAAGCACCACTACCGTGTAATTGACTTCAAACGTACTAAAGACGGTATCCCAGCGAAAGTTGAGCGTCTAGAATACGATCCAAACCGTAGCGCTAACATCGCTCTAGTTCTGTACGCAGACGGTGAGCGTCGTTACATCATTGCACCAAAAGGTGTTAACGCAGGTGACCAGATCCAATCTGGTGTAGATGCGCCAATCAAAGCAGGTAACACTCTGCCGATGCGCAACATCCCAGTAGGTTCTACTGTACACTGTGTTGAACTTAAGCCTGGTAAAGGTGCTCAACTAGCTCGTTCGGCTGGTGCTTATGCTCAAATCGTTGCTCGCGACGGTGCATACGTAACTATCCGTCTACGTTCTGGTGAAATGCGCAAAGTACTTTCTGAAGGTCGTGCAACGATCGGTGAAGTTGGTAACTCTGAGCATATGCTACGTGAACTTGGTAAAGCTGGTGCTTCACGCTGGCGCGGCGTACGTCCAACCGTACGTGGTGTAGTAATGAACCCGGTTGATCACCCACACGGTGGTGGTGAAGGCCGCACATCTGGTGGTCGTCACCCAGTTTCTCCTTGGGGCGTTCCTACTAAGGGCTTCAAGACTCGTAAGAACAAGCGCACTGACAAGTACATCGTACGTCGTCGTAACAAGTAATCTATATAAAGAGGAATCGCCATGCCACGTTCTCTCAAGAAAGGTCCTTTTATTGACCTACACTTGCTGAAGAAGGTAGAGAAAGCGGTGGAAAGCGGAGACAAAAAGCCTATTAAGACTTGGTCCCGTCGCTCAATGATCATCCCAACAATGATTGGTTTGACCATCGCTGTCCATAATGGTCGTCAGCACGTTCCAGTTTTCGTTACCGAAGAAATGATCGGTCACAAACTGGGTGAATTTGCACCAACTCGTACTTATCGCGGTCACGCTGCAGATAAGAAAGCTAAGAAGAAGTAAGGAGTAGATGATGGAAGCTTTAGCTAAACATAACTTTGCTCGTATTTCTCCACAGAAAGCTCGCTTAGTTGCAGACCAAATTCGCGGTAAGTCGGTAGACCAAGCTCTAGAAATTCTAACTTTCAGCAACAAAAAAGCTGCTGTTCTAGTTAAGAAAGTTCTAGAGTCAGCTATCGCAAACGCGGAGCATAACGAAGGTGCAGATATCGACGATCTAAATGTCGCTAAAATCTTCGTAGATGAGGGCCCTATCATGAAGCGTATTATGCCTCGTGCTAAAGGCCGTGCGGATCGTATCTTGAAGCGTTCAAGCCACATCACTGTTGTTGTAGCAGATCGCTAGAGACTAGGAGAGTAAGCAATGGGTCAGAAAGTACATCCTAATGGTATTCGTCTTGGCATCGTTAAGCCTTGGAATGCTACATGGTTTGCTAACACCAAAGATTTCGCTGACAACCTAGACGGCGACTTCAAGGTACGTCAGTTCCTTACTAAGGAACTACAAAAAGCATCACTATCTCGTATCGTTATCGAGCGTCCAGCTAAGAGCATCCGTGTGACAATTCACACTGCTCGCCCTGGCGTTGTTATCGGTAAGAAAGGTGAAGACGTTGAGAAGCTACGCGCAGCTGTAGCTAAAATCGCAGGTGTACCAGCGCAGATTAACATCGCTGAAGTACGTAAGCCTGAGCTAGATGGTCAGCTAGTAGCTGATAGCATCGCGTCTCAACTAGAGCGTCGTGTTATGTTCCGTCGTGCTATGAAGCGCGCAGTACAAAACGCAATGCGTCTAGGCGCTAAAGGTATCAAAGTGGAAGTAAGCGGTCGTCTAGGCGGCGCTGAAATCGCACGTTCTGAGTGGTACCGTGAAGGCCGTGTGCCTCTACACACTCTACGTGCAGACATTGATTACGCAACTTCTTCGGCTCACACTCAATACGGTGTGATCGGCATTAAAGTTTGGATCTTCAAAGGTGAGATTCTAGGCGGTATGCCAGCTGCTAACGCAGTAGAGCCTAAAGGCGATAAGCCTAAGAAGCAGCGTAAAGGCCGTAAGTAAGGAGTCGAACGATGCTACAACCAAAACGTACTAAGTTCCGCAAGGTTCAGACTGGTCGTAACCGTGGTCTAGCTAAAG
Source organism: Vibrio sp. D420a (assembly GCF_030248625.1). NCBI lineage: Bacteria > Pseudomonadati > Pseudomonadota > Gammaproteobacteria > Vibrionales > Vibrionaceae > Vibrio > Vibrio sp. D420a. The sequence goes on along the minus strand of NZ_JAHGAN010000076.1, from coordinate 9,638 downwards.
GCACTGAAGTAAGCTTCGGCGAATTCGGTCTTAAAGCTGTTGGTCGCGGACGTATTACTGCTCGTCAAATCGAAGCGGCTCGTCGTGCTATGACACGTCACATTAAGCGTCAAGGTCAAATCTGGATTCGTATCTTCCCAGACAAACCGATTACTGAAAAACCTCTTGAAGTTCGTCAAGGTAAAGGTAAAGGTAACGTTGAGTACTGGGTAGCACAAATCCAACCTGGTAAGGTTATGTACGAAATGAATGGCGTACCAGAAGAGTTGGCACGTGAAGCGTTCCGCCTAGCGGCACGTAAACTGCCTGTTAAAACTACTTTTGTAACTAAGCAGGTGATGTAATGAAAGCACAAGATCTACGCGAAAAGAACGTTGAAGAGCTTAACGCTGAGCTATTGAATTTGCTACGCGAACAGTTCAACCTGCGCATGCAGGCTGCTACTGGTCAGCTTCAGCAAACTCATACTCTAAAAGCTGTACGCCGTGATATCGCACGTGTGAAAACTGTTTTGACTGAAAAGGCAGGCGCATAATGAGCGAAACTAACCGCATCCAGCAAGGTCGTGTAATTAGTGACAAGATGGACAAGTCTATCGTTGTTGCTATCGAGCGTACTGTAAAACACCCAATTTACGGTAAATACGTTAAGCGCACGACTAAAGTACACGCACATGACGAAGACAACACTTGTGGCCTAGGCGACAAAGTTGAAATCGCTGAGTGTCGTCCTCTGTCTAAGACTAAGTCTTGGACATTGGTTAAAGTTCTAGAAAAAGCGAAGATTTAATCTTTGTAATTCTATAACTTATAAGCGGCTCCAAAATATTTTTTGGGGCCGCTTGTTTTTTGTCTACCCAATTCCAAAAAAGGGTGGTACAATTCGCGTCCCTTTTAAAGAGGCAGCCCGACCCGAGAGGGTCTAGTTTTAATATTTAGCGGAGCACTAACAATGATCCAGATGCAAAGTACACTTGACGCAGCAGATAACTCTGGCGCGCGCAAGGTAATGTGTATTAAGGTTCTGGGTGGCTCTCACCGTCGTTATGCACATATCGGTGACATCATCAAAGTTACAGTTAAGGAAGCAATTCCTCGCGGTAAAGTAAAAAAAGGTGATGTTCTGAAGGCGGTTGTAGTGCGCACCCGTAAAGGCGTTCGTCGCCCAGACGGTTCTGTCATTCGCTTCGACAGTAATGCTTGTGTATTGTTAAACGACACTACTGAGCAACCAGTCGGCACACGTATCTTTGGTCCTGTGACTCGTGAACTTCGTAACGCGAAATTCATGAAAATTGTGTCACTAGCACCTGAAGTTCTGTAAGGAGCGGCAACATGGCAGCTAAAATCCGTCGTAATGACGAAGTAATCATTCTTGCTGGTAAAGATAAAGGCAAGAAAGGTAAAGTAACTAAGGTTCTGACAACTGGTAAAGTTATCGTTGAAGGTATCAACCTTGTGAAGAAGCACCAAAAGCCTCAACCGGCTCTAGGTCAGCAAGGTGGCATCGTTGAACAAGAAGCAGCAATCGATGCTTCTAACGTTGCAATCTTTAACGCGGCTACTGGTAAAGCAGACCGCATCGGTTTCCGTATCGAAGATGGTAAGAAAGTTCGTTTCTTTAAGTCTAACGGCGAAACTGTTTCTAACTAATTAGAAGTAATTTGGAGTTCTACTATGGCGAAACTGCATGATTACTACAAGTCGTCTGTAGTCGCTGAGCTTACCAAAGAGTTCGGCTACACAAGCGTCATGCAAGTCCCTAGGATTGAGAAAATCACCCTAAACATGGGCGTTGGTGAAGCAATCAACGATAAGAAACTGCTAGAAAACGCAGCAGCTGATATGGCAACGATCTCTGGTCAAAAGCCACTTATCACTAAAGCGCGTAAATCTGTTGCAGGTTTCAAAATTCGTGAAGGCTACCCAATTGGTTGTAAAGTAACCTTACGTGGCGAACGTATGTGGGAGTTCCTAGAGCGTCTTATCTCTATCGCTCTTCCACGTGTACGTGATTTCCGTGGTGTTAGCGCTAAGTCTTTTGACGGTCGCGGTAACTACAGCATGGGCGTTCGCGAGCAAATCATCTTCCCGGAAATCGACTACGATAAAGTCGATCGTGTACGCGGTCTTGATATTACTATCACGACGTCTGCTGGCACTGATTCGGAAGGCCGTGCTCTGCTGGCTGCCTTTAACTTCCCATTCCGTAAGTAAGGTGAAGGGTTACTGTTATGGCTAAACAATCAATGAAAGCACGTGAAGCTAAGCGTGCGAAGCTAGTTGCTAAATTCGCTGAAAAGCGTTCAGCACTTAAAGCTCTAATCAGCGATGTAAACGCATCTGAAGAAGATCGTTGGAACGCAGTACTTAAACTGCAAGCTCTTCCACGTGATTCAAGTGCATCACGTCAGCGCAACCGTTGTAACCAAACTGGTCGTCCACACGGTTACCTACGTAAGTTCGGTCTAAGCCGTATCAAAGTTCGTGAAGCTTGCATGAAAGGCGAGATTCCTGGACTTCGTAAGGCTAGCTGGTAATTGCCACTTAATCATTTGGAGTAAATCTTATGAGCATGCAAGATCCGATTTCGGATATGCTGACCCGCGTTCGTAACGGTCAGGCAGCAAACAAAGTTGCTGTTAAAATGCCTTCTTCAAAGCTTAAAGTTGCAATTGCTGCACTACTAAAAGCTGAAGGTTACATCACTGACTTCGCTGTAGAAGGCGAAGCAAAACCTGAGCTAGAAGTTACTCTTAAGTACTTCCAAGCTAAACCTGTAATCGAGCAAATCAAGCGCGTATCACGCCCTGGTCTACGAGTTTATAAAAATAAAGACTCGCTACCAACAGTGATGGGTGGTCTTGGTATTGCAGTTGTTTCTACTTCCAAGGGTCTTATGACTGACCGTGCTGCTCGCAAAGCAGGTCTTGGCGGTGAAATCATCTGTTACGTAGCTTAATAAGGAGTAGATTATGTCTCGTGTTGCTAAAGCACCTGTCGCTATTCCAGCTGGCGTAGAGGTGAAACTAAACGGCCAAGAAATCACTGTAAAAGGTGGTAAAGGTGAGCTTACTCGCGTTCTTAACGACGCCGTAGTTATCGCACAGGAAGAAAACAACCTAACTTTCGGTCCGAAAGAAGGTGTTGCTAACGCATGGGCACAAGCTGGTACAGCTCGCGCTCTAGTTAACAACATGGTTGTGGGTGTTACTGAGGGCTTCACTAAGAAGCTAACTCTAAAGGGTGTTGGTTACCGTGCTGCTATGAAAGGCAACTCTGTAGCTCTAACTCTTGGTTTTTCTCACCCAGTAGAGCACGCTCTACCTGAAGGTATTAAAGCTGAGTGCCCTAGCCAAACTGAGATCGTTGTAACTGGTTGTGACAAGCAACTAGTTGGTCAAGTTGCGGCTGACATTCGTTCTTACCGTGAACCTGAGCCATACAAAGGCAAAGGTGTACGTTACGCAGATGAAAATGTGCGTACTAAAGAAGCTAAGAAGAAGTAAGGTATCACTATGGATAAGAAAGCATCTCGCATCCGTCGTGCTACACGTGCACGTCGTAAGATTGCAGAACTTCGCGTTGAGCGTCTAGTAGTACACCGTACTCCTCGTCACGTATACGCACAAGTTATCGCGGCAAACGGCTCTGAGGTTATCGCAGCTGCTTCTACTGTAGAAAAAGCGATCCGTGAGCAAGTTAAGAACACTGGTAACATCGATGCAGCTAAAGCAGTAGGTAAAGCTGTTGCTGAGCGCGCTCTTGAAAAAGGCGTAACTGCTGTTGCATTTGATCGTTCTGGTTTCCAATACCACGGTCGAGTAGCGGCGCTAGCAGATTCTGCTCGCGAAGCTGGTCTGAAATTCTAAGGTAGGGTTGGAAGATGGCTAAAGAACAACAACAAGCTAATGATTTGCAAGAAAAGCTGATCGCAGTTAACCGTGTTTCTAAGACGGTTAAAGGTGGTCGAATCATGAGCTTCACTGCACTAACAGTAGTTGGTGACGGTAACGGTCGTGTAGGTTTCGGTTACGGCAAAGCTCGTGAAGTACCTGCAGCGATCCAAAAAGCAATGGAAAAAGCGCGTCGTAACATGGTTACTGTTGCGCTGAACGAAGGCACACTTCACCACCCGGTGAAAGGTCGTCATTCGGGCTCTAAAGTTTACATGCAGCCAGCTGCAGAAGGTACAGGTGTAATTGCCGGTGGTGCAATGCGTGCTGTACTTGAAGTTGCAGGTGTACACAACGTACTTTCTAAAGCATACGGTTCTACGAACCCAATCAACATCGTTCGTGCAACGATTGGTGCTCTAGTAGACGTTAAGTCACCAGAAATGGTTGCTGCTAAACGTGGTCTAACTGTTGAATCTATTTCGGAGTAAGCACACGATGGCAACTATTAAAGTAACTCAAACTAAAAGCTCAATTGGTCGCCTACCTAAGCACAAAGCGTGTCTTAAAGGTCTAGGCCTTCGTCGCATCAACCATACAGTAGAACTTGAAGATACTCCGTGCGTACGCGGTATGATCAACAAGGTTTACTACATGGTTAAGATTGAGGAGTAATCAGAATGCGTTTGAATACTCTATCACCGGCTGCTGGCTCTAAACCTTCTAAGAAGCGTGTAGGTCGTGGTATCGGTTCTGGCCTTGGTAAAACAGGTGGCCGTGGTCACAAAGGTCAAAAATCACGCTCTGGTGGTTCAGTTCGTCCAGGTTTCGAAGGCGGTCAAATGCCTCTGAAACAGCGTCTACCAAAATTCGGTTTCACTTCTCGTAAGAGCCTAGTGTCTGCTGAAGTTCGTCTAGCTGAGCTAGCGAAAGTAACTGGTGACGTAGTTGATCTGAACAGCCTAAAAGCTGCTAACGTTATCACTAAGAACATCGAATTCGTTAAGATCGTTCTTTCTGGTGAACTTAGCAAAGCTGTGACTGTTAAAGGTCTACGCGTGACTAAAGGCGCTAAAGCTGCAATCGAAGCTGCAGGCGGTAAAATCGAGGAATAATCTCGAGGAACGAGGTACAGATGGCTAAGAAACCAGGACAAGATTTTCGTAGTGCTCAGAGCGGCTTAAGTGAACTAAAGTCGCGCTTATTATTCGTAATTGGTGCACTTTTAGTATTCCGAGCAGGCTCTTTTGTGCCGATCCCTGGTATTGACGCTGCTGTACTTGCCGATTTGTTCGAACAGCAAAAAGGTACCATCGTTGAAATGTTTAACATGTTCTCCGGTGGTGCTCTTGAGCGTGCATCTATATTAGCATTGGGTATCATGCCGTATATTTCGGCATCGATCGTAGTCCAATTGTTAACTGTAGTTCATCCAGCGTTAGCGGAACTCAAGAAAGAGGGTGAAGCAGGCCGTCGTAAGATCAGCCAATATACACGCTACGGCACGCTTGTACTTGCAACATTCCAAGCTATTGGTATTGCAACGGGCTTACCAAACATGGTCGATAATCTGGTTGTTATCAACCAAACCATGTTTACGCTTATTGCTACCGTGAGTTTAGTAACTGGTACCATGTTCTTAATGTGGTTAGGTGAACAAATCACTGAGCGAGGAATCGGTAATGGTATTTCCATTCTGATTTTTGCAGGTATTGTTGCTGGATTGCCTTCTGCAATCGGTCAAACAATCGAGCAAGCGCGTCAAGGTGAATTGCATGTGCTTCTTCTGCTGTTAATTGCTGTACTGTCTTTTGCTGTAATTTACTTCGTTGTTTTCATGGAACGTGGTCAACGCCGAATCGTCGTTAACTACGCTAAGCGTCAACAAGGTCGTAAAGTATTTGCAGCACAAAGCTCGCACCTACCGTTGAAAATCAACATGGCAGGTGTAATTCCAGCAATCTTTGCATCGAGCATTATCTTGTTCCCAGGAACATTGGCTCAGTGGTTTGGTCAGAATGGTGAGAGCAGCGCGTTCGGTTGGTTAACTGACGTGTCATTGGCTCTTAGCCCAGGTCAACCTCTGTATGTAATGCTATATGCTGCAGCTATAATCTTCTTCTGTTTCTTCTATACAGCGTTGGTGTTTAACCCACGTGAAACAGCTGATAACTTGAAGAAGTCTGGTGCATTCGTACCCGGTATCCGCCCAGGTGAGCAGACAGCGAAGTATATCGATAAAGTGATGACAAGATTGACCCTAGCGGGCGCTCTATACATTACCTTTATCTGTCTGATTCCTGAATTCATGATGGTCGCGTGGAACGTACGTTTCTACTTCGGCGGTACATCACTACTAATCGTAGTTGTTGTTATCATGGATTTCATGGCACAGGTACAGACTCATCTGATGTCCCAACAGTATGATTCTGTGTTAAAGAAAGCGAATCTGAAAGGTTACGGCCGTTAATCCGGCGGTAACGTTCAGTTCCATTTACGGAGTTTAGCAATGAAAGTTCGTGCTTCCGTTAAAAAAATCTGCCGTAACTGTAAAGTTATCAAGCGTAACGGTGTCGTTCGCGTGATTTGCAGTGAGCCAAAGCATAAGCAACGCCAAGGCTAATTAGCAGAAATTTTTACTTGAAATACAAGGTAGAGTCGAGTATATTTCTCGGCCTACCTTTTGCGTGCAAAAGAAGTAGTATGCCGCAGCGTATCCATAACGGGCTTTGCTGCGGATAATTCTTTTATGAAACATTGGAGTGAATAATGGCCCGTATAGCAGGCATTAACATTCCTGATCACAAGCATTCTGTGATTGCACTTACTGCAATCTACGGTATCGGTAAAACTCGTTCTCAAGCTATCCTAGCTGAAGTGGGTATTGCTGAAGATGCTAAGATCAGTGAACTAACTGAAGAGCAGATCGATCAACTGCGTGATGGTGTAGCTAAGTACACTGTAGAAGGTGATCTACGTCGTGAAGTATCGATGAACATCAAGCGTCTTATGGACCTTGGCTGTTACCGCGGTCTTCGTCATCGTCGCAGTCTACCACTACGTGGACAGCGTACTAAAACCAACGCTCGCACCCGTAAGGGTCCGCGCAAGCCGATCAAGAAATAATCGGATAAGGTAGAGTACAATGGCAAAACAACCAACTCGCGCTCGTAAGCGCGTACGCAAGCAAGTAGCTGATGGCGTAGCGCACATCCATGCTTCTTTCAACAACACAATCGTAACTATCACTGACCGTCAAGGCAACGCTCTTGCATGGGCTACAGCAGGTGGTTCAGGTTTCCGTGGTTCTCGTAAATCTACTCCGTTCGCAGCACAAGTTGCAGCTGAGCGTTGTGGTGAAATGGCTAAAGAATATGGCCTAAAGAACTTGGAAGTTATGGTTAAGGGTCCAGGTCCAGGTCGTGAATCTACTGTTCGCGCACTGAACGCTGCTGGTTTCCGTATCACAAACATTGTTGATGCGACTCCAATCCCTCATAACGGTTGTCGTCCACCTAAGAAACGTCGCGTTTAATTCGTTTCTAGGATAATTGGAGAAAGATCATGGCAAGATATTTGGGTCCTAAGCTGAAGCTTAGCCGTCGTGAAGGCACTGACTTATTCCTTAAGTCTGGTGTTCGCGCGATCGATACCAAGTGTAAAATTGATAACGCACCAGGTGTACACGGCGCTCGTCGCGGTCGTCTATCTGAGTATGGCGTTCAGCTTCGTGAGAAGCAAAAAGTTCGTCGTATCTACGGCGTTCTAGAAAAACAATTCCGTAACTACTACAAAGAAGCTGCACGTCTTAAAGGCAACACAGGTGAAAACCTACTTCAGCTTCTTGAAGGTCGTCTTGATAACGTAGTTTACCGCATGGGCTTTGGTGCAACTCGCGCTGAATCTCGTCAACTAGTTAGCCACAAAGCTATCCTAGTTAACGGTAAAGTTGTAAACGTTCCTTCTTTCAAAGTAGCGGCTAATGACGTTGTTTCTATCCGCGAGAAAGCTAAACAGCAATCTCGTATCAAAGCGGCTCTAGAAGTTGCTGAACAACGTGAAAAACCAACTTGGATTGAAGTAGATGCTGGCAAAATGGAAGGTACATTCAAGCGTATGCCTGAGCGTTCTGACCTATCAGCTGACATCAACGAACACTTGATCGTCGAACTTTACTCTAAGTAAGGTTAAAAAAAGAGAGGACACAATGCAGGGTTCTGTAACAGAATTTCTTAAGCCGCGTCTTGTTGACATTGAACAGATCAATACGACACACGCAAAAGTAACTCTTGAGCCATTAGAGCGCGGTTTCGGCCACACTCTAGGTAATGCTCTTCGCCGCATTCTTCTATCTTCTATGCCGGGTTGTGCCGTAACAGAAGTTGAAATTGAAGGTGTGCTACACGAATACAGCACTAAAGAAGGCGTTCAGGAAGATATCCTTGAAATCCTTCTAAACCTAAAAGGTTTGGCTGTACGCGTTGCTGAAGGCAAAGATGAAGTGTTTATTACACTGAACAAATCAGGCTCAGGCCCTGTTGTTGCAGGTGACATCACCCACGATGGTGATGTAGAGATCGCTAACCCTGAGCACGTAATTTGTCACCTAACGGATGACAACGCTGAGATCGCTATGCGTATCAAAGTAGAACGTGGTCGTGGTTACGTTCCAGCTTCAGCTCGTATCCATACTGAAGAAGATGAGCGTCCAATCGGTCGTCTACTAGTTGACGCTACTTACAGCCCGGTTGATAAAATCGCTTACGCTGTAGAAGCGGCACGTGTAGAGCAACGTACTGACTTAGACAAGCTTGTTATCGATATGGAAACGAACGGTACTCTAGAACCTGAGGAAGCAATCCGTCGCGCAGCTACTATCCTAGCTGAACAACTGGATGCGTTCGTAGATCTACGTGATGTACGTGTACCTGAGGAGAAGGAAGAGAAGCCAGAATTCGATCCTATCCTACTACGTCCTGTAGACGATCTTGAACTAACAGTTCGCTCTGCTAACTGTTTGAAAGCAGAAGCGATTCACTACATCGGTGATCTTGTACAGCGCACTGAGGTTGAGCTACTTAAAACGCCAAACCTTGGTAAGAAATCTCTTACAGAGATTAAAGATGTGCTTGCTTCACGTGGTCTATCTCTAGGCATGCGTCTAGAAAACTGGCCACCAGCGTCAATCGCTGAAGATTAATCGAAAAAGTTAGAAGGATTAGGTCATGCGCCATCGTAAGAGTGGTCGTCAACTCAACCGCAACAGCAGTCATCGCAAAGCGATGTTCAGCAACATGGCTAGCTCTCTTGTTCGTCACGAAGTTATCAAAACTACCGTGCCAAAAGCAAAAGAACTACGTCGCGTAATTGAGCCGTTGATTACCCTAGCTAAGACAGACAGTGTTGCTAACCGTCGTCTTGCATTCGCACGCACTCGTGATAACGAAGTTGTTGCAAAACTATTTAATGAACTAGGCCCGCGTTTCGCGGCTCGCCAAGGTGGTTACACTCGCATTCTTAAATGTGGTTTCCGTACTGGTGATAAAGCTCCAATGGCATACATTGAGCTTGTAGACCGCCCAGCTGCTGAAGAAGCTGCTGAGTAATCTATACTAGATTGTTAATACAAAAAGCCGAGCCTAGCTCGGCTTTTTTGTATCTGTTACTTTTCAATCTTGCATCATAATACTTGGCACTTTCTCTTGCCTTCATAGCGTTCCTTTTCCAAAATATCTCGTATCTC
>NZ_JAHGAN010000075.1:0-11726 GCF_030248625.1 Vibrio sp. D420a | reverse complement strand
AGTTAAGCGCATTGGCGATTAACTTATGCGACACTAGCTCAGCTGGTAGAGCGCAACCTTGCCAAGGTTGAGGTCACGAGTTCGAACCTCGTGTGTCGCTCCATTTTTAGAGTTGTACATAAAGGGCATTCTAGTAGAGTGCAATCCTTGCCAAGGTTGAGGTCACGCCTAAGCCTTGAAGAGCGGGAACCTCGTGTGTCGCTCCAATTTCTTTCTAAGCTATCTAGCTTGGATATAGGCTGTAAGCCTAAGCTCTTTCTTTAATGCTGCGAAGCATCATCCCTTAAAAAGAAATCAATCCTCCAATACACTTGGTGGATATTTTTTTGTCTCAAATTTGTCTTAGCTAATGGAATGCTAATAACTATCAGGTTTCTAAAGAAGATATCTGAGGTTTTTCATATCTGTAAACAGACTTATCCACACTTTGTCTTATGTGGATAACTTGGTTGATAAAGTTATTTCAGCCTTAATCCTCAAGTGCTACTGAAAAGATCCTTCCTAATATAATTTCTCTAAATTGTTCTATTTTATTTTAAGTTGTTGTTTTTAATTGTTTTTGTTTGATTGGGTAGGTGGCTAAAAGGATCGTTAACTTGTTGTTTATTGATCTTGGTCATTTATCCGAACTGTGTTTAACTTTGCTGTTATGTGGAAAGTTTGAGGGAAATTAATTTCTTTTCCACATTATAAATTTTGAGAACAAGGTCAAACATTGTGCTTTAATTCTATGAAACAGCTTACCGTCATTTTGCCGCTAACCTTGGTGTATCGAGCTTAGCGACTGATATTCATGGTGAATACACTAAGCGTCTCTTGGAAGGCCTTTCTCTACAATTCGAATGAGTCGTTTTTTCTTGCTCTCAATCTTATTCACAGACTCTTGAGGAGAGATTGTTGAAAGGGCAGTTTGTACTGCATTGGGCAACTGTTGATTCTGCTTTTCTAACGCCCATTGGATATGTTCGTCGAGCATCTCATCATTACCTAAATGAGATTCTAAAATATCAATGATGCGTTGTTGGAAAGGCGCATTACCCATCGCAACGAATAAATTACGCAGCCATTGCGTATGTCCAATGCGTCGAATCGCAGAACCTTCCATCTTTTTCAGAAAGGTCGCCTCATCCCAGCTTGCCAGTGTTACTAGGTCGATATCTTGGAATGCTTCACGGCGATGAAAGTCGCTTTGCTTACTAACATCTGCATGTCGATTCCAAGGGCAAACCAATTGGCAGTCATCACAGCCATAGATTCGGTTACCAATCGCTTCACGAAACTCGAGCGGAATAACACCATCGAATTCGATAGTCAGGTAAGAGATGCAGCGACGAGCATCCACAATACCTTCTTCCACGATGGCACCAGTAGGGCAAGAAGTCATACAAGCAGTGCATTTGCCACACTCTTCTGTATTCGGTTCATCTACAGGTAGTGGAATATTGACTAGCAACTCGCCCAAGAAAAACCATGAACCTGCTTCTTGATCGAGAATGAGCGAGTGTTTACCCGTCCAACCTAGACCTGCCTTTTGGGCTAAAGGTCGTTCTAAAATAGGGGCAGAATCGACGAATGGACGATAGTCCAAACCCTCAATCTCTTTTTCGATTTTCTGACCGAGCTTCTTTAACTGATTACGAAACAGTTTGTGGTAGTCACGGCCCAGAGCGTAACGACTGATATAGCCTTGGGTATTGTCTGCAAGGTTGGTCGCGAATTGAGCTTCAGGTGGTAGATAGTTCATGCGAGCGCTGATCACTCGTACTGTACCCGGGTGCAATTCATCAGGCCTTGCGCGCATCATGCCATGGCGTGCCATCCAATCCATATCACCGTGGTAACCAGCATCTAACCAAGCTTGTAAAGCTGCTTCATGTTCGCTTAAGTCGACATCACAAATGCCTACTTTTTGGAAGCCGAGTTCTTGTCCCCAAGTTTTAATTTGTTCAGCAAGGTGGTCTAGATTCATAGCTTGGTCGCAACTTTATTCATAGCCTGGTAATCAGTTTATATCTTGGCATGAGCGAAAATGGGGGCGGATCTTAACGGATCTTAATAGTGTTGACCAGAACAGAGGCAAATTCATCGCTATTTTTCATATTACTTACACTTGAATGCTTGTCTCTCAAAACCTTCACGGTTTACTATTCTTGTTCTTTTGATTTTTATATAGTCAACGATCGATTTTTAGAGAACGTATTCATGAGCACAAAACAATTTACTTTGAAAGATGAGCAAGCAACGATTCAACTGGGGACGGAGCTTTCAAATCTATGCTCACAGCAAACTACTATCTATTTGCATGGCGATCTTGGCGCAGGTAAAACGACATTTAGTCGTGGCTTTGTAAAAGCGCTTGGTCATCAAGGAAATGTAAAAAGCCCAACGTATACTCTGGTTGAACCATATCAATTGGCAGATTGGCAGGTATATCATTTCGATCTATACCGTCTTGCTGATCCTGAAGAGTTAGAGTTCATGGGTATTCGTGACTACTTTACTCCTGACGCTATCTGCCTCGTTGAGTGGCCAGAGAAGGGTGAAGGTCTATTGCCAGAAGCTGATCTTGATATCGATATCCGTTACCAAGATGATCACCGAGTCGTCTCTTTAACCGCTAACAGTGAATATGGACAACGCTTACTTAGTCAGTTGGAGTTATGTTGATTTCTAAACGCCTTCTTTCCACAGTGGCCATGATGGCCGCTGTTTTCTCATTGCTGTTTTCTTCCCTTGCTGCTGCGAACTCTTTAAAAGGGCTACGTGTGTGGCCTTCCCCTGAAGAAACCCGAGTTGTTATTGATCTAAAGTCTGAAGCCGATTTTAGCTATTTTACTTTGACCAGCCCCAACCGTTTGGTGGTTGATCTTAAACGTACTAATCTCGCGACCAAATTACCGGTCACCGTTACAGATAGCCCTGTATTAAAAAAGATTCGCAAGAGCTCTCCTCCAGAGAAAACAACCTACCGTTTAGTGTTTGAGCTGAAGAAATCTACCAAAGCTGAAATCTTCAAATTGAGCCCGACGCCGGGTGGGCAATATGGCCACCGTTTGGTGATCGATCTTCCACATGGTGAAATGAAAAAATCATCGTCTAGCTCAAGCTCTTCGAGCAGTTCAACAGTGAGTAAGAGCATTGATCAAGTTCAGCGTAAAAAAGACATTTTGATCGTGATTGATCCTGGACACGGTGGTGAAGACCCTGGCTCTATTGGACCGTCTGGTAAATACGAGAAAAATACGGTCTTAAGCATTTCGCGCAAAGTCGCCGCTAAGTTAGATGCGGTACCGGGTGTGAAGACTCGTATGACGCGAAATGGCGACTATTTTGTTAACTTGAATCGCCGTGTTGCGATTGCTCGTGAAAATGAAGCTCATCTGTTGATTTCGATTCACGCAGACGCATTCACAACACCCCAACCTCGTGGTGGTTCTGTATTCGTACTCAATACTCGTCGTGCTAACACGGAAATCTCCCGTTGGATTGAGAACAAAGAGAAACAATCGGAGCTCTTGGGCGGCGGCGGTGCGGCTTTCACCAATAACATTGATGATAAGAACGTTAACCAAACTCTGTTAGACCTACAATTTAGTCACTCTCAGAAAGAGGGCTATAAATTGGCAACGGAAATCCTGGCTGAGATGGGCAAAGTGGCCAAGCTGCATAACCGTAAGCCAATCAACACCAGTCTAGCGGTATTACGCTCACCACAAATTCCTTCGGTGTTGGTAGAGACGGGCTTTATCTCAAACCCGACAGAAGAGAGACTGCTTTTCCAGCGCTCACATCAAGATAAGTTGGCGACCGCGATTACAACCGCGGTGGTGAAATACCTGAAAGCGAACCCTCCAGAAGGAATAGTGCTATCTAACACAGCAAGGCCTACACCGGCTCCAGTCGCTTCTAGCATTACTCATAAGGTGTCGCGCGGTGAATCACTGTCAGTGATTGCGAAGAAGTACGGAACTACCACTCAAAACTTGGTAGCGATGAACAACCTAAAATCCACAAGCTTGGCTATTGGCCAGAAGTTGAAGGTTCCAGGGGCTAACCAGAGCACAAGTAACAATGTTGAACGACGCACGGTGACTCATGTGGTTCAGCGTGGTGAGTATTTAGGTGGTATCGCTAATAAATATGGTGTGACTGTTTCAGCAATCAAGCGCGAGAACAACCTAAGATCTGACGTCTTAAAAGTCGGTCAAAAGCTTAAGGTCACCATTAGCGTTAAGGCACTACCACTACGCAAACACAAAGTTGTGCGCGGAGACTACCTTGGTAAGATCGCCTCTAAATATGGGGTGACGGTAGACAGCATTCGTAAGGCAAACAAACTGCGTTCTGACGGCTTAGCCGTTGGGCAAGTATTGGTGATTCCTCACAAATAATGAGTAGAGAGCCAGAGCGAGTAGAGAACCATTATGACGATTAAGATATTACCAGCGCGTCTTGCTAACCAAATTGCAGCCGGAGAAGTGGTCGAAAGGCCAGCTTCGGTTGTTAAAGAGTTGGTGGAGAACAGTTTGGACTCTGGTGCAACCCGAATCGACATTGATATCGAGAAGGGCGGCGCTAAGCTGATTCGTGTTCGTGATAATGGTAAAGGCATCGTCAAAGATGAGTTAGGGCTGGCGCTAAGCCGACATGCGACATCAAAGATTCATACCTTAGATGACCTTGAAGCGATTGTGAGCCTTGGCTTTCGTGGTGAAGCGCTCGCGAGTATTAGCTCGGTAGCGCGTTTAACCATGACTTCTCGACCAGCGACGCAAGACCAAGCGTGGGCTGCGTACAGTGAAGGGCGTGACATGGCGGTAAAACTACAGCCAGCTGCACACCCAATCGGCACCTCCGTCGAAGTCTTAGACCTATTCTTTAATACACCGGCAAGACGTAAGTTTTTGCGTACTGAAAAAACCGAATTTACTCATATTGATGAGCTGCTAAAGCGCATTGCCTTGAGTCGTTTCGATGTGACGATTAACCTGCGTCACAACGGTAAGATGGTGCGCCAATACCGTGCAGCGAAAACGGAGATTCAAGCCGAAAAACGTATTGCGGCTGTATGTGGTAATGCGTTTGTGCGCCATATGCTCAAGATTGAGTTAGAGCATCAAGGTCTCAAGCTCCATGGCTGGATTACTACGCCAGAAGGTGCAAGACAGCAGAGCGATCTGCAATACTGCTATGTGAATGGTCGTATGATGCGCGACAAGCTGATCAATCACGCGATTCGTCAAAGCTACGAGACCAGCCTGCGTCCTGATCAGTTTGCCACCTACGTGCTGTTTATTGAGCTCGATCCACACCAAGTGGATGTCAACGTTCACCCAGCTAAGCACGAAGTACGTTTCCATCAAGCGCGTCTGGTGCATGATTTTATCTATCAAGCGTTAAGCGATGGATTGGCGCAAACCAAACAGATTGAAGCCGCGCCACTCAATCAATCTGCTTTTCACCAAGTTGAGCCTGAATCGCGTGATGAAGCCACTGGTTACTCTGAAGCTGTTAATCACTCAGAGGGTGTTGATACCTTTGTTTCGTCACTAACCTCACGGCCCTCTTCGCCAATAGGTGCTGCTCAAGCGTCGGAGCGAGCAAGAGAGGCGATCGATAAGACACCTGCTTATCCAAGAAAAGCGGAATCAGAGCATGCTCAAGAGTCGGTTCAAGATCGTGCACCGAGTTATAGCCAGAGTCACTCAAGAGCGGGCACTCAATCAGAGGGCGAACGAAGTTCCGGTTATGGTGGTCGAGTTGAACAAGCGACCAGCTTTACTGGTTCTCCGCGTCAGGAGTGGATTGAATCTCGTCCTGCGCCAAAACCTGATAAGCCTTCGAACCAACATCATGCAGAACCGGCACCGTCTAAGCGTGAAGTGAAAGCCTACAAAGAGCTACTGCAAACACCAGAGTTTCCAAACTCAACCGCAAGCGACAGTGCGCTTTCAAAAGATTCATCGTCGAGGGCAGCTCCTGTAGTCGAACACTCACCGGTTGAAAGGCCGATCATTGCCGAGCTTGGCAAAGCGATTACTGTGGTGAACCAGCAGTATTTGGCGATGGGAAGTAAAAATGGCTGCTTGTTGTTATCACTGGCGAAAGCAGAATATTTGCGTGTGGTGGGGCAACTGAATAGCCAACATGGCGCTTTGAAAAGTCAGCCGTTATTAGTACCTCTATCGATGAAAGTTGGTAGTGAGTTGGTTGAGGTGATGAAAACACTGAGCCCTCAACTGAACTTGTTAGGCATCGAGCTTAAAGCCAGAAACAGCGAAGCGATTATGGTGATGGGAGTGCCATCACCTCTAAGGCAGCAAAACTTACAAACTTTAATTCCAGATCTGTTATCGTACGCGGCTTCGCTCAATATCCAACCCAACGACGCTCAAAGCATGCAACAGTTGGTTAATTGGATTGGTGTCCAAACCGCGCAGGTAAAAAGCGACTACACTTTATCTGAAGCGGTTCAATTAGTTGGGGAACTTGAACAGCTCTGGCACGGTCTACTTCCATTAGATGACCCTGAGTTTGTAAACCCAGTTGATTTTTCAGCGACCATTGCAGCATTTACGGTTTAATTTATTGAGTTGCGCGGTAAGTTTGCGCAGCACTAAGCTCTGAAAAACAGAGCGCTCTAACAGAGAAGCAAAAAACAAATATCATGACTCAGAAACTACCTTTAGCACTGTTTTTAATGGGGCCAACCGCATCAGGTAAAACAGATCTAGCCATTCGCCTACGTCAGAAGTTCCCAGTAGAGATCATCAGTGTGGACTCGGCGTTGATCTACAAAGATATGGATATTGGTACTGCGAAACCAGACGCAGAAGAGTTAGCACTTGCTCCTCATCGCTTGATCGATATTTTAGATCCAAGTGAATCCTACTCTGCGGCAGATTTTCGTCGTGATGCGCTCAAAGAGATGAACGACATCGTTGCAGCAGGAAAAATACCATTATTGGTCGGTGGTACTATGCTTTATTACAAGGCATTGCTAGAAGGGCTATCCCCTTTACCAGCGGCAGACCAAGAGATTCGTAAACAGATTGAAGCAGAAGCTAACGAGCACGGTTGGCAAGTTATGCACGATCAATTAAGAGAGATTGATCCAGTATCTGCAGAAAGAATTCATCCGAATGATCCACAAAGATTGTCAAGAGCATTGGAAGTTTTTCGAATTTCGGGTAAAACATTAACAGAGCTAACTCAAACGAAGGGCGATAGCCTGCCATTTCGTGTGAAGCAATTTGCTATAGCTCCCAAGGAAAGGGCTGAACTGCATCGTCGAATTGAACTGCGTTTCGAGAAAATGATAGAGGCAGGTTTCGAAGATGAGATGAAAGCGTTATACGCTCGAGACGATCTTCATCCTGATCTACCATCGATCCGTTGCGTAGGGTATCGTCAGATGTGGGACTATTTAGATGGGAATTGTGACCTTGACGAAGCGGTGTTCCGTGGAGTCTGTGCAACCCGTCAATTGGCCAAGCGCCAAATCACCTGGTTACGCAGTTGGGATGATTTGACTTGGTTAGATAGCGAAAACATTGAACAAGCGCTAGAAACTCTTTCAGATGCAATAGCATCTGACTAGCATAGCTGTGTATAATGTGATCGCTTTTGCGTGAATATACTCTGGAAAGGATCCGTTATTGAGGCTTTTTAAACTTACAGCCTTTCAATAACAACGGAGTTTTTTTATTCGTTTAGCTCAGATGCAAAGGCCGCACCTTTTTGTGCACCACTAGCTAAATAATTACAACAAAATACAAAATAAGGAAAATAAAATGGCTAAGGGGCAATCGCTGCAAGACCCATTTCTAAATGCACTACGTCGTGAGCGCATTCCAGTGTCTATCTACCTTGTAAACGGCATTAAGCTGCAAGGTCAGATCGAATCTTTTGATCAGTTCGTGATCTTACTGAAGAACACAGTAAACCAAATGGTTTACAAGCATGCTATCTCTACAGTGGTTCCTGCTCGTGCAGTTAGCCACCATAGCGGTGAGCGTGCACCAGCTGATCGTTCAGAGAAATCTGAAGATTAATCGTTCAATCAATACAGCTAAAGCTGTAATAAGGAGTTGGTTGCTTGTTTGACCGTTATGAATCCGGTGAGCGAGCCGTACTTGTTCATATCAACTTCACGCAAGAGGGTGAATGGGAAGACCTAAGCGAATGTGAAATGCTGGTCTCCTCTGCGGGGGTAGAAACACTACAAGTTATTACTGGTAGTCGTCAGTCCCCGCACCCTAAATACTACGTCGGAGAGGGTAAAGCCCAAGAAATCGCTCAAGCCGTTCAGCTAACTGGGGCTGAAATTGTGATTTTTAATCACGCCCTCTCTCCTGCCCAAGAGCGTAACCTAGAGCACTTGTGTAAGTGTCGTGTGATTGACCGAACCGGTCTTATCTTAGATATCTTTGCACAGCGTGCGCGAACTCATGAAGGTAAGCTACAAGTTGAGCTTGCTCAGCTTCGCCATATCTCTACTCGACTGATTCGCGGTTGGACCCACCTTGAGAGACAAAAAGGTGGCATCGGTCTTCGTGGTCCAGGTGAAACTCAACTAGAAACAGATCGACGTCTGTTGCGTGACCGTATAAAAGCGATATTGCGTCGTTTAGCTAAGGTAGCTAAGCAACGTGAACAGGGCCGCCGTGCTCGTAATCGAGCTGAAATCCCAACCATTTCTCTTGTTGGTTATACCAACGCAGGGAAATCAACACTGTTTAACCAGATCACCCGTGCTGGTGTTTACGCGGCAGACCAACTGTTTGCAACGCTAGACCCAACACTACGCAAAATCGATCTGACTGATGTAGGTCCGGCAATCCTTGCAGATACTGTAGGATTTATTCGTCACCTACCGCACGATTTAGTCGCGGCATTTAAAGCAACGTTACAAGAGACGCAGGAAGCTGACATTTTGTTACATGTTGTTGATGCCAGTGATGACCGCTTTCGTGAGAATATTCAGGCAGTTCATGATGTATTAGAAGAAATCGATGCTCATGAGGTGCCAACCCTTGTAGTCATGAACAAGATTGACTGCATGGAAGACCAAAAACCTCGCATTGAACGAGACGAAGAGGGCGCACCACGCGCTGTTTGGGTCTCGGCAATGGAAGGGGAAGGCATTGAATTACTGTTTGAGGCGCTGACAGAACGTCTAGCAAGCCAAATGGTTCAATATCGACTGTGCATTCCACCTCAACATCAGGGGCGTATTCGTAGTCTGTTTTTTCAGTTGAAATCTATTCAACAAGAAGAATATGATGAAAATGGTAACCTGTTGATAGATATCCGAATGCAACAAGTGGATTGGTCTAAACTAGAAAAAAGAGAAGGGGCACTCTTAGGTGACTTTATCGTTACCACAGAGACTGCTACAGTATAACGTCATATCAAATGATGGAGCTTTCTAATGGCGTGGAATGAGCCTGGAAATAACAACGGCGATAACGGCCGCGATAATGACCCTTGGGGTAATAAAAATAATCGCGGTGGCCGAGATCAAGGACCGCCAGACTTAGACGAAGTGTTTAACAAACTGAGTCAAAAGTTGGGTGGCAAGTTTGGTAAAAAAGGTGGCAACGGTTCATCTGTTGGTGGCGGTGGTGCGATTGGCTTTGGTGTCATCGCAGTTATTGCTATCGCTATCTGGTTCTTTGCGGGTTTCTACACCGTAGGTGAAGCAGAGAGAGCTGTGGTACTTCGACTGGGTCAGTTCGACCGTATTGAAGAGCCGGGCTTAAACTGGCACCCACGTTTCATCGACCAAATCAGCGATGAACAGCTGGTTAACGTTCAAGCGATCCGTTCACTGCGTGCCTCTGGCACCATGCTGACTAAAGACGAGAACGTAGTAACGGTTGAAATGGGTGTTCAATACCGTGTTTCAGACCCATACAAGTACTTGTATCGTGTTACGAATGCTGATGACAGCTTACGCCAAGCAACAGATTCTGCGCTTCGTGCAGTAATTGGTGACTCGCTAATGGATAGTATCCTAACCAGCGGTCGTCAACAGATTCGTCAAAGCACTCAAGAAACATTGAACCGCATTATCGACAGCTACGACATGGGTATCCTAATCGTAGACGTGAACTTCCAGTCGGCTCGTCCACCTGAGCAAGTTAAAGATGCATTTGATGATGCAATCGCGGCTCGTGAGGATGAAGAGCGTTTCGAGCGTGAAGCAGAAGCTTACCGAAATGACATTCTTCCTAAAGCAACAGGTCGTGCAGAGCGTTTGAAGAAAGAAGCTGTGGGTTACTCAGAGCGCACTATCAATGGTGCACTTGGTCAAGTAGCTCAGTTTGAAAAGCTACTTCCTGAATACCAAGCAGCTCCAGAAGTAACACGTAACCGTCTGTACCTAGATACAATGGAAAAAGTGTACTCAAGCACATCTAAAGTGCTGATTGACTCTGAATCGAGCGGTAATCTACTTTACCTACCGATTGATAAGTTAGGCGCTCAAGGTGGTTCTAAGTCGGGCACTCGCTCTACTAAAGCACCATCAACTTACGATCAGATTGAACTAGAAACTCAAACTGAAACGCCATCGAGCTCTCAGTCTCGTTCAGATAGCTCACGTCAAGGGAGATACTAATAATGCGTAAGTTAATGATCCCTGTATTGGTTGTTGCGCTAGCACTGATGTTGATGTCTGTGTTCGTGATTCCAGAAGGCGAGCGCGGTATCGTGATTCGTTTCGGTCGTGTATTGAAAGATAACAATGACATCTCTCGAATCCACGAACCTGGTCTGCACTTCAAACTACCACTGTTTGACCGTGTGAAAACACTAGACGCACGTATTCAAACAATGGATGGCCGTTCTGACCGTTTCGTAACGTCTGAGAAAAAAGACGTGATCATCGATTCGTACGTGAAATGGCGTATTCAAGACTTCGGTCAATACTACCTAGCAACGGGTGGTGGTAACGCACTAACAGCGCAAGCACTTCTAGAGCGTAAAGTGACAGACGTTCTTCGTTCTGAAATCGGTTCTCGTGAAATCAAGCAAATCGTATCAGGCCCTCGTAATAACGATGTACTGCCAGATTCTGCTGATAGCGAAGAAGTAACAACGGTTGCTGCTGCTGAAGCGCTAGAGGTAGATGGTGAGCGTGACAAGATCATGGAAAACGTTCTTGCGGATACACGTGAAAGTGCACTGAAAGATTTAGGTGTGGAAATCGTCGACTTCCGTATGAAGAAGATTAACCTTCCAGACAACATCAGTGACTCGATCTACAAGCGTATGCGTGCAGAGCGTGAATCGGTTGCTCGTAAGCACCGTTCTCAAGGCCGTGAGCGTGCTGAAGTAATTCGTGCACAAGCTGAACTAGAAGTAGCAACAGTGCTGGCAGAAGCTGACCGTACTGCTCGTGTTACTCGAGGTGACGCAGACGCAGAAGCAGCGAAGATTTACTCTGACGCTTACAACAAAGATCCTGAGTTCTTTGGCTTCATGCGTTCACTGCAAGCTTATGAATCATCATTTAGCGACAAGAGCGACATTCTAGTACTGGATCCGAAGACAGACTTCTTCCAATACATGAACAACGCAAAAGGTGTACAACCTCAATAAGCCCACAGGCTAAATTGAATCTTTGTACTGCTAAGACATAAAGCAAAAGGCTCCCACGACGGGAGCCTTTTTAGTTTGTATCGACAATCTAGATGTCTTTCAATCCTTCTCGAATCTCG
>NZ_JAHGAN010000074.1:0-14368 GCF_030248625.1 Vibrio sp. D420a | reverse complement strand
CCGTGTTTATCCAAACACGGCCCGCGGAAAATCAATATTGTTTTTCTTTAGTCTTCGAGTAACTTCTGCAATAACACGCCGTTGAGCATGGCACGCTTGATCATCGCGAAAGCACCCATTGTCGGATGTTTATCGATCTCAGATGCTACAATAGGCAAGCCGCTATGGAAAGTCGTTAGCGATTGATTCTCTACATTGCGCTTAATTGCGGGGAAAACAATGTCTTGAGCTTTAGTAATATCACCAGCAATGATCACTTTTTGTGGGTTAAACAAGTTGATCGTCATGGCAATCGCTTTGCCTAGTTGGTTACCAACGCGAACCAAGCTCTGTTTCGCCAGTTCATCACCATTCATCGCGTGGTCACAAACATCTTGAATTGTGATGCGCTCAAGCTCAGTTAGAGAGGACTCGTAACCTTGCTTAATAAGCTTTTGAACGCGCTCCACGATAGCTGGGTTTGCTGCAACGGTTTCTAAACAACCAAAGTTGCCGCATTGACACTGCTCACCCAGTGGGTCGATTTGAATATGACCAATCTCACCAACGTTACGGTTATGCCCTAAGAACACCTGGCCGTTAACGATGATGCCCGCTCCTGTACCACGGTGAACACTGACTAGGATAGAGTCTTGACTGTCTTGGCTTGCACCAAAGTAATGTTCTGCTAAAGCCATACCACGAACGTCGTTGCCTACGAAACAAGCAACGTGGAATGTGTCGCGAATAATGTCGCTAAGGGCTAGGTTATCGATATCGGTATTTGGCATGTACTCAACCACACCCGTTGTCGGGTTTACAAGGCCAGGTAGGGTAATACCGATCGCAATCAATTGGTCGATTTGATACTGCTGCTCAGCAACAAAAGATTTAAGGGTCGTCAACAAGCCTTCCATCAAATCGGACTGATCTGAGTAATTTAGGTCTTCTTGAACAAAAGCCAGTTCACGACCGCCAAGGTCATGAAGGCTAAGTTGGATATAATCTCGGCCCAAACGAACAGCGATGGAGTGAAAAGGTTCCACCTCTGTCGTTAGGGAGATAGCGCGCCTACCGCCAGTAGACGCTTGCTGCGCGACCTCTTTGATAAGGCCACGTTCTAATAATTGGCGGGTAATTTTTGTAACACTTGCTGGTGCGAGTTGGCTTACGTCAGCCACTTGTATACGACTGATAGGACCTTGCTGGTCTATTAGTCTATATACCGCCGCACTGTTTAGTTGTTTAACTAAGTCTACGTTACCTATTTGTCCGCCATTCATACTTAATTGTGCTCGTATTGTCCGTTAACAACAGTCGCTTTTACATTGAAGTCTCTATCGAATACAGCCAGGTTAGCTACCATGCCTTTCTTGATTCGACCTAGCTTATTTTCCACACCCATCGCTGTTGCTGGGTACAGAGTCGCCATGCGCAGAGCTTCGTCTAAAGCGATTCCAGCGTGCTCAACTGTGTTCTGTATTGCTTCAATCATAGTCAGAGCTGAGCCGCCCAGTGTGCCGTTCTCATCAACACACTTACCATCTCGGTAATATACTTTCTTACCGACAAAAATAAAGTATTCCATGTCAGCACCTGCAGGAGCTGTGGCATCCGTCACTAATACAAGCTTTTCTCCCTTGATTTTATGCGCAATACGGATGTTTGCGTAATCAACGTGGAAGCCGTCAGCGATAATGCCGGCGTAAACTTCTGGCGTATCGTAGATTGCGCCTACAACACCTGGCTCACGACCAACCATTGGTGTCATCGCGTTGAATAGGTGTGTTGCGAATGTGATACCAGATTCAAAGCCTTTACGCGCTTCAGCGTAAGTCGCATTGGTATGACCGATAGAAACTACAACGCCAGCTTTGTGTAGGCGTTCAATATGCTCAGGGTCGTTTAATTCAGGGGCCAAAGTAACTTTAGCAACGAGATCGCGGTTTTCGCAGATTAGATCGATCATCTCGCTGTCTGATTTGCGAATGTGGTCGACGCTGTGAATACCTTTTTTCGCAACGTTAAGGTAAGGACCTTCTAGGTGTAAACCAAGAGATTGGTTTTGGTATTGGTTGTGGTATTCACGAGCAGCAGTGATGACTGCGCGCATATCTTCGTCTGAAGAGGTAATCAGTGTTGGTAGGAAACTAGTACAGCCAGACTTAAGGTTAGCTCGATGCATAATCTGCATAGTCTCTGCTGTGATTTCATCGTTAAGCATCACACCACCACAACCGTTAAGTTGTAGGTCAATAAAGCCCGGGCTTAGGTTAGCACCGTCTAGGTCACGAACCTCAATACCGTCTGGCAGTTCAGCAACAGGGCAGACTTGCTTAATCAGTCCGTTTTCAACAACAACTGCGTGATCGGTGAGAACATCACTACCAGTGTAGATTTTACAGTTACTTAGCGCGTACATAGTCAGCTAATCCTTATTTCGTGAGATCTTTAAATTTTGTTCGTTACCTAAATGTCGACTTAGTTTGCAAACATCATTTACGTAACGATTTAACTTTTTTAAATCGGCAAGCTTCAAAGTGAAGTGCGAATTAAGCCATTGAAAATACAGTAAACAAATACGTTGTAGCCTTTCATTAGGCGGCCTGGTTATTGATTATTAGTGAGGCAAAGAAAGCGGGTGCTACCTATGCATTGGCCTAATGTTTAGTGTCGAATTTTATCTGTAAATCTTCATTTTTTTGAATGATAAAATAAGTTTTATGATCTCGCTAGCAAAAACCTTGGGATTTGGCAAAAACTGGTGATTAGGATCACAAATGATAAGGTTTTAATTTGCGGAGCAAAATTAATTGAATACACTGATTAGGACTAAATTGAGCGACTAAAATAAGTTTCTCAAACGAATTCTAAAAATCCTATAGGGGGAAACAACAGGTGAATATTCTAGGATATGCACAGAAGCTGGGTAAAGCGTTAATGCTTCCTATCGCAACGCTTCCGATTGCGGCGCTTCTACTACGTTTAGGTCAAGGCGATCTACTTGATATTCCATTCATGGCGCAAGCTGGTGGTGCTATCTTCGGTAACCTACCGCTGCTATTTGGTCTAGGTATCGCAATTGGTCTTTCTAAAGACGGTAACGGTGCAGCAGGTCTTGCTGGTGCCGTTGCTTACTTCGTACTAACTGCGACAGCAACAACAATCAATGCTGACGTAAACATGTCTTTCTTCGGCGGTATCTTCGCAGGTATCATCGCAGGTCACTCATACAACGCTTTCCATGCAACACGCCTTCCTGAGTGGCTAGCATTCTTCGCAGGTAAACGTCTTGTGCCTATCATGGCCGGTCTATTTGCGTTAGTTGCTGGTGCAATCTCTGGTGTGGTATGGCCTGGTGTTCAATCTGGTCTAGATGCACTAGCTCACGCAGTATCAACGTCTGGCGCTATCGGTCAGTTCGTATACGGTACTCTTAACCGTGCACTTATCCCTGTAGGTCTACACCACGTATTGAACTCGTACTTCTGGTTCGGTATGGGTACTTGTCAAGAAATCGTAGTAGCAGGTTCTGCTGGCTTCGAAAGCTTCAAGCAACTTTGTGTTGACCCAGCTCTAGCGAAAACTCTAGTTGTTGGTCAAGAGTACACATTCAACTTCGCGAACTCTGTAAACCCAGAAATCACTGCAGTTGTTAAAGAAGTAACTGAAACAGTTAAGTCTGGTGACCTACACCGCTTCTTCGGCGGCGACAAAGGCGCTGGCGTATTCATGAACGGTTTCTTCCCAGTAATGATGTTTGGTCTACCAGGTGCTGCTCTAGCAATGTACCTAGCAGCTCCAGCTGAAAAACGCGGTCAAGTTGGTGGCGCACTATTCTCAGTAGCATTCTGTTCATTCCTAACAGGTATCACAGAGCCACTAGAATTCATGTTCGTATTCCTAGCTCCTGCTCTATACGCAATG
Source organism: Vibrio sp. D420a (assembly GCF_030248625.1). Lineage (NCBI taxonomy): Bacteria > Pseudomonadati > Pseudomonadota > Gammaproteobacteria > Vibrionales > Vibrionaceae > Vibrio > Vibrio sp. D420a. Next base: position 10,462 of record NZ_JAHGAN010000074.1, on the reverse strand, counting down.
CACGCTGTATTCACTGGTCTATCTCTAGTAATCGCTAACATGTTCGGTACGCTTCACGGCTTCGGTTTCTCTGCTGGTCTAATCGACTTCGTATTGAACTTCGGTCTAGCGACTAAGCCAATGACGCTACTATTCATCGGTCTAGGCTTCGGTGCTCTATACTTCTTCACATTCAGCTTCGCAATCCGCGCTTTCAACCTGAAGTCGCCAGGTCGTGAAGATGACGAAGAAGGTGCTGCAGCAACTGACGGTGAAGCGCCAAAAGGTGACCTAGCTCGTCAATACCTGAAAGCTCTAGGTGGTCACGAGAACCTAACTTCAATCGACGCTTGTATCACTCGTTTACGTCTAACTCTTAAAGACCGCTCAGTAGCTGACGAAGCTGTTCTTAAGAAACTAGGTGCTAAAGGTGTGGTTAAACTAGGTGAAAACAACCTACAGGTTATCCTAGGCCCACTAGCTGAAATCGTTGCTGGCGAAATGAAAGCAATCGGTGCAGGTGAAGACCTATCAGACGTTAAACTTCCTTAGCCGCTTTCGCGTAGAGCAAATCACTCACGCAACAGCCCAAAGAACTAAGTAAGTCGAAATTGAAGCCTCCCTTATGGGAGGCTTTTTCGTATCTGGCTTTGGCGCTGGAATCATTCAGCGTTCTATTCTTCATCGAATAGCAGAAATATTCTCAATAAACTGATGGTTCTTATTGTGTAAAGCCTAAGAATTGTGGATGATTAGCAACAATGATCTTTCTATCCTAGGCTTGAGTTAAAAGCGCTGTTTCTAGAACAGAAAGAAGAATTTTTCTCTGACAATACTAAATACATAGAGGTGCTATAGATGAGTGAAGCTGAGGCTCGTCCATCGAATTTCATTCGCCAAATTATTGATAAAGATTTAGCGGATGGTACACACACTAGCGTGCATACTCGTTTCCCGCCGGAGCCGAATGGTTACCTGCATATCGGTCACGCTAAATCTATCTGCTTGAACTTTGGTATTGCTCAGGACTACCAGGGACAATGTAATCTTCGTTTCGATGATACAAACCCTGAAAAAGAAGACGTTGAATACGTTGAGTCAATTAAGAATGATGTAAGCTGGTTAGGCTTCGAGTGGTCTGGTGACATCTGTTACTCATCAAACTACTTCGATACGCTTTACGCTTACGCTGTCGAATTAATTAATAAAGGCTTAGCGTACGTTGACGAGCTAAGTCCTGAGCAGATCCGTGAATACCGTGGCACGCTAAAAGAGCCTGGTAAAGCGAGTCCATACCGCGATCGCAGCCCTGAAGAGAACCTAGCGCTATTTGAAAAGATGCGTGATGGTGGCTTTGAAGAAGGTAAAGCGTGTCTGCGTGCTAAGATCGATATGAGCTCGTCGTTCATGGTAATGCGCGATCCAGTTATTTACCGTGTGCGTTTTGCTCACCACCACCAAACTGGTGACAAGTGGTGCATTTACCCAATGTACGATTTCACGCACTGTATTTCTGATGCACTAGAGGGCATTACGCACTCTATCTGTACTCTAGAATTCCAAGACAACCGTCGTCTATACGATTGGGTGCTAGATAACATCACAATTGATTGTCAGCCACGTCAGTATGAATTCAGCCGTCTAAACCTAGAGTACACGGTGATGTCTAAGCGTAAGCTGAACACACTTGTGACTGAAAACCTAGTTAATGGTTGGGACGACCCACGTATGCCAACAATCTCTGGTCTGCGTCGTCGTGGTTTCACGCCTGCGTCGATCCGTGAGTTCTGTAAGCGTATCGGTGTAACGAAGCAAGAGAACATGATTGAATTCGGTTCGCTTGAATCTTGTATCCGCGACGACCTTAACGAGAACGCGCCACGTGCAATGGCTGTACTGGATCCAGTTAAGATCGTGATCGAAAACTACGATGCGGACAAAGTGGAAACACTAACGGTCGCAAACCACCCGAACAAACCTGAAATGGGCACTCGTGAAGTACCATTTACTCGTGAAGTTTGGATTGAGCGTGATGACTTCCGTGAAGAAGCAAACAAGAAGTACAAGCGTTTGGTTCTAGGCAAAGAAGTTCGCCTACGTGGTGCTTACGTGATTAAAGCTGAACGTATCGAGAAAGATGCTGAAGGTAACATCACAACGATTTTCTGTTCTTACGACGATGAAACGTTAGGTAAGAACCCAGCTGATGGCCGTAAAGTAAAAGGTGTTATCCACTGGGTATCTGCTGATAAAGCATTACCAGCAGAGATTCGTCTGTACGATCGTCTATTCACAGTAGCTAACCCAGCGGCTGCGGATGACTTCGCTGCAACAATCAACCCAGACTCTCTGGTTAAACTGAACGGCTTCGTTGAACCTAGCTTAGCAGAAGCAGCTCCTGAGCAAGGCTTCCAATTTGAGCGTACAGGTTACTTCTGTGTTGACTCAAAAGACTCGAAAGCAGACGCGCTAGTATTCAACCGTACAGTTGGTCTGCGTGATACTTGGGGTAAAACAGAAGCTTAATTGCATCTTCTGTTAGACACATTAAAAGCCGGCATAATTGCCGGCTTTTGTGTATCTGTAGATTTAGTATCAATTTATTGATTAGGATCTTGTTGAGTGACTTCTCCAGTGCGCGAGTTGTACCAAAACACGTAGCCTGCATTAGTTGGATCGCTGTCGAAATCGACTCGCGTGTAGATGTAATAGCAGATTGCGAGCTTAGTTTGAGGAGAGCCATCTTTTGCAACAAATGAGAGATTTTGGCGACGCGTTACAAAGTCAAAGTCACTTGATTGGCTAGGATCTGTGGTAGCTGTTAAATCCGTTGTCATAATAGCATCCCAAATTGAGACGCAGCCCTGATCTCCTTGACCAATATTGTAGGGCTGACCCATTGGATTGCCCTTATCTACCCCTAGTGGATAACCGACATCGTTTATATCCAGCTGTGCGTTGCCATCTTCGTCTTCTCCAAAGCCGGGCATGTCATTCATTTCGGCATTGCCGCCGCCACTCACTAGCCATTTGCTGTGTGCGAAGGTGATTGCGCTTTGAAATTGTGATTCAGCACCTTCAAACAGAGCGATTCGACTATCATCTTGGATATTAAGAAAACGAGGCAGGGCAATGACCGATAAAACAACGATAATAACGACCGCTACCAGCATTTCGATGAGGGTGAAGCCTCTATAAGATGCTTTTGAAATATCCTTTTTCATAGCTCTCCAAATAAAAAACGCTGACCAAGGCCAGCGTTTTTTCTATTTCTTCGGTTTGTGCGCGTCTGGGTTGCCTTTGCAATCACCCGTCATGCTCTTACCGTAAAGGTACAAACTGTGGTTTGTTAGCTGAACGTTGTAACGCTTAGCGATCTCTTTTTGTCTCTCTTCGATGATGTCGTCTGAGAATTCAATCACTTCACCACAGTCTAAACATACAAGGTGATCGTGGTGATGCTGCGTTGATAGTTCGAATACAGACTTACCGCCTTCGAAGTGGTGGCGAGTTACAATGCCAGCGTCATCGAATTGGTTAAGAACTCGATAAACGGTCGCAAGGCCAATCTCTTCACCGAGGTCGATTAGCTTTTTATACAAGTCTTCAGCACTAATGTGTTGGCAGTCTGGCTGTTGTAATACTTCTAGAATTTTGAGCCTTGGGAGGGTCACTTTAAGACCAGCATCTTTTAGCGCTTGATTGTTGTCTGACATATACTTTCCTGTTGATGATCTGCAGCAATTAACAGAATTCAATATTCCCATTATTATAGGATACTCGACCACAACAATAAACCACGAACTTCAAAGGGTTACTCACTTACATCACAATCTGTTTTGTAAAATCTAAATATCTCTCTTATATTGGAGGTACGACCAGTTATTATGGTGGTGAATAAAAAACAGAACATGGAAGATCGTAATGAATAAGCAACTCGCTAGAATCTACAAACCCAATATCGTTAAGTTTGCGCTCAACATCTGGCCGCCTTTTTGGGGCGCAGGAATCAAAATTGCCCACATTAGCCCTGATTTCCGAGTTGTAAAAACCGTATTGAAGCTACGTTGGTGGAACAAAAATGCCAATCGCACTCAGTATGGAGGGAGCATTTTTTCTCTTACTGATCCAGTTTACTCATTGATGTTAATGGGAATTCTTGGTGAGCGTTATTATGTTTGGGATAAAGAAGCGAGCATTAACTTTATCAAGCCAGGTCAGTCGGATCTGTATGCCGAGTTTGAAATTAGTCAAAATCAGTTGGATGACATTTATCGTCAGACTCAACTGGGTGAAAAGTGTTTCCCAGAGTTCATTATTTATGTAAAAGATAAAAAAGGGCAGGTGGTGTCTGAAATCCAACGTACGCTCTACGTAAGGAAGAAACCACAATTTAGGGAAGACGATGAACCTGTTGAGGCCTAACTAATCGTATTCTGTAAAAAGTAGAAACAAAAAAACCTCCGCTTGGGAGGTTTTTTAATATGTTCAGTTAGCTTAAAGACGGATTAGTCTTCTAGCTCTGCTAGACACATCTCTTCGTGGATTTGCTTAACCCAGCTTGAAACGCGCTCGTCAGTTAGCTCTGGTTGACGATCTTCATCGATACATAGACCAACGAATTGGCTATCGTCGCCTTCAACAAGTGCTTTAGATGCTTCGAACTCGTAACCTTCAGTTGAAGTGTAACCTAGAATAGTACCGCCTTTCGCTTCAACGATATCACGGATAGTACCCATAGCATCACAGAAGTACTCAGCGTAGTCTTCTTGGTCACCACAACCAAAGATAGCAACTAGCTTAGTTGAGAAGTCGATAGCTTCTAGCTCTGGGAAAAAGTCATCCCAATCACATTGTGCTTCACCGTAGTACCAAGTTGGGATACCTAGAAGAAGCAGGTCGAAGTTATCGATGTCTTCTTTGCTGCTTTTTGCAATGTCTTGAACGTGAACGAGCTGCTTGCTCAATTGCTTTTGAATCATCTTTGCAACAGCTTCAGTGTTACCTGTATCGCTACCGAAGAAGAGACCTACACTTGCCATAGAATCATTACCTTTCATTTTGTCTGTTGTCGGTGTAATAAAGTTTGGACCAGAATCAACCGATTCCTGAACCTTCCCAGCTCACTTGAATAATTCCCTTGGCGATAAAACCTGCGCAGCCAAGGAACAACACTAACCATACGATGCGACGACCAAATGCCGGAACATTACCCTGTTTCAGAACGTCTTTGATTGCCATACCGATTAGAAAGAAAATCGATGCAAATAGAAGATCTAAACCAATAGATTCAATGATGTTCATGTAGTCGTAAAGCATGGGAACCTTATATACCAATTTTGCTTGGGCGCACTATATCACTGTTGTGGGATAAAGTTAATCAACAGAAATCGCTGACTTCTCATTTATCTATTGATATAGAGATTGTTCTTTCAAAAAGCCGAGACTATTAGCTCAAAAACTTGCGAATAGCTCTGAGGACTTCTTTTGGTTTCTCGGCATGCAGCCAGTGACCAGTATTGGCAATGACGTGCGCTTTTACATTAGAAAACTGCTGCTGAACCATAGGTTGATGTTCTGGCATCAAGTAGTCAGAGTTGCCACCTTTAATCAGTAGAGTTTTGACGCTAGTTTTCTCAATTGGTTCCCAACCAATAATGTTGGCGTAATTGGCCTCTAGCGATGCAACATTAAATCGCCAAACCATTATCCCATGTTCGTTTTTGTACAATGACTTGGTCAAAAACTGTCGTACGCCGTCAATTTCGATATGACGAGCCAATACCTCGAGCGCTTCAGAACGAGAAGTTGGTTGCTCTTTAATAACAGCATTCAAACCTGCAAGAACATTGTCATGGCGGTTTTGCGTATAAGCGACAGGTGCCATGTCGAGTACAATGAGTTTATCGATATCTGTTAATTCAGTCAGTGCCATCGCAACCTTGCCACCCATTGAGTGACCTATAACGATAGGATTAGAGATGTTGAGTGACGCCAAAAGCTGCGCTACATCCTCGGCCATTGAACGGTAATCGTGGGTGCCGCTGTGCGGGGATACACCATGGTTACGTAGATCAATACTTAGAACCTGATGGTCGGTTCTAAGATCGCGAGCAAGTAGGCCTAAATTATCCAGATTGCCGAACAATCCATGGATCAAAACGATGGTGTGACCCTCACCTTCCAATTTATAGTTGAGCTGTACTGACATTTTTATCTTATTCATGGTGGGTTTGACGTAGAGTATCCGCGCGGATCTCGCTATAATCCCCCAGAGTTTAAACATTGAGATTGTGAAAAGCGAATGAAAACAATTGAGGTTGATGAGGACCTATACCGTTATATCGCGGGTCAGACAGAACGTATCGGCGAAAGTGCTTCAGATATTCTGCGCCGCTTATTGCAGGTGGATAACCAAGGCTTGGCTCCGGCTGAAGAGATCGTGGAGCCGAAAGGTATCGTTGTGAGTAAGGAAGTAGGCTTTACTCCAGAGAAGCTGGATGGCGTAAAAGAGATGCGCTCACTGCTTATTTCAGATGAATTTGCCTCTTTAAAGAAAGCCATTGATCGTTTCATGCTGGTGCTATCAACACTGCATAAAATTGACCCAGCGAGCTTTTCAGAAGCGACTCAAGTAAAAGGTCGCAAACGTGTTTACTTCGCAGACAATGAAGCGACACTATTGGCTAACGGTAACACCACTAAGCCAAAAGCGATTCCGCAGAGCCCGTTTTGGGTAATCACCAACAACAACACCAGTCGTAAGAGACAGATGGTTGAACAGTTGATGAGTCGCATGAATTTCCAAGCTGAACTAATAGAAAAAGTAACAGGTTCAATCTAAGGAAATCTGATTTAAACCTCATAATATCCATGTTAAAGAAGATATTATGAGGTTTTTTTGTTTTTTAATTTTGTATATAAGGATGTCAAAATGGCTATGCACCCTCGTGCCGGGCAGAAAGCTCAGCAGGAAGATCTTCATAATATCCCGGCTTTAGTTGCGAACTATTTCTTACAGCAACCGGATGCGTCTAACCCAGATCATAAAGTACAGTTTGGTACTTCTGGTCACCGTGGTACAGCAGACAAATCAACATTTAATGAAAATCACATTCTTGCTATTGCTCAAGCAGTAGCAGAAGTGCGTGCAGAGCAGGGCACGACAGGACCTCTGTTTGTAGGTAAAGATACACACGCGCTCTCTGAGCCAGCATTCTCTAGTGTTGTTGAAGTACTGGTTGCCAATGGCGTTCAAGTAATCACTCAACAAGACAATGGCTACACACCAACACCGGGTGTTTCTCATGCGATTCTAACGTACAACCTTAAGCACGAAGATAAGGCTGACGGCATCGTTATTACGCCATCTCACAACCCACCGCAAGATGGTGGTATCAAGTACAACCCAGTACACGGCGGTCCTGCGGAAGCTGAGCTGACTCAAGCTATCGAAGATCGTGCAAACGTTCTGATCGCAGAAGGTCTACAGGGTGTGAAACGCATGTCTCTTGTAGAAGCGAAAGCATCTGAACTGTTTGTAGAGATGGATCTTGTTAAGCCATACATCGATGATCTAGTTAATGTCATCGATATGGAAGCAATCCAAAAAGCGAACCTAAAAATTGGTGTTGATCCACTAGGTGGTAGCGGCATCGACTACTGGCGTCAAATTGGTAAGGCATACAACCTTGACTTAACTTTAGTAAGTGAAGCTATCGACCCATCGTTCCAATTTATGTCTCTAGATAAAGATGGCGTGGTTCGTATGGACTGTTCCTCTCCTTACGCAATGGCAGGTTTGTTAGCGATTAAAGATGAGTACGACCTAGCATTTGGTAATGACCCAGATTACGACCGCCACGGTATCGTAACGCCAAAAGGCCTAATGAACCCGAACCACTTCCTAGCGGTATGTATCGATTACCTATACCGTCATCGTGAAGGTTGGGGCAAAGACGTCGCTGTTGGTAAGACATTGGTATCAAGTGCATTGATTGACCGCGTAGTTGCAGACCTTGGTCGTGAACTGTGTGAAGTTCCAGTAGGCTTTAAGTGGTTTGTGGATGGTCTATACAACGGTACGTTCGGCTTTGGTGGTGAAGAGTCTGCGGGTGCATCATTCCTACGTAAAGACGGCACACCATGGTCAACAGACAAAGATGGCATCATTTTGTGTCTTCTTGCTGCTGAAATTACCGCGGTAACGGGTAAGAACCCACAAGACTACTACGAAGAGCTAGCGGCAAAACACGGTGAGTCTAAGTACAACCGTATTCAAGCCGTTGCTAACGGTCCTCAAAAAGACGTACTTAAAAAGCTATCGCCAGAGATGGTTGCAGCAGAAACATTAGCGGGTGATGCAATCACTGCTCGTCTAACGCACGCCCCTGGTAATGGTGCAGCAATCGGTGGTCTTAAAGTGACAACTGAAAACGGTTGGTTTGCAGCTCGTCCGTCAGGCACTGAAGATATCTACAAGATCTACTGTGAAAGCTTTAAAGGCGAAGAGCACCTGAAGCAAATCGAAGCAGAAGCTCAAGAGATCGTTAACCAAGTGTTTGCTGCTGCAGGCCTATAATCGATTTTAGCTAGATAATAAGAAGGGTTGATGTGAAAGCATCAACCCTTTTTTGTGCCACTTTGAAAATGGTCTTATCCATGTGGCCAGCGCTCTGGCATCACGAACCAGAATTGCCCAGACTGTGTTTGGCCATGTACGAAGCGATCACCAAACTCTGTAATGGGTGATTGCTTGAAATTCTCAGTACCTGACGCCCATTGGTTTTTGGTAAGTGGGTATAGCGCTTCCTCAATTAAGTGGGCTTGATTTTGATAACACCAGTAGCCGTTTACTTGTGTGGGGTTAATTTCATAACCTAAACAATGAGTTGGAACTTTTTGTTCAAGAAACGGGTTAGTATACAAGCGGCCTTGCATTAACAGATGTTGCGATTGAATATCGAGGTCAGGGTATTGAGCGCGAAATGCTTCAGAACAAGACATTTGCAGCTGGTGGCGAAGCATACGATCAAACTTCTTGTCGAGTTGGTCATGCGCATTAGGACCGTACCAAGTATCTTCATGAAGCAGATAAAATTTAATTGCCACTTCCCAATGCTCTAATTGAGCGTTGCGCTTATCTTCTAGAATAAAGTCTATGGCACCCAATGTTCGACCACCTACATTGATTTGGATTTCATCATGAGCAATGGAGTAATGTGGTGAGTTTTCGAATAGGGTCTGGCACAAATGCTGATAAACAAATCCTAATCTCGGATTGCCTTGATAATGGTGGTCATTTGGAAGTGATTGTGACGATACAAATTGTGTTAAATCACTGACGGGTTGCTTGCACTCTAATAGTGGCGGTGAATCCATGATCCATTGAAAAAATCGTTGTAATGACGCCATCTATTCCTCACTGATTGGCTAAGGTCGTCCGACCCAAGTATGCTTTCGACATTCTACCCGTAAATTGATATAACCACGTTATCAAAAATGTAAGCTGGAACAAGCAATGAATAACCTACAATTAGAAAAAATTCTTAATGAGAAGCTGCAACCTCAACAGATTAAAGATTACAGCCCGAATGGTCTACAAGTCGAAGGAACGCCTGAAGTAACACGCATTGTTACAGGTGTTACTGCCTCACAAGCTTTAATTGACAAGGCGGTTGAGCTAAATGCAGATGCACTGCTTGTTCATCATGGTTACTTCTGGAAAGGTGAGCCTGAGCCGATTCGTGGTATGAAGGGTAAACGCATCCGCACTTTGATTAAGAATGACATCAACCTTATGGGTTACCACTTACCCTTGGACATTCATCCGGAATTAGGTAACAACGCAGAGCTGGCTCGACTGCTTGATATCGAGGTAGAAGGCGGTTTAGAAGGGCACCCACAATCAGTCGCTATGTTTGGTAAGCTACGCAAACCAATGACAGGTGCTGAGTTTGCGGAGAAGATCAATCAAGTTTTGAATCGTGAGCCACTGCATATTGCTCCGGAAAACGCCGATAAAATGATTGAAACAGTCGGTTGGTGTACAGGTGGCGGCCAAGACTACATTGAGCTTGCTGCAGCGAACGGCTTAGATGCATTTATTTCGGGTGAGATCTCAGAACGCACAACGTACTCTGCGCGTGAGCAAGACATTCATTACTTTGCAGCAGGGCATCATGCAACAGAGCGCTACGGCATTAAAGCGCTAGGTGAGTGGCTAGCAAAAGAGCATGGCTTCGATGTTGAGTTTATCGATATCGATAATCCGGTATAAGAGCAGATACGGGATGAGGGATACGAGTAGAGAGTATCCCTTAAACCTTTGAGGAACTTCGTAAGTTTTTCTATACGCTTCGTGAGATCCCCAACTCGCTCTCGGGGATAACGAGCAACTATAAATTTGTATCCGCCGATGTGATGCGCCAGTCAGAACACTAAAGGGTTATATCTGAATCTGTCATTCCCTAGACTGACGAAG
>NZ_JAHGAN010000073.1:0-5683 GCF_030248625.1 Vibrio sp. D420a | reverse complement strand
GGTGCTTAACAAATAGTGGTCTTTAAGACCTTATGTTGACACAAATAATTCCCCCTTAGTTCAGTTGGTAGAACGGCGGACTGTTAATCCGTATGTCGCAGGTTCGAGTCCCGCAGGGGGAGCCATTTTAGAGAAAGCCTCATCACACGATGAGGCTTTTTCGTATCTAATACTCCTGCTTTGTGCCAAAGCAATGTCTCAGACCTAGCCGGCCGCGTCGAATCCCGCAGGGGGAGCCACATTCAAGAAGCCAAGTCGAAAGACTTGGCTTTTTTCGTTTTAAAATGCGACTTGCTTGTTCCAAGTAATGTCTCAGAGCTAGCCGCCCGCGTTGAGTTCCGCAGGGGGAGCCATTTTAGAGAAAGCCTCATCACATGATGAGGCTTTTTCGTATCTAACGCTCCTGATTTGTGCCAAAGCAATGTCTCAGCCGAATCGTCGGACCGTCCTATCACTAGATCCTGTTAATGCGTTTCCTTGTGATACAAGCTATTGGCTAAGCCATATCTTAGAGTCACATCGCGACTCACTCACTTAAACGCCCCCCCCTACACACCTCAGAACATCGATTCTTTCGTGCTACTGACAAGTTTCATTTCTGTTCTCAAAACAGGCAAGCACTTACATTCACGACACAAAACGGCACACTGTTACTTTTTTTTCGTCGTAAATTTAATCTCTATCATACTTTCGTATTTTTCCGATATCTGCCCTACACCACTTAGATTACTATCCGATGAAACAGCTCGATTATTTTTATGCTGTGTGAGGAAACATGAAATTAAAAACGCAAGCTTACATCTTATCTGCAATTATTCTGGTTGCCCTGTTAGCACTAACCGCCACCGGTCTTTGGACATTGAGAGTCGCCAGTAACATCGACAACAAGGCTCGTGTTACTGAGCTATTCAAGAGCGCCTACAGCATTCTCACAGAAGTAGAGAAAATGGCGATTGATGGCACTCTAGAAGAAGAGCAAGCGAAACAACTTGCAACACGCCTACTGCGTAACAACATTTATAAAGATAACGAGTATGTGTACGTTGCCGATGAGAATATGACCTTTGTGGCAACCCCACTTGATCCTCAATTGCATGGAACCAGCTTCAACGATTTTAAAGATGGTAATGGCAACAGTGTTGGTCAGCTTATCCAAAGAGTCTTAGGCAATCGCACCGGGCAGATCGTTGAATACACTTGGACTCAAAAACTGCCAGATGGAACTATCGAAGAGAAACTATCTATCGCAGAGAAAACTCCGCATTGGGGATGGGTTGTCGGTACAGGTATTGGCTTCAACGAAGTTAACGCACGTTTTTGGTCGACCGCTCAATGGCAACTGTTCCTTTGTCTAGTGATCGCTGGTGTTATCCTTTCAAGCCTAATCTTCTCGATCAAACGTATGCTTGCACTCCTTGGTGGAGAGCCTAAGGATGTGAGAGCCGCTGTACAAGCTGTAGCGCAAGGTAAGATCCAGACATCCTTCGATACCAAGCCTGAAGACGGCAGCATCTATCACGCAGTGCAGCAGATGAGTCAGTCGTTGGCTGAGTTAGTTTCCAACTTAAACGCCTCCATGCTAGCACTCCGTGGTGAGCTGCAGCGCGTAGAAGACCGTGCAGGCTCGATAGCTCAGCTGACTGAAACTCAGCAACAATCAACGGAAATGATCGCTACAGCAATGACTGAGATGGCGTCGTCCGCAAACAACGTAGCTGATTCTGCAGGTGATACCGCGCGCAACACCGACGAAGCGGACAAACAGAGTCAACATACTCAACGCCTCATACATAACACTGTAGACAACATCCAAGGCCTTGCCGGCCAGCTCAACACGGCTAGCGAAGCGGTCGCTAATCTAGATAACGATGTGAATAACATTGTTAAAGTATTAGACGTAATCGGTGACATCGCAGAGCAAACTAATCTACTCGCCCTCAATGCCGCGATAGAAGCCGCACGCGCTGGTGAACAAGGCCGAGGGTTTGCAGTGGTCGCTGACGAAGTTCGTAACTTAGCAGGCCGAACGCAAGACAGCACCAAAGAGATCCAGTTGATGATTAACAATCTTCAAGAAGGCTCTCGCAATGCTATTCAGACAATGGAAGTCTGTGCTGAAACAAGTCAAAGCACTGTAACAGAGTCTCAGAACGCATCAGAAGCCTTACAACAGATTGTGATTGCACTTGAGTCTATCTCTTCAATGAGCCATCAAATTGCAACAGCTGCAGCCGAGCAGACTCAAGTAAGCGACGACATATCTAAACGCATCAATATGATCGAAGAGAGTGGCAATCAATTGAGTGGCGTGGTGACTGAAAGTCATAACAGCACTCAAACTCTAGCCTCACTTTCTAATGAACTTGAAGCTTGGGTTAACCGTTTTGAAGTAAAACACTAACTCACCATTCATTTGACTAACTAAAAAAGCACGTTTTCATACGTGCTTTTTTTTATTTAACCACTTTTTACGAGAGTTTAAACTCATTCTGCATCTGGTTTAGCGCATGCTAGGCCTAGGTTTTTCGTACAAAATGGATAAAAACACCCCACTAAGTATAGAAAAACATCAAACAATACTTTTTTTGCAATTTAGTGTTGACCCAGAACCGGAAAACACGTTTAATACACCTCGTCGCCCGGATAGCTCAGTCGGTAGAGCAGAGGATTGAAAATCCTCGTGTCGGTGGTTCGATTCCGCCTCCGGGCACCACAATTTATTTGTTGGTGTCTATAAGACAACAGCAGTAAAGCACGAAGAAATTATCAGTGCCGACTTAGCTCAGTAGGTAGAGCAACTGACTTGTAATCAGTAGGTCACCAGTTCGATTCCGGTAGTCGGCACCATTTCTTTCAAGCTTTAAGAATAATTCCCCCTTAGTTCAGTTGGTAGAACGGCGGACTGTTAATCCGTATGTCGCAGGTTCGAGTCCCGCAGGGGGAGCCACATTTAGTGTGCCGACTTAGCTCAGTAGGTAGAGCAACTGACTTGTAATCAGTAGGTCACCAGTTCGATTCCGGTAGTCGGCACCATTTATATTATTGAGAAGATTTGTCTTCTTAAATAATTCCCCCTTAGTTCAGTTGGTAGAACGGCGGACTGTTAATCCGTATGTCGCAGGTTCGAGTCCCGCAGGGGGAGCCATTTTAGAGAAAGCCTCATCACACGATGAGGCTTTTTCGTATCTAATGCTCCTGCTTTATGCCAAAGCAATGTCTCAGACCTAGCCGGCCGCGTCGAATCCCGCAGGGGGAGCCACTTTAGAGAAAGCCTCATCACACGATGAGGCTTTTTCGTATCTAATGCTCCAGCTTTGTGCCAATAGCAATTTCACCGTTCAGCCGAACCTATCGCACTCTCCATAGTATTAAATATCCCACAAACTCAGCCTGTTACTTTCGTTATCTACTGCCTTCGTATATATTGGTTAAAGCGTTACCTGCGCTTCCTACTCGCGGAAAGAGTTAAACTCAAGGCCATCAAACTTCTCCCTCTTGGGAAACTACAATTTGATTTACCTTCTCTTCTGATCAGCGAGTGCAGAAGTTACGAGATGGTGAATATATGAATGCTTTTTCTCTCAACCTGACATACCTAAAAAAACACGCGAAATATCGACTAAAACGAGTCAGGTCGGGCTCTGTCGAAGACTTACGTTGGTTACTCGCTCTACATCCTCAGCCTCTCCTACCTGCTGATAGCGTTAAGTTGGCAGACGTACACTTAGCATTAGCACGAGAGCTAGGGGTAAGTAGCTGGAGTAAGTTGTTATCACATATTGATAGCCTGGACAGGAATAAAAGTTCAGATGGCGCTCCTCTACCCGCTCTAGACAATGACTTACAAACCCTACATGTACGTTGCGGTCATGATATACAGCAAACATTAGAGCAAGCAGGATTCAGTGGAGACTTCCTACCATACATAGAACCGCTATGTATCGGCCCTTTATTTCTGGATGAAAAGACGCTTTCAGCGATCAGAGCAGAATATGTATCTGATCGACTTCTGTCTGAGATGAAAGAAGTAGAAAAGTCGCTTGAGCAAATAAAGTCTGAAGCGAAACAAGCGACGAGTAAGCTCTTAGATAATGACTATCAACGTATTGTTTTATGGGTTGAGCACGACAACTACGATCAATTGATGTTGATTAGATCTTTATATCTACTTTCATACCAAAATACTACTAAGGTAGAGATTATCGAGGTGAGTACCTTCCCAGGTAGAGAAAGGTTCATCGGTTTAGGTCAACTGCCTCCTGAAGCGCTGCGTGCACTCTGGAATAGTCGAAAAAAAGTATCTGTAGAGCATATAACAGTAGCAACAGAGTTATGGCCGGCTTTCTGTTCAAAGAGCCCTTTAAAGCTAGTCGAGTACTACCATAAAGTAGACCAAGGCCTTTTCCCTAATATTAGAGCAGTAATATTTAGACACTTACAGGAACTCCCCCACATAGACTCAAAGTATGGGTTAGTGGAACGCCTGACTATAGATATCTTAAAAAATGAAGAAGAGGGCCTAGAATTCAATGAACTCTTTAAACGCTATATGAAGCTAGAGCCTTTAGTATACTTAGGAGACCTAATGTATTGGGCTCTCATTAAACCGTTAACTGAGGGCCCTGAGCCCATCTTGCAAGCCCAGAGATCAGAGAGCAAAGATTGGTATAACAACCGCATCTCCCTCTCCAAGTCTACCCACAATAGAACTAGTAAAGTTGCAGACAAGTGGGTTGGCGGAATTCACCTCACTCCTAACAACTTTTGGAGCTGGGATCATCAGGACTTAGCGACGATATCCCATTATAACTAGATGCACATAAGCGTCTTATCGTGTGGAGAGCTTAGATTTACTCCGCACTCACTTTATGTCCGAAGTTCCTAGTTTTCCTTATCTCCCTCCAGCACTCTCAGCAAGCCTCTAATGAGGCTAATTAAAAAATGAACCATAGGCACTACATATTTGCTAGATAACTCTACGGTTCGATTCCCCCCCTATAAGCCTCTAAGGCACCGGGCGTGAAGTAGCAAACGGCTAATGAAGGAACAAACGTGATTTATCGATGATTGGACAGAGGCTTAAGCACAAAGAGTAGGATTATTGACGATAACGGATCAACTGAGAGCAGAGCGCACAGATCGAAGACCAAGTTATCTATAGCTAGAAACGACGAAAGCCTAGTCGTAAGACTAGGCTTTCTGATAAGTGGCGGAGTGGACGGGACTCGAACCCGCGACCCCCGGCGTGACAGGCCGGTATTCTAACCAACTGAACTACCACTCCGCAGTGTCTATTCAGCTTAAAGCAATTTGAGCCTGACGATGTCCTACTCTCACATGGGGAAGCCCCACACTACCATCGGCGCTATTGCGTTTCACTTCTGAGTTCGGCATGGAATCAGGTGGGTCCACAATGCTATGGTCGTCAAACAAATTCTGTGGTTAATTTGAAGTATCAAATCAACAAAACAAATGGTGCTAGTACCCAGATTTGAACTGGGGACCTCACCCTTACCAAGGGTGCGCTCTACCAACTGAGCCATACCAGCACAAAATTTGGAGCCTGGCGATGTTCTACTCTCACATGGGGAAGCCCCACACTACCATCGACGCTATTGCGTTTCACTTCTGAGTTCGGCATGGAATCAGGTGGGTCCACAACGCTATGGTCGCCAAGCAAATT
>NZ_JAHGAN010000072.1:0-2793 GCF_030248625.1 Vibrio sp. D420a | reverse complement strand
CATTCAACCGTGGTTTAGAAAATGTAACTAAGAAGTACGGTCAAGTGGCAGGCTTCCTTGTTAAGAAAGGTGTGCTGCTATTTACCTTCTTCGTGGTGGCATTGGCAGCGGTAACTTACTTCTCGAAGACAACATCAACAGCGTTCGTTCCTCAGGAAGATAAGGGTATCTTGCTGGTCAACGTGCAATTACCTGATGCAGCTTCTTTGTCTCGTACAGAAGAGGTGACTGAACACTTGCTGGAAATGGTTGAGCAAGAACCAGGTGTTGATGGTGTGACGCTAGTAAACGGCTATGCCTTCATGACGGGTGCATCTGCATCAAATGGTGCTTCACTGTTTATCAAACTGCACGATTGGGATATGCGTAATGCACTTGATGGAGAGCACTCAGCACAAGCGATCTCTCAGCGAATCAACGGTCGTGCTGCGATGGAACTGCCACAAGCGGTAGTGTTTGCGATGGGACCTCCGGCGGTTCCGGGTATGGGCGCAGCGTCTGGCTTTGAGTTTGTACTAGAAGACACCTTGGGCCGTAGCCGAAGCGATCTTGCGATGGTAATGGACGATGTTATTCAGAAAGCCAATCAGCAGCCTGAGATCGCACGTACCTTCAGTACCTTCCGTGCTAACGTACCGCATTACTACGTCGACATCGACCGCGAAAAAGCGCAGCAGCTAGGTATTCCTCTGTCTGAAATCTTTCAAACACTGCAAGGTAACCTAGGTTCTTTGTACGTGAATGACTTCACCATGTTTGGTAAGAACTTCCGTGTAACCATGCAAGCCGACAGTGATCACCGAAGCAGCATGGAAGATCTGCAACGCTTCCACGTTCGTTCTTCATCAGGTGAGATGATTCCACTAAGCACATTGGTAACGCATGAGCAGATCTTTGAGCCAGACGTTGCATGGCGTTACAACATGTACCGCAGTGCTGTGATTCAAGGTCAACCGGCTCCGGGTTACTCAAGTGGTGATGCGATTGCCGCAATGGAACGTGTTGCTGCAGAAGTTCTTCCACAGGGCTACCAGTACGAGTGGACAGGCATGGCGTATCAAGAAGTACTAGCGGGTAACCAAGCTATCTTCGCGTTCGCATTGGCTCTGATCTTCATTTACTTGTTCATGGTTGCGCAGTACGAGAGTTGGACGATTCCGGTTGCGATTATATTGGTGGTACCGGTGGCCACGTTAGGATCCTTCTTAGCGCTTAATCTAACCGGCACACCACTTAACTTGTATGCGCAGATAGGTCTGGTTCTGCTCATAGCGCTGGCGGCGAAGAACGCAATCTTGATTGTGGAATTCGCTAAAGTTGAGCGTGAAGAGAAAGATGTGCCTATCGATGATGCAGCAGTGAAGGGTGGTACTCTACGTTTCCGAGCGGTAAACATGACCTCTTGGTCGTTTATCTTGGGTATTTTCCCGCTTATCTTCGCTGCGGGTGCTGGTCACGTGAGTCAAAACTCATTGGGTATTTCATTGATTGGTGGTCTGCTATGTGTGTTGTTAGCAGGTACTTTCCTAATCCCTGGCTTCTATGCGTTCGTTCAGCGTAAACGTGAGAAAGCACATGGTGGAAATACCAAACTTATTCCTCTCGATGATGAATAAAGCGACCTAAAATTAACCACATGAAACAAAAGGCTTAGCATTCGCTAGGCCTTTTTTTATATCCAAACGGAATATAAATTCTCTCCTATATGCGAATTTTCTAAATATGTCGCTGAGTCTCTACTCTAAACTCGATCTTCTAATAAAATAGTGTTTTTTAAATAAGTGACTGATATTTATTGAAATAACACCTTTCAGTGAACGTGTGTATGCTCGAAAATGTTTGCACAATATTGTGAAGTGTTTCAAAATTAGCGAGTTAAATTACGTTATTTTGTGCATTGAGGTTCTTATGAAGGTCATTGATTTATTTAAACACCGTAGTGATAGTGTTTCGCCACAACACTCAGAGTTTATGCAATGGATGTCTCCAACTCTAAGAGAGTACTGGGGCGACTTTCTGAACCGCACGCAAAATAGTCACTTCTTTGCATGGGTACGCGACCATCACAAACCTGCTGTCAATGAAGATGCACCGATCCAACCAGTAGCACCGGTTGAGAAGCCGATCGAGCTAAAACCTGAAGCACAAGCGGTTTACGATGAGCTGTCTGCGCAGATCGGTGAAGTGATCCATACTGGTGATTGGATTCACGTAGGCCAAGATCGTATTAACCAGTTTGGTGAAGTAACGGAAGATATGCAGTGGATTCACACGAACCCTGACAAAGCAGAATCTGACTCACCATTCAAAACAACCATTGCACACGGCTTTTTGACTCTGTCTCTACTACCACGTCTAACAGATAGTGTTGATCCTGATAAGTCGCAATTCCCGACGGCAAAAATGGTGGTGAACATCGGTTTAAACCAAGTGCGTTTCCCATACCCTGTTAAATCAGGCAACAACGTGCGTGCTAAGAGTACTCTGACGAAAGTGACTCCTATCCGCAAAGGTCTTGAGATTGAACGTGAAATTCGAGTTGAGATCGAAGGTGTACGCCGCCCAGGTGCTGTGGTTGTTTCAGTTATTCAACTGCACTTCTAAACCAGAATAGTTGTTTAAGAATAAAAAAAGAGAGAGCCTTAGCTCTCTCTTTTTCGTTTGGACGTAAACTTATTTCACTCGAGTGTATCCGTACTCTTCAATAAGATCTTGGCCCTGTTTTGAGCTTACGAACTTAACAAAGTCTTTGCTCTCATCGGAAGCCGATTCTTTCTTGTAAAGGATCAGGAA
>NZ_JAHGAN010000071.1:0-9145 GCF_030248625.1 Vibrio sp. D420a | reverse complement strand
GCTAACCTGCGAAGAACCATAAAAAAGGCTGGCACTGAGCCAACCTTTCTTTCAATTCGCTTTCTTTAAAGTCGAACGTTCGATGCTGTTATTCGAAACAGATCTCGATGAAGGCATTACCCCATTGAGATGAAAAAGGCATGATGATGATCGCGCCTTCACACTTGTGACGAATCGTGTGTCCTTTGCCTGATACAACAATCGGTGTTGCCATATCAAAATCGAAGCCACTTTCAGCAAGGATACGCTTTGCACCGCCCGTTACCATATTAGTGATCTCACCAACCATATCGGTAACTTCTTCGTTTAGACCGTTAGGGCGCTCCCCCAGCATGTTCTGCATGATTTCTAGCGCTAGGCCTTCATCAAAAGTGATCGACATTGAACCACGAGACTGTGGGCCAACCATACCGATTAAACCAGAGACATCACCACGAGCGATTTCATCTTTTTTAACTCTAGGTTTCTGTGGCTTCAATTCTAGAGAAGCCATCGTTTTCAGCACATTCATGAGAGAGGCTAAAAACGGGTTTACAAATTCAGCGCGCATAATGTTCTTCTATAATCTTAATCTTTCAGCTCAGTCGAGCAGGCTTGGCAAGTGCCATGAGATTCGATGACGTGGTTGGTCAATCGAAAGCCGTGCTTGTCTGCATTGTTAGCGAGTTGAGATATCAGGTCATCGTCTTGCAATTCGATAACGCTGCCACACTTATCACAGATTAGCAGCTGTGAGAAATGTTTGTGAGCATTACAAGAGCAGCAGCAAATAAAGCTGTTTGTTGACTCAACTCGGTGAATGAAACCTTGTTCCAACAAAAAGTCTAAAGCGCGATATACAGTAGGTGGTTTGGCCTGAGGTTCACTTTGCTTAAGCTGTTCCAGTAACTCATAAGCACTAGAGGCTTTTTTATTCGCTAAGATAAGCTCAAACACTCGCTTTCTTTGAGGTGTTAAACGAACGCCTCGTGATGCGCATATCCCTTCAACTTGCTCTATTAATGTTTGGTCCAAATTTTTCACCATACAAAGGGACGTCTCTAACTACTTACTATTTTGACAGTAAAATCAGCGAGGTGTCCTTAATTTCAATAAAAGTCAGGTACAGAGCGTATTGTGACTTATGACTTTGAATAAGACAAGGTAACTCAAAATGACCGCATGACTCAAGATATAACTGATTATTGACGTCAAAATAGAGGCTCTGTGAATGGGTTGAAATATAAAAGTGTGAGGTAAAGATCATATAGCGCAAACAAGGTATAGCCTTTACAATAGCCGACTTCACTTTTGTTGGCTGCGCCAATAAGTACGTTTGACTCGTAATTAGGGTATTTACCATGACACATTCATGTAGACTTTCTGTTGCTCCAATGCTCGATTGGACTGATCGTCACTGTCGCTACTTCCACCGCCTGCTGTCTCAGCAGACTCTTCTGTATACGGAAATGGTAACGACAGGCGCAATACTACATGGTAAAGGTGACTTCCTAGAGTACAGCGAGCAAGAGCACCCAGTGGCGCTTCAATTAGGTGGCTCAAACCCAGTTGATTTGGCGGAATGTGCGAAGTTAGCTGCTGAACGTGGTTACGATGAAGTGAACCTCAACGTAGGTTGCCCATCTGATCGTGTTCAAAACGGTCGCTTTGGTGCATGCCTAATGGCTGAGCCTGAGCTGGTGGCGGATTGTGTATCAGCGATGAAAGAAGTCACCGATATTCCTATCACAGTAAAAACGCGTATCGGTATCGATGAGCAGGATTCATACGAGTTCCTAACTAAGTTTATCTCAACGGTTTCAGAGAAAGGCGGTTGTGAGCAATTTACCATTCACGCTCGTAAAGCCTGGCTGAGTGGCTTGAGCCCGAAAGAGAACCGTGAGATCCCACCGTTAGACTACACACGAGCTTACCAAGTGAAGAAAGATTTCTCTGACTTAGTGATCGCAGTGAATGGCGGCATTACTACCTTAGAGCAGACCAAAGAACATCTACAGCACTTAGATGGCGTAATGATCGGTCGTGAGGCTTACCATAGCCCATATATTCTGGCTGAAGTGGATCAGCAGATCTTCGGCTTAGACACACCAATCAAGAAACGTTCGCAGGTTGTTGAAGAGATGTACCCGTACATTGAGCAAGAACTGATGAAAGGTGCGAGTCTAGGTCACATCTCTCGTCATATGCTTGGTCTGTTCCAAAGCATGCCGGGTGCAAGACAGTGGCGTCGTTACATCAGTGAGAACGCGCATAAGAAAGGTGCAGGCATCGAAGTGATGCAAACGGCACTGGCGAAAATTCCCAAAGAATTGAATGTGTAATATCTAGGTTTATCACCTAGGCGAAATTTACCACTGTTGGTTATTTTAACCATTTAAAAGACATCTGAAGCCATGCATGAAAATGTGTGGCTTTTTATTTATCTGATTTTTAAGGTTTTTATTTTTATTTCGTGTTGGTATGGAAGCTGCAATAAGTAAGATTAAGAGAAACAGGTCATCATAGGAGACCATTATGTTTGAATTAATCTTCGTTCTTATCTTCGTTGCGACGCTATTGGTTACAGGTATTACCTTTATGACGGTATTAGCAGCAACAGGACTTGCACTCGTCGTGATGGTCGTACTGGGGATGGTAGGAGCGGTATTAAAAATATTACCTTGGTTGATTGTCATCGCGATTGGTATTTGGTTCTTCAAGAACGTAGTGAACAGCTCTAATCCTCGTCGTTATTAATGGGTTACTGCTCGAAAGTCATGGCAACGTCAAATTTGATCGCAACGGATGTTTATCGCATCCGTTGTGCATATGTGTGGTAGAATTTTACTCATTAGTCTATGAATGTACTTAGAATTAGTACAACGCAATGGAACGGGAGCTCTCTCAAATGAATAAAATGCCATTAATTGCTTTAGTGGGAATGTTATCTTTAAGTTCGACAACGTCTGCTCAAGAAGAACCTTTCTACACGGCGAAAGTCGGTGCCGATATGTGGTGGGGAAGTACAAAGCTTAATGAAGTAAGACAAGATGATTCACAATCGCCGTCTTTGTACTTTGCATTTGAGCACAAGTTCCCAATGTTGCCGAACGCAAGTATTCGTTACACGTCAGTTGATGCTGATGCATTGGCTTTTGATAAGTACGATTACACCTTCTACTACACACTGCTAGAGCACAAGTTAATGAACTTTGATGCGGGTGTGACTTTCACTCAGTACTCAAACTCAAACTACGTGGAGCCTAAAACGGGCGGTGCTCAAACAGATTTCGATGAGCTGACGTGGAGCTTTTACGGTAACGCTGAAATTAATGTTCCTGATACCAACTTCGATATCATCGGAACAATGGAGTTTGGTGACAGCAGCGGTATCAAGAGCACGGACCTAATGGCGGGTGTTCAGTACCGAATCCCAGTTGCCGACACACAAGTTGCGCTACGTGGCGGCTACCGCGTTATCGATCTAGACTCTGATGAGTTCTTTACTTCTGACCTAGGTAAGAGCTTCGTGATGGTTGATGGCTGGTTTGCGGGTGCAGAAGTTCGCTTCTAATATCGCGATTGTACGACTACAGGCGATAAGCCGAATTAAATGATATGAAAACGCCACTGATTGTCAGTGGCGTTTTTTTGTTTTGGATATACCAATCTGGAATGAGTTAGTACTCCCATCACTTTTGGGGATTCTTATGCATTGCCTCAATCGACGTCTATTATTAAAAGACACAGTATTGCAGAGTCACAGCAAAGGATGGGATATGACACTCAATGAACTACGTACTCTATATCGAGAAAATCTGCTGGTGGAAGCAATCATAGAGCCCTCAATCCAAGAAGGGGCTTGGGTTGTGGAGTTTCGACATATGAGCGGCGGCTTTGTACTGTTGACCGATGTACACGGTGAAGAGTGCCATTATGCTGACCTCGACCTCGCATCAAAGTCCGCAATGGCCGTCGGATTTCAACAGGTACGCATCGAAAATCAGCAACAGTAGATAAGTCGACAACGGCTTTTTACTTCCAAAAAGTTATAAAACATACTTTTCTATTCTTTCTTGTTATTAAAAGGAGTGGTTAATCTATCGTCACGCAATGATTAGGGATGTCGTGACCATGTCTTTAAATAAGAAAGAGTCTTCACAGAATAACGCACAAGCAGGTAGCAACGAACTACCGGGCTTAGCTGCACCATTAAATGATCAACAATTAGGTCATCTTCAACAGAGTGTTTCAGAACTTTCACCGCAACAGCTTGCTTGGGTAAGTGGTTATCTATGGGGTGTAAGCCAAAACCAACCTTCAGCGGCAGCAGCACCTATTGCTCAAGCAGCAGCTGTGGTTACGGCTAAACCTGCAGGTAAGCTAAGCATCATCTTTGCTTCTCAAACGGGGAACGCAAAGGGTGTCGCGGAAGCACTAGAGTCTGAAGCAAAAGCACAAGGCATTGCGGTTGAGCTGTTCGACGCGAGTGACTACAAAGGTAAGAACTTAGCGAAAGAAACACACGTTATCTTCGTTGCATCTACCAACGGCGAGGGCGAAGCCCCTGATAACGCGATTGAGCTGCATGAATTCCTTCAGTCAAAGAAGGCACCTAAGCTACCGAACCTACAATATGGTGTCATCGGTCTTGGTGACTCAAGCTATGAGTTCTTCTGCCAAACCGGTAAAGATTTCGATAGCTTCCTATCTAAACTTGGTGCGACGCCATTTATTGATCGTGTTGATCTAGATGTGGACTACGAAGCACCAGCAGAAGAGTGGCGCGCATCAGCACTTGAGAAAGTGAAAGAAGCTCTCTCTTCAGGTACTGAAGCTGAGGTGGTTCAACTTCCTGTTGGCCAACAAGCGGCAGGTCATAGCCTTTACACCAAACAGAATCCATACACAGCAACACTGCTTACCAGTCAAAAGATCACCGGTCGTGATTCAGGTAAAGACGTTCGTCATATCGAAATCGATCTGGACGAGTCGGGTATTACTTACCAACCGGGTGATGCGTTAGGTGTGTGGTTTGAAAACAGCTCCGAGCTAGCAAATCAAATTCTAGCGAAAGTAGGTCTTTCTGGCGTAGAGAGTGTTGATGTAGATGGTGAGAGTCTTTCTATTCATAGTGCTCTAGTCAGCAAATACGAGATCACGGCATCTAACCCGCAGCTTGTGACTAAGTTCGCAGAGTTATCGGGCAGTAAGAAGCTAGCAAAGCTGGTGGAAGATAAAGACAAGCTTCGTGAATATG
Source organism: Vibrio sp. D420a (assembly GCF_030248625.1). Classification (NCBI taxonomy): domain Bacteria; kingdom Pseudomonadati; phylum Pseudomonadota; class Gammaproteobacteria; order Vibrionales; family Vibrionaceae; genus Vibrio; species Vibrio sp. D420a. Next base: position 3,906 of record NZ_JAHGAN010000071.1, on the reverse strand, counting down.
CAGGTAACACTCAAGTTGTCGATGTTCTAGCAGAGAAGAAGACAAAACTGTCTGCTGATGAACTGGTTGGTTTGCTACGCAAGCTTACGCCGCGTCTTTACTCAATTGCATCAAGCCAATCTGAAGTCGATGAAGAAGTTCACCTAACAGTAGGTTTAGTGGAATACCAAAAGGGTGATGAGTCTCGTCAAGGTGGCGCATCAAGCTTCTTAGCTCAGCGCTTAGAAGAGGGCGGTGAAGTGAAAGTGTTCGTGGAGAACAACAATAACTTCAAACTTCCTCAAGATGATGCAACGCCGATCATCATGATTGGCCCAGGTACAGGTATCGCACCATTCCGTAGCTTCATTCAAGAACGTGACAACAATGCTGCTGAAGGTAATAGCTGGTTGTTCTTTGGTGACCGTACCTTCACCCAAGATTTCCTATACCAAGTTGAGTGGCAGAAATACTTGAAGTCAGGTGCGTTAACCAAGCTTGATGTGGCATTTAGTCGTGACCAGCAAGAGAAGGTGTACGTTCAAGACCGTCTCATCGAGCAAGCTGAGCAAGTGTGGCAGTGGTTGCAAGATGGCGCTTACCTATACGTATGTGGTGATGCGACTCGTATGGCAAAAGATGTCAACGAAGCACTGATCACAATCGCACAAGAACAAGGCAAGCAGAGCCGAGAGCAAGCTGAAGAATATATTAACGATCTACGTAAAGCAAAACGTTACCAAAGGGATGTGTACTAATGAGCAAGCAAGTAATAGAGCAAGAAGTATTAGGCCAAGTGCTTGGCCCATTAGCAGACAACGAACGTTTAAAGCGTGAAAGTAATCATCTGCGTGGCACCATTGAAGCCGATCTACAAGACCGCATCACAGGTGGCTTTACTGCAGACAACTTCCAGCTGATTCGTTTCCACGGTATGTATCAACAAGATGACCGTGATATCCGTAACGAGCGTGCAAAGCAAAAGTTAGAACCGCTGCATAATGTGATGCTTCGTGCACGTATGCCGGGTGGCATCATTACACCAAAGCAGTGGCTAGCCATTGATAAATTCGCGGATGAGAGCACTTCGTATGGTTCTATCCGACTCACTACGCGTCAAACGTTCCAGTTTCACGGTGTTTTGAAGCCAAATATCAAGTTGATGCACCAAACGCTAAACAGCATCGGTATTGATTCGATCGCGACAGCGGGTGACGTAAACCGTAACGTGCTATGTACGACTAACCCAGTAGAATCTGAGCTTCATCAAGAGGCTTACGAGTGGGCGAAGAAGATCAGTGAGCACCTTTTACCAAAAACGCGTGCTTATGCTGAGATCTGGCTAGATGGCGAGAAACTAGAAACGACCGATGAAGAGCCGATTCTAGGTAGCAACTATCTACCTCGTAAATTCAAAACGACGGTAGTGATCCCGCCACAGAATGATGTGGATGTTCACGCGAATGACCTGAACTTCGTGGCAATTGCAGAAGGCGGTAAGCTGGTGGGCTTTAATGTGCTTGTTGGTGGCGGTCTAGCAATGACTCATGGTGATACGTCGACTTATGCTCGTAAAGCTGATGACTTTGGTTTTGTACCACTAGCAAACACATTAGATGTGGCTGCTGCTGTGGTAACAACACAACGTGATTGGGGTAACCGTTCTAACCGTAAGAACGCAAAGACCAAGTACACGCTAGACCGTGTTGGTATTGATGTCTTTAAAGCTGAAGTTGAGAAACGTGCAGGCGTGAAGTTCTCTGATAGCCGCCCTTATGAGTTTACTGGTCGAGGCGATCGCATCGGTTGGTCTGAAGGTATCGATGGTAAATTCCATTTAGCACTATTCATTGAGAACGGTCGTCTACTGGATTTCCCAGGTAAGCCTCTTAAAACCGGTGTTGCTGAAATCGCTAAGATCCATAAAGGCGACTTCCGCATGACAGCAAACCAAAACTTGATTGTTGCAGGTGTGCCAAAGAGTCAAAAAGCTAAGATCGAGAAGCTTGCTCGTGAATATGGTCTGATGGACGATGCGGTAACCGAGCAGCGTAAAAACTCAATGGCATGTGTGGCATTCCCAACTTGCCCGTTAGCAATGGCTGAAGCAGAACGTTTCCTTCCTGAGTTTGTGACTGATGTGGAAGGCATTCTTAAGAAGCACGGCTTACCGGAAGATGACAACATTATCCTGCGTATTACAGGCTGTCCAAATGGTTGTGGTCGAGCGATGCTAGCGGAGCTTGGTCTAGTGGGTAAGGCTCCGGGTCGCTACAACATGCACTTAGGTGGTAACCGAGCGGGTACACGAATTCCTAAGATGTATAAAGAGAACATTACCTCTGCACAAATCCTTCAAGAGATCGATGAGCTGGTGGCTCGTTGGGCAAATGAAAGAGAAGAGGGTGAGGGGTTCGGTGATTTCACCATTCGCGCCGGCATCATTGAAGAAGTGATTATTTCTAAGAGGGATTTACATGCATAATTCTGTGACTTCCAAATTGAAGTTGGCAGATCTGCTTGCATTAACCAAGACGGAGCAAATCCTCCGTCTTTCAGAAATCAATGCTGAGTTAGAGACGCTAACCGCTCAACAAAGAGTTAAGTGGGCACTAGAGAATCTAGAAGGCAATCACGTTGTCTCATCTAGCTTTGGTATTCAAGCGGCGTTAATGCTTCATCTTGTGACCCAAGCGAAACCGGACATTCCAGTGATCTTGACGGATACTGGTTACCTTTTCCCTGAAACGTACCGCTTTATTGATGAGTTAAGTCAGCAGCTGACATTAAATCTTCAAGTCTTTAGAGCGAAACAGAGCCCGAATTGGCAAGAAGCGCAATACGGCAAGTTATGGGAGCAAGGCTTAGAAGGGATAGAAAAGTACAACAAGCTGAATAAAGTCGAGCCAATGAGGCGTGCACTGGATGAGCTTGATGCTGGGGTTTGGTTCTCGGGTTTGAGAAGAGAGCAATCTAAGTCTCGTGCAAACCTTCCTATTCTCTCTATCCAAAACGGTGTGTTTAAGTTCTTGCCTGTCATCGACTGGAGTAATAAAGATGTTCATTATTACTTAGAAGAGCATGGTTTGAGTTATCACCCACTACGAGAAGAAGGCTACCTATCCATTGGTGACACTCACACTACTAAGAAGTGGGAGCCGGGTATGACCGAAGAAGAAACGCGATTTAATGGTTTGAAACGCGAATGTGGTCTTCATGAAGATGATGGTGAGCAGTACGGTTCCGGTATTTAATCCATCTTGTGTTGAAAAAGCTGCTTTTAAGCAGCTTTTTTTATGTTTGTAGAATACAAAAAAACATCAGCTGTGGATAACTCTGTGGGTAGCTTGTAGTTCAATTGGGGTTAAACTTGCATAAATATGGCTTTGAATGTTATTTCTGCACTTAAGCGTTATTTTTGCAATTTTCTTGAATTAAAGCTTGCCAATGTGAGGAACATCTCTATAATGCCGCCTCACTGACACGGCAGACGCCACAAGGCTTCAGCGAAGAATGTTAGTTCGGCAACTAGCTTAAAGCGATATTTCGCTTCTACTTTTAGAAAGTATAAATTAATTTTCAAAAAGTGTTTGACACTGAGAATTAAGTCGCTAGAATGGCCGCCTCTTCCGAAGTGATGCAAGTCACAACGAAGAGAAGCTCTTTAACAATTTAAACCTATCAATCTGTGTGGGCACTCGTTGATGAATATCACTAAGTTTGTTTTCGCTTTTATAAGCAAAGGCAAACAGATACTTCGGTATCAAAATGATTTCAATGAACTGAGTGACCAATTCGAATTGGTACAGCCTTGAGCTGTTTGATTTCACTTTTTAAAGTGAAAACCAATTTAGAGCACAGTCAATTCACAGTCACTATTCGAAAGAATAGGGAATGTAATCAGTATTCATGAGTCGACAAAATCTT
>NZ_JAHGAN010000070.1:0-8829 GCF_030248625.1 Vibrio sp. D420a | reverse complement strand
ATCGGTATGACTACAGAATTTTTGCGGAAGTGGCGGAATTGGTAGACGCACCAGATTTAGGTTCTGGCGCCGCAAGGTGTGAGAGTTCAAGTCTCTCCTTCCGCACCATTATTCTTCTTCGGAAACGAAGAGTGTGTGATTGACACGTGAAACAATCAAATACAACGTTATTGAGATTCACCAATCATCTCTCTAACTAAAAAATTGATGCGGAAGTGGCGGAATTGGTAGACGCACCAGATTTAGGTTCTGGCGCCGCAAGGTGTGAGAGTTCAAGTCTCTCCTTCCGCACCATCATTAGAGACCCAGCTTTTTAGCTGGGTTTTCTTTTATCTGAAATATACAAATCTGCTAACCACATCACCAAGTATTTCCCCTAGATTCAGCACTTAGTTATCTTTTTATAAGACAATGTCGGCTCCACTTTTACATCGAGTATGACAGCGCTATGAGAACTCTCCCTTTAACCATCGGTTGCTACACAGAAGATCCAAATGGAAGCCAAGGTGTATATCAAACTCAGTTAGATCTGGAAACAGGTAAGCTGAACCCTCCACAACTGATCGCAAAGTGCATTAACCCCTCTTTTGTTGTCTCTACAAAGCTGGGCATCTATACCGCATCTGAAATCGACCAACAGTCCCAACCTCAGCTATTTCACGTCTCAGAGACAGATTCAAACGTCCCATCCAACTCTGGGTACATATTGGGGGGTCACCCTTGCCATATCTCGATAGATCCTAACCATAAGTTTGCCATCACCTCTCAATACTCTTCCGGCACATTCGATATTTTTAGTTTGGGTATCAATGGCAACATCGATAAACGAATTAAAACACTAAAAATGTCAGGTTCAGGCCCTAACCAAGATAGGCAAACAGGGCCACATGCTCATCAGTCGCTGTTCTTAACGCACTCGCCACAGTTTGTCACCGTTGATCTTGGTGCCGATCGCATCAACTTCTACTGCTTCGATGAGGAGCAAGAGGAGTTTTTGGAACAGCCAGTGCAATCTATTCAAGTTCCTGCGGGCAATGGGCCTCGTCATATGGTTTTCAATAAGTCTGAAGACAAAGCCTATGCTGTCTGTGAGCTATCTGAAACGATTCTAATGCTAGAGAAGACCGTTGGACGTTGGCATATTGTCGAGGAAATGGATGCGCTTCCTAATACAGAAAAAGGAGAAGCGGCCGCAGCGATCAAGCTATCGCCAGATGAGCAGCATCTTTATGTCTCTTGCCGACATCAATCAAAGATCAGTCACTTTAAACTCGACCCAGTGAATCAAAAGCCGGTTTTCGTAGATAGCTATCGTACTGAAGGCAGCTTCCCTCGTGATTTTCATATTACCGATGATGGAGAGTGGCTAATCACGGCAAATCAACACTCCAACAATCTCACCTCTTTCAAACGCAATAAACTAGACGGCTCTTTAAACTACAGCGGTCATTCTTTGGAAGTAGGTTCGCCGGTTTGTGTAACACAACAAGTATAGTGAGTAGCAGATATCAAAAAGGAGAGCATTGGCTCTCCTTTACTTTTTTAGCTGTACGAGACTATAAACTACAGCCCCAAAGCGTACTTCAATACTTGGTTTTTAATTGGTCCAGAGTTCTCTGCAAGCTTTAATGCGGCATTGCGAACAAACTTAAGTGGGCCAAGATCATTGCTAAACGTTTTGTAGAAGAAGTCCATACCACTCTGCATGATGAGGTTATCCCCTCTTCTTTTAACCTCGTAGCTTCTTGCGACAGAGTCTGTTAACTCACCCTGCTCTTTGGTCAGGCTGATTAGAGCTGCCACATCTTTAAAGCCTAGGTTAACTCCTTGACCAGCCAGAGGATTGATGGTGTGTGCAGAATCTCCGACCAAGATACAGTTGTTCTGAGCGTAACGCTGAGCATGTCGACGGGTTAATGGGAAAGAGCCCGATTGAAGCACTTTAATATCACCCAACTCCGCAGGGAAGTGACTTAACACTTCTGCACGCAGCTTCTCTGGATTCATTGCTGACAATTGCTTAATACGTGACGGCTTGTCGTACCAAACCAAAGAGCCTTGCCCCACTTCCTTACCCTCTTCAGTAAGCGACGCCAAAGGTAAAAAAGAACGAGGGCCACTTGGTAGAAATTGCTGCCAAGTAATGTCTTGCTGAGGAAGCTCCGTTTCGACATTGATCAGCATACAGTGTTGGCGGTAATCCCAAGCCGTGATACCAATTCCCGCTTGCTGACGAACAGCCGAATTCGCGCCGTCTGCACCAACAACCCATTTAGCTGATAGACGCAAGCCCGACTGCAACACCACAGTGTTCGTTTCACCAAACTCAATGGTATCGAGCTTTTCTGGGCATAACAGTTCAATATTGTCATAGCGTTCAAACTGCGCCCACAACCCAAGTTGGATAAGGCGGTTTTCAACGATATAGCCTAGTCGAGGTAACTCTAAAGATGCAGCGTCAAATCGCGTACGGCACTCTGGATGTTCCCAAGTCTCTAAGCGTTTATACGTGCAAACTCGCATATTCTCGATTGCATCCCAAGCACCTAGCGAATCTAACAGATCCACCGAGGCTTGAGAGATCGCAGAGACACGAATGTCCATAGGTTGTGTCTTTTCGAAAGCTTGCGGGGCAAATCCCTCGATCACCGCGACACGCATACCTTGCTGCGCAAATCCGATAGCGGTTGCTGCACCAACCATACCACCGCCGACTACCACAATATCGTAACTGTTCATATTTTGTACTTATCAGTTTGATTCAATGACTGTTTTTGATTGTACGTTTTCACAACTTACTTGTAACCAAAAACCTTAATCTCAAAATGGACAATCCCTTGCTGCGTATAGTGTTTCTCGAAATAACTAACAATCTCAACGAGAATAAAAACCACTACATAAGAGATTTTGCTAGACCACTAGTCAGTCGGTTTTGAAACCAGTACAATACGCCGCTTGCTGTTAGGGTAGAGCTATTTTAGCCATATTTAGAAGCTATAATAGAGACCATAACCGCGGATTAACACTGGGCGATTTGCTCCCTTAAATTAAACTAACGATCGAGCGAACAAAACATGAGTAAGAAACTGCTAATTAAAACTTGGGGCTGCCAGATGAATGAATACGATTCATCAAAAATGGCTGACCTGCTAAATGCCGCAAATGGCTATGAGCTAACAGAAGTACCTGAGGAAGCAGATGTACTACTACTGAATACCTGTTCTATCCGCGAAAAAGCGCAAGAGAAAGTATTCCACCAGCTTGGTCGTTGGAAAACGCTAAAAGACAAAAAAGACGGTGTTGTGATCGGTGTGGGTGGCTGTGTAGCGACTCAAGAAGGCGACCACATTCGTGAGCGTGCGCCATACGTTGACGTAATCTTTGGCCCCCAAACACTGCACCGCCTACCAGAGATGATCAAACAATCTCTGAGCGATGAAGCGCCAGTAATGGACATCTCTTTCCCAGAGATCGAGAAATTTGACCGTCTACCAGAACCACGCGCTGAAGGTGCAACAGCATTCGTTTCTATCATGGAAGGCTGTTCTAAGTACTGTACTTACTGTGTTGTACCTTACACTCGTGGTGAAGAAGTTAGCCGTCCAATGGATGACGTGCTATTTGAAATCGCACAACTTGCAGACCAAGGTGTACGTGAAGTAAACCTACTAGGCCAAAACGTAAACGCGTACCGTGGTCCAACGCACGAAGGCGACATCTGTTCATTTGCAGAGCTACTTCGCCTTGTAGCTTCTATCGATGGTATCGACCGTATCCGTTTCACAACGAGCCACCCACTTGAGTTTACTGACGATATCATCGCTGTATACGAAGATACGCCAGAGCTTGTGAGCTTCCTGCACCTACCAGTACAAAGTGGTAGTGACCGCATCCTAACGATGATGAAGCGCCCTCACACAGCTATCGAATACAAGTCGATCATTCGTAAGCTACGTAAAGCTCGTCCTGATATTCAAATCAGTTCTGACTTTATTGTTGGCTTCCCAGGTGAAACAGCAATGGATCACCAAGCAACGATGAAACTGATCAAAGACGTAGATTTCGATATGAGCTTCAGCTTTATCTTCTCTCCTCGTCCAGGTACACCTGCTGCAGATTACCCATGTGACGTGCCTGAGCAAGAGAAAAAAGAGCGTCTATACGAACTACAACAAGTGGTTAACTCTCAAGCAATGCGCTACTCGCGTCTGATGCTTGATACAGAACAACGCGTTCTTGTGGAAGGTCCGTCTAAGAAGAACCTAATGGAGCTTCGCGCGCGTACTGAAAACAACCGTGTTGTTAACTTCGAAGGCAGTGCAGACCTTATCGGTCAATTCGTTGATGTGAAGATCACTGATGTATTCGCTAACTCTCTACGTGGTGAACTGGTTCGTACAGAAAAAGACATGGACCTACGTACTATCATCTCTCCAACTCAGATGATGGCGAACACCAAACGTGAAGACGAGCTAGGTGTAGCAACATTTACGCCGTAAGCGAAACATCTAGATTCAGCACAAAGCTGAACTACAAAGCTTGAAATTACCTAACTAAGTGACCATCTTAGAAATAGGGAAATCGCCACTAGAAGCCCGGTCCCAATCGGGCTTCTTGCTCTTTGTTTATTGAAAAAGAGTGGGTGGCACAAAATGAGAGGCTAATTTGAGCAATAAAATCGTTACCCTAGAGATCAATCTAGAACCAGCAGATAACCGTCGCCTTGCAAGCCTATGTGGCCCATTCGATGACAACATTAAACACCTCGAACGCCGTTTAGGTGTCGAGATCAACTACCGCAGCAACTTTTTCACTATCGTCGGCAAGCCTCACACGGCTGCAGCTGCGCTTGAGATCGTTAAGCGTCTGTATGTTGAGTCTGCTCCGGTGAAAGGTAATATTCCAGATATCGAACCAGAGCAAATCCATCTGGCGATTAAAGAGTCAGGTGTCTTAGAACAAACAACTGAGTCAAGTATTGAGCACGGCAAAGAAGTGTTCATCAAGACTAAGAAAGGCGTGATTAAGCCACGTACGCCAAACCAAGCGCAATACCTAATGAACATGGTCACTCATGACATCAGCTTTGGTATTGGTCCTGCAGGTACAGGTAAGACTTACCTAGCGGTGGCAGCAGCAGTAGATGCACTTGAGCGCCAAGAAATCCGTCGTATTCTACTAACACGTCCAGCAGTTGAAGCTGGCGAGAAACTCGGCTTTCTTCCAGGTGACTTAAGCCAGAAAGTCGATCCTTACTTGCGTCCTCTTTATGACGCACTGTTCGAGATGCTGGGTTTTGAACGTGTTGAGAAACTGATTGAGCGTAACGTGATTGAGGTTGCACCTCTTGCGTACATGCGTGGTCGTACTCTGAACGATGCCTTCATTATTCTTGATGAAAGCCAGAACACGACTGTTGAACAGATGAAAATGTTCCTGACTCGTATTGGCTTCAACTCGCGAGCGGTAATCACGGGTGATATCACCCAAATCGATTTACCTCGTGGTGCGAAGTCTGGTCTACGTCATGCAACAGAAGTACTGAGCGAAGTCGATGACATCAGCTTTAACTTCTTCATGTCTGAAGACGTGGTTCGTCACCCAGTTGTTGCTCGTATCGTTAACGCGTATGAGAAATGGGAAGCGAAAGACCAAAAAGAGCGTAAAGAGTTTGAACGTCGTAAGCGTGAAGAGCGTGAGGCCAAACTGCTTGAGGCTCAACAGCCAGCTGAGAAACAATTAGCAACACAAAATAGCTCTGTCGTTGCAGAACAAGGTGATAAATAGATGTCTATTGAACTAGACCTGCAATTAGCAGTCGAAGATGAACAAGGCTTACCGACTGAGCAAGACATTCAGCAATGGTTGGATAAAACCATTCCACAATTCCAAGAGAATGCGGAACTGACCATTCGTATCGTTGATACGGAAGAGAGCCACCAGCTGAATCATGAGTATCGCGGAAAAGACAAGCCAACCAATGTGTTGTCTTTCCCGTTCGAGGCGCCTCCGGGCATTGAGCTCGATCTTTTAGGTGATCTCATCATTTGTCGCCAAGTGGTAGAAAAAGAAGCAGCAGAGCAAAACAAGCCTCTGTTAGCACACTGGGCTCATATGGTTGTACATGGCAGTCTGCATCTGCTAGGTTATGATCATATCGAAGATGATGAAGCTGAAGAGATGGAGTCACTCGAGACAGAAATCATGCAAGCTATGGGGTACGAAGACCCTTACATCCTAGAAAAGTAAACCGATTCTAGGAAGATAGATTGCAGAGAAACAGCAGCTCCACGAACCTTGAAACACTATTGGTATCTGAGTTGTTATGTGTGCTATCACACTTCTGATAGCGTTATTTTTTGAGAAATCATGAACGAAGGTAACCCCCCCACTTCTGAGGGAAGTAAAAAATCTGAAGGTCCGAGTAGAAAGTCCTTCTTTGAACGCCTAGGCCAACTATTTCAAGGCGAGGTAAAAGACCGCCAAGAGCTCGTAGATGTAATCCGCGACTCTGAAATTAATGACCTAATTGACCATGACACTCGCGACATGCTTGAGGGTGTAATGGAAATCTCTGAGATGCGCGTGCGTGACATCATGCTACCGCGTTCTCAAATGGTCACAGTTGAACGCACCGATGACTTAGATACATTGATTGCGTTGATTACTGATGCTCAACACTCTCGCTACCCAGTGATCAGTGAAGATAAAGACCATGTAGAGGGCATTCTTTTAGCGAAGGACCTACTTAAGTATTTGGGCTCAGACAGCGCCCCATTCGACATTGAGCAAGTGATTCGCCCTGCGGTTGTTGTTCCAGAAAGTAAGCGTGTTGACCGCCTACTCAAGGAGTTCCGTGAAGAGCGTTACCACATGTCTATCGTTGTCGATGAGTTCGGCGGTGTATCGGGTCTTGTAACCATTGAAGATATCCTCGAAGAAATCGTTGGTGAAATTGAAGACGAGTTCGACGATGAAGAAGAGTTAGACATTCGTAAGCTGAGCAAGCATACCTTCTCAGTAAAAGCTTTAACCACTATTGAAGAGTTCAATGACACATTTGGAACCAGCTTTAGTGACGACGAAGTAGATACTGTTGGTGGTATGGTGATGACAGCCTTTGGGCACCTGCCGACTCGCGGTGAAATTGTAGAAATTGAAAACTACCATTTCAAAGTGACCTCTGCAGATAACCGCCGTGTGATTCAATTACAGGTGACTATCCCAGACGAGCAACCTCTTCCAACTATCGAAGAATAACAACTTCTCTCTAAAGAGATGACATAATTTAGATGACTAAACCATTTATTCATCGCCTACTACGGCCGCTTGCGGCCGTTTTTGTTGGCGCTATCACAACCCTTGCGTTCGCTCCCTACTCCTTCTGGCCTATCGCCATTCTCAGCCCAGCTATTCTGTTAATCCTATTGCACAAGCAAAGCACCAAGAGTGCACTGTGGACAGGTTACGCGTGGGGCTTTGGTCAGTTTGCTACTGGCATCAGCTGGGTCTACGTCAGTATTGACGGGTTTGGAGGCATGCCACTAGCCGCTAACCTATTCCTAATGGGCTTGCTTATTGGATACCTCGCCATTTATACGGGTCTATTCGCGTGGGTACTCAACCGCTTCTTCCCTAACAATAACCTCACTCGCTTTTTCCTTGCTGCACCTGCCTTATGGTTAGTGACAGATTGGCTGCGCGGCTGGGTTATGACAGGTTTCCCGTGGTTATGGCTTGGCTATAGCCAAATAGAGTCTCCTTTTGGCTCATTTGCACCGATTGGTGGTGTGGAACTGATTACCCTAGCCGTTATCGTTTCGGCGAGTGCACTGGCTTATACGGCGATTAATCGAGCCTGGAGCGTGGGGTTGATTCCTGTGGTTTTATTGAGTGCAGGTTTTGGCATTCGAAACATTGACTGGGTGACACCGAATCCAGACAAAACCACATCAGTCGTACTCATTCAGGGGAACGTCGACCAAGACTTAAAATGGTTACCAAGCCAGCGTTGGCCGACCATGATGAAGTACACAGACATGAGCCGTGATAACTGGGGTGCAGATATCATCATCTGGCCAGAAGCCGCAATCCCAGCATTTGAGGTTGAGATACCATCCTTCCTTCGCAACCTTGATAGCGCGGCGAAGATGAATAACAGCTCGATCATCACTGGTGTGCTCAATCAATCGGAAGACAAAAAGTACTACAACAGTATTCTCTCTCTTGGGGTAAATCCATATGGGGAGTACAGCTACGACCCAAGTGAGCGCTACCACAAACACCACCTACTTCCGTTTGGTGAGTTTGTGCCGTTTGAAGACATCTTGCGTCCACTGGCGCCGTTCTTCAACTTGCCAATGTCGTCGTTTAGTCGCGGTGATTTCATTCAGCCAAACATCGCGGCGAATGGCCGCCACCTAGCACCTGCACTGTGTTACGAAATCATCTTCAATGATCAGGTTCGTCAGAACGTGACCGAAGAGACAGACTTCATTTTAACGCTCTCTAACGATGCGTGGTTTGGCAGTTCAATTGGTCCACTTCAGCATATGGAGATCGCGCAAATGCGTGCTCTAGAGCTTGGTAAGCCAGTTATTCGCTCGACTAATAACGGTGTGACGGCGGTAACTGACCACAAAGGCAAAATCGTTGAGCAAGTGCCTCAGTTCGAGACAGCAGTGTTAAAGGCTGAGCTTATCTCTACCGATGGTCAAACACCTTATCGTATTGTAGGCACGTGGCCACTTTACGTTTGGGTGCTATTGAGTTTAGTAATCGGCTGGCGTTTGAGAGAGAAAAGCTAGGGTCGAGATTCGAGATTCGAGA
>NZ_JAHGAN010000007.1:0-249597 GCF_030248625.1 Vibrio sp. D420a | reverse complement strand
AATGAATATTATGCTATCGTTACTCATGCTAGCCTCCAAATTTAGTTGTTTGACGCACTAATTATGGCTCTGGCTTTTAGCTAACCCACGATATTGGAGGCTAGCACCTCGTGGGGGGCATTATGTCTATGCGCTCCGGACAAATTTAAGGATAGATGTATGAAATATGCCCCAATCAAAGATGAAATCACGTTTGATGACTTCTCAAAAGTTGACATTCGAGTTGGCCTAATCGAGGAAGTCAGCGAAGTAGCTAAGTCTGATAAGCTCATGAAACTTACAGTCGACTTTGGTGACCATAAACGTTCAATCTTAGCTGGTATAAAGCAAGAGCGTGAAAACCCGAAAGAAATAGAAGGTAAGCAAGCTTTATTTGTTGTGAACTTGCCTGAACGAAAGATGGCAGGTGAAGTGTCTCAAGGCATGTTGTTTGACATTGGCTATGAAGACAAATTGCAACCGTGCCTAGCTTGTCCAGAAACACAAATGCCAAATGGCGCAAGAGCTGGGTAACGCGCATAACAAGCATTTAAGGCTTCAAGATACTTTTTCTAATCAATATCGAACACGTTAGAGCTCAAAATCTAACGCGTATCTGTCCAATAGTGAGTTTCAGTTCTAACTCTTTCATTGCATCCCTACGTTCACACAAACAAAAATAGCCGCTGATTAGCGGCTATTTTTAGTTATCTGAACGAAGCTTTTATGACTTTTACTTCTTCGTCTCTTCAACCACAGCCTTCATCAATACCGAAGTATCCATGCGGCCTTCGCCTTGAGCAGATAAAGCTTTGTAAGCATTATTGGTTTTTTCCGTCAATGGAAGTTGAATGCCTTGGCGCTCAGCTTCATCCAAGCAGAAGCCTAAGTCTTTGATCATCCAGTCGATAGCAAAACCAAAGTCGAATTTGTTTTCCGACATCGTCACCGCGCGGTTCTCCATCTGCCATGAGCCAGCAGCGCCGTTTTTAAGGCAATCAACCAGTGTTTGAATGTCTAAGCCTGATTTCTCAGCCAGCACTAAGCCCTCAGACAGGCCGTTCAGCACACCTGCAATGCAGATCTGGTTAACCATTTTCGCGCGTTGACCTTGGCCGACCTTACCCATAAGAACGGATGACTTGCCGTAAGCGTCGAATACAGGTTGAAGATCATTGAATAGCTCTTGCTCACCACCACACATGATGGTTAGCACGCCGTTTTCTGCGCCCGCTTGACCGCCTGAAACTGGCGCATCCATAAAACGAACGCCAGCTTTGTTAGCAGCAACGTCAAGCTCTTCCGATAACAGTGCAGACGTCGTGGTGTGGTCGACAAGGATCGCGTTTGGCTTCATCGCCGCCAATGCACCTGTTTCGCTGGTCGTCATACTGCGAACGTCGTCATCGTTGCCGACACAAACCAACACTACGTCAGCTTCTGCTACACACTCCGCAACGGTCTCAGCGGCTTTACCTTGGTATTTATCAGCCCAATCGAGTGCTTTGCTGTGAGTACGATTAAATACCGTTACTTCGAAACCGGCTTTAACTAGGTGACCTGCCATTGGGAAACCCATTACACCCAGTCCGATAAAACTTACTTTCATTTATTGCTCCTTTTTATGAGGCGGGCGCTTCATTGTGAAAAGATCGAATGCTCTCGATCAGTGCATTAATCAGTAGCGTCAACGCCTTAGGCTGATATTTTCTCTCTTTGTACACTAAATATGCCTGTCGGTCACCTCGATGGTATTCAGGTAAAAGTTGAATGAGGTCCATATTGGGTGAGATATGACGAAACGGCAGCGAAGCGACACCTAAGCCATTCTCAACTGCTTCAGCGACTCGGTGGATATCATTGACCACAAACTTGGGCTGAATGCTGATATTGCGCTCCAGGGTATCTCCTTTATAGAGCGGAATGTCCGTAACATGGTCAACACTAACCCAATCTTGCTGCGCCAACTGTTCTGGGGTGGTTATGGCACCTCTGCGCTCTAGGTATTTCTGGCTAGTAAAGAAGCCGTGCTTGGCTTTAAATAGGGGGCGCGCAATCATCCCTTCCAAGTTGGAGACATTAAAGGTCACCAGCAAGTCACGATCCGTTTCTGGGACTAAATGTTGCTGACTCAAGACTAAGTCCAATTGCACCTTAGGGTACTGAATCAGAAAATTCTCGATCGTGTTGCTCAGAAAGCTGCCATAAAAATTGTGTGGGACGGTCAGCTTAATCTTGCCCTGAATCACATCCTTGCCTTTGAGCAGATCCAAAAAACCAGCTTGCAATGACTCCATGCCGCTACTGAGGGATTGAAACGCCGCTTCGCCATCCTCAGTCGCAACCAACTCTCGCCCTTTTTTCTCAAGCAGGCGAATCCCAAGCCGCTCCTCTAAAGCAGATAAACGGCGGGACATGGTTGAGACAGGAAGCTGCAGTGAACGTGAGGCAGACAGCAAAGAGCCTTTCTCTACCACAGCACAGAATAAAAACAGATCATCAATGTTTCCATATATGGAATTCATAGTTCTTTATATGCCTATTTTTCTCATTTGTGGATAAGAGTAACCTTAACCCAACAAACAAGAAAAATCATTAGGAGCAGAGATGAATAAAAAACTTCACTATGTCACTGCGACACTCTCTTCACTGGTCATGGCAGTACTGATGTCAGGCATTATTTCAGGCACTAAGATGGGCTTCAGCCACGATTGGCCACCAGTATGGCTAAACAGCTTTTTGTTGGCGTGGCCATGTGCACTGGTACTTAGCCTTACGCTACTGCCAAAAGTGAAAAAGCTCGCAGAGTGGATATGTAAGCCAAGAGAATCACAACCGTCTCAAGTAGGGCTGTGTGATGAATAGGGAGTCGACGAATGTTTTTTGTAATGATTAAAGCCAAAAAGCACCGATTTTTTCATCGTTCCGGCGGAACAATGATCAAGGTAAAATCGCAAACATAAAAAAACCGAGCACGTGGCTCGGTTTTTAGTATTCAAATGACAGCTCAGTGAACTGTCACGACAACGCAGAATTACAGCTCAGCGTTGTGGTAAACCTGTTGTACGTCATCACAGTCATCTAGAAGGTCTAGGAACTTCTGGAATTTCACTGCATCATCACCCGCTACAGGCGTGTGAGTTTGAGGTACGAACGTGATCTCTTCAACGTCTAGTGTTAGATCTGGGAAAGCAGCTGTTAGTGCAGTCTTAGTCTTGAAGAACTCTGTTGTTGGAGCGAATACAGTGATTACGCCATCTTCTAGCTCAACGTCAGTTACGTCTACGTCTTCCATCATTAGCGTTTCTAGGATGATCTCGTCATCTTCGCCTTTGAATTGGAATACCGCTTGGTGAGCGAACATGTGAGAAACAGAACCTTCAACACCGATTTTCGCACCAGTCTTAACGAAACATTGGCGAACGTCTTGGAAAGTACGGTTACCGTTATCTGTTAGACAGTCAACGATTACGCTTGTGCCGCCAGGGCCGAAACCTTCGTAACGAGCTGGTACGTAGTCTTCACCACCACCGCCGTTTGCTTTATCGATCGCTTTGTCGATAACGTGTGCAGGTACTTGGTCTTTTTTCGCTTTAGCAATCAGGTGCTTAAGCGATAGGTTCATATCTGGATCTGAACCGCCATTCTTCGCACACATGTAAATTTCTTTACCGTACTTGGAATAAACTTTAATTTTTGCGCCTGCTGTTTTCGCCATAGAGGCTTTACGCACTTCAAAACTTCTTCCCATCGGGATCTTCTCTCTGATTCAATTAACGGGGCAAATTCTAGCAAAAAACCGCATCATTTCAATTCTGCGGCATTGCTGGGGTAAGCGTGGTCTGCAATTATGCGACACCCATTACCTGTTTGTATTTCTCTACAGACTGATCAAACCAAGCTTTCTCTTGCGGGTCGGTGAGCTTCATTGCTTCTTCAACAATGGCTTCAGGGCCACATTTTGCCTGCTTCAATTGCCATACGAGGAATGAAGCCTGCTTATCCAGCTCGATCTTATTTTTCTCATCGGGTGGAAGGAGTGAAAGGTTGATAGACATTTTCAGCCTCAGTCTGTAGTAAACTTGGCCGAGAAATATAGCATATAGGGCTCTAGTAAAACCAATATTATAAGAATAATTCAGTAAGAAAGAAGCTCATACAGAGCCCCTAGCTTGCCTATTTAAGCGATGATGGCACTCTCATCACAAATAAATCACAAATCCCCTAAATGCTTGACGCAACTCGTCAACAATATCCTTGTTAGACATCTGGTCTGAACTCATCGCATTTGGCAGCACAGATAAAATCGTTGTTATGGAGCCCCTTAATGGAGTGACTCCACCATGTCACGGTCACTTTGCCCCATTCCAATAATATTGAGGGGTGATGAAACTCTTCTTCAGCCAATTCTGCGACTTGATTGCTGAACGCCCATGCCAGCTTAAAATTCTTAAAGCGATAGGTTTTCTCCAACTGCGGAATGCCCTCTCTGATGACAATCTCCCAGTCATGCAGCTCTTTTAGTAGAGTCTGTTGCTCTGATTCATTCAACGCTTTGGCATCACTGGTACAGGCTTCGCATTTTAATTCATTCAGCATGTGTCGCTTCCTTTGGTTCAAAAAGTGGTGGTAATAGCCCAGACTGACGAGCTAAATCGGCTTGAGCGATGAGGTCTTGTTGGCTTAACTGAAACAAGTGCGCTAAACCATCAATAACAAAATATTTAGGTTGCATGATGTCTATTCGATAAGGCGTTCTGAGTACAGTCTGAAGATCGAACGTTTCTCGAATAACGCTTGACTCTTCCAATGCGTAGAGTGTTTCTGCTGGCGATGACAGGATCCCACCACCATAGATTTTGGTCTGTCCTTGCTCTTTGACTAAACCGAACTCAACGGTAAACCAGTATAGGCGAGCAAGATAAGCACGCTGCTTTGACGTCGCAGCTTGACCCAAACGGCCATAGTGTTCAGTGAACGACGCGAAACTGACATTGGTCAGCATCGCGCAGTGGCCAAAGATTTCATGGAAAAAGTCCGGCTCTTGCAAGTAGTCGAACTCGTCACGGGTTCTTAAAAAGGTCGCGACAGGGAAACGTTTACTGCCAAGCAGTGCAAAGAAGCGGTCGAAATCAATCAAAGCGGGCACAGGTTCTACCTGCCAACCTGTGGTGGAGGCTAATACTCGATTGATTTCAGGTAGTTGTGGTACTCGGTCTAAAGGCAAATCCAATAAGCGTAACCCCTGCAAATAAGCCTCACAGGCTCGGTTTTGGATCACATTTAGCTGCCTACTAACCAAGTCATGCCAAATCGCATCTTCTTGGCTGTTCCAATCTACCCACCCATCTTGGCTGACAGGTTTAGAATGATAATGAGTCACTGCTTCCCTCCAATTGCTTCCCTACTTTAAGCGTATCCGCCCTCCCCTTAACCGCCAGTTTGCACAGATGGATTAGCAACACGAAACCTGTAACAATTATTTTACATTAACTTTAATCTTATGATTTTAATGAGTTTTTAAACGCATAACATTGGGAATAACACAGCCTAGTTCACTCAAAGGCTATACAAGTGAGGTGCTAGCGTGTTGATAGCCATTGTTTGACTTTGGAGATCGTCGGTACAAGACTGAATCTATTAATTTTTTATCGAAGAGGCGCTCATGGATAAGAGTGAACCAATCTGGCAACCAAGCTCAGAACGCATTGCTCAAGCGAACATCACAAGGTACATGGATCAGCTAAACCAACAGGGGTTAAGTCTTGATGGTTACCCCGCACTGCATCAATGGTCTGTTGAGCAACCAGAGCGTTTCTGGCAGCAAACGTGGGAGTTTTGTGGTGTGATAGGTTCACAAGGAAAACATACCGCCATTTTAGGTGAGCCTCGTTGGCAGCAGTCACAACCAAATCGAGATACCTTGTGGTTCCCCGAGGCCAAACTCAATTACGCTGAAAACCTGCTTAAGCATACCCACCAGCAACAAGACACTCTGGCGATATGGTTCGAAAATGAATTGGGTGAACAGACTCAATACACTTGGCAGGCACTGTATGACGATGTCTCTCGTATTCAACAGTGGCTGATGGAGTGCGGAGTGACGAAAGGCGATACCGTCGCTGCGTATACTCCGTATTTACCAGAGGTGGTGGTCGCGATGCTCGCCGCTACCAGTTTAGGAGCGACTTGGACATCAACCTCGCCCGATTTTGGCGTGGAAAGCGTTTTAGAGCGCTTTGGACAAGTTCAACCGAAAGTGTTGTTTACCTGCGATGGCTACTCTTTTAATGGTAAGCACTTCGATATGTCAGAGAAAAACCACGCACTTTCTCAGCAAATATCAGGGTTAGAGCAAGTCTGTCAGATAAACTACGCCAACAAAGCCAGTGCACCAGCGTCACCCTCTCACCAAAACTGGCAAGCGATTATCTCGTCTTACCAAGCTAGAACCATCGAGTTTACTCAAGTGGGCTTTAATGAGCCGCTGTTTGTTCTTTACTCTTCAGGAACCACAGGCAAACCGAAATGCATTGTGCACAGCGTCGGTGGCACAATGCTCAACCACCTGAAAGAGCATCAACTTCACTGCGACATCAAGCCACACGATCGCGTGTTCTATTACACCACCTGTGGCTGGATGATGTGGAACTGGCATGTTTCTGCACTGGCGAGTGGGGCTTGCTTGGTGATATTCGATGGCAACCCAATGTGCCCAAATCCAAGCGTATTATGGGATCTGGCTGCGCGAGCCGACGTAACCCTTTTCGGTACCTCAGCGAAGTATTTAGAAGCGCTCGAAAAGGTTCCATTTCACCCTGAAGAGCACACCGCTTTGCCTGCGCTGAAAACTCTCTGCTCTACCGGTTCAGTGCTCTACCCTGAGCAGTTCGATTTTGTCTGCCAATCGATAAAATCCGACTTACATCTCGCGTCAATTTCTGGTGGTACCGATATTTGTGGCTGCTTTGTGCTAGGCAACCCTATCTCTCCGGTTTATCGAGGAGAGTGCCAAGCTGCTGGCCTAGCCGTGGATGTAAGAGTGTTTAGCAGTCACGGAGAGGCCATAACCGAACAACGAGGCGAACTGGTGTGTTGCAACTCACTCCCCAACTTCCCGAACGGGTTTTGGAATGACAGTGGTGAACGCTATCACGACACCTATTGGAGCCGTTTTGAGGATACTTGGCACCACGGTGACGATGTAAAGCAGAGCGACAATCGAGGTTTTGTATTCTTCGGACGTCGCGACGCAACACTCAACCCCGGTGGCGTGCGCATCGGTACGGCGGAAATCTACCAACAGGTGAATCATATCGAAGGGATCGTCGACTCTATCGCCGTTGGCAAAGCGGCTGAGCGCAATGAAGATATCTGGCTATTCGTTCAACTGGAATCACAAATAGAGCTTACCGAGCCTTTAAAGACGACCATTAAGAGTCAGTTGAAATCTGCGTGTTCACCAAGGCATGTCCCGAGCCAAATCTTTGCGATCAGTGACATTCCTAAAACCCGCTCCGGTAAGTTGGTGGAGCTAGCCGTGAAACAGGTCGTTAATGGCAACCCTGTCGAGAACATCGGTGCGATCGCCAATGCCGAGGTACTAGAAGAGATAAAGCAAATGATTACGAAAAAGGGATAACCGCTCATACGGCTACCCCTTTTGCAATCTCGTTACTGTTTGTCCCTCAGATTAACTGCCCGCGTCCTCTTGGTTCTCGGGCAGAGCATCAATAAAGGCCTGCCGTTGATTACACGCTGCAACGATCGAGTTAATCAGCGGATAGGGTGACATATCTACTCCAAACCTTTGTGCGTTATACACTTGTGGAACCAGACAGATATCAGCAATCGACGGTGTATCAGTCACACTGAACCGACACGAACCGTACTTCTCTCTATGCTTTGCAAGCTTCTCTTCAAGCGCCGAGAACCCTTGCCCAATCCAGTGATGCATCCACTTCACCTTCACTGATTGCTCACAGCCTAACTCTCGCTCTAAGTATTGCAGAACGCGTAGATTGTTAAGCGGATGAACATCAACCGCGATGTCTTGAGCTAACGCCAATGCCTGATAGCGCAGCGGCGTTTGTGTCGGAATCACTATGTTGGATGGGTACTCGTCATCCAAATATTGGATGATAGCCAAGGACTGGTTAAGGCAAATTTCACCGTCCACCAGCACAGGCACTAACTCGGCGGCATTCAAGCGGTGATATTCAGCACTGTGCTGCTCACCGCCTTCACGCAACAGATGAATCGATTGTGACTGGTAACTAAGCTGTTTTAGGTTGAGACAGATCCTGACTCGATAAGCCGCTGATGATCGCCAATATCCGTAAAGCTTGATCCTTTCACTCATCGCTTACCCTCTACTTACGAGCCTTGATACTTAATCACTTGCTGATCAATGGCACCGAAGATCGACTGCCCTTCCCTATTCAACATCTCCAATTTGATGGAGTCACCAAAGGTCATAAAGCGCGTCTTAGGTTGACCATCACGAATGGTTTCAATCATGCGCACCTCTGCGATACATGAATAGCCAACACCACCCTCTTGAATAGACGTGCCATGGTCAGTGCCCTGTTTATTCGACACGGTACCAGAGCCGATGATGGTGCCTGTCGACAATGGACGCGTTTTTGAGGCGTGCATAACCAGCTGCGCAAAATCAAACGTCATATCAACCCCGGCATTGGGACAACCAAACGGCTCGTTGTTATAGGTCGAGATCAGAGGAAGATGCACCTTGCTCTGATGCCAGTCCTGCCCTAACTCATCTGGTGTAACAGCCACGGGCGAGAATGCAGATGAGGGTTTTGATTGGAAAAAGCCAAAACCCTTGGCTAGCTCGGCTGGGATTAATCCTCGCAGGGAGACATCGTTCACCAGCATTAACAAGCGAATCGACTCTTCTGCCTGCTCTCGATTTGCTCCCATCGGCACATCACCAGTGATCACGGCGACTTCCCCTTCAAAGTCTATCCCCCATTCATCACTCGCAAATTCAATATCGTCGCGAGGACCAATGAAAGAGTCGGAACCGCCCTGGTACATCAACGGATCGCTCCAAAAGCTCTCTGGCATCTCCGCACCACGCGCCTTTCTGACCAATTCAACATGGTTGACATAAGCGCTACCATCCGCCCATTGGTAGGCACGCGGCAGTGGCGATTCACAATCAACCGCCTCAAAAGGTTCGCTCTGTTCGACTCTCTGCTCATTAAGCGCTTCATAAAGTTCAGACAGTGACGATTCGACCTGTTGCCAATGATCCATGGCTGTCTGCATCGTCGGCGCGAGATGCAGTGCGTGGAAAATCTCTGTTGCAGGGACACATCGAGAAAGATCTCGGCTCACGACCATCAATAGTCCGTCGCGAGTCCCATTTTTCTTGGTTGCTAATTTCATCCTTGCTCCCTACTTCTCTTGCCAACTGTAGACATATTGTTTGTTCTCTACCGCGTCGAGTTCATCAGCGAACGATAGAGCGTGGCGTGTATCAATCATGACGGCGACTTCATCGGTAAAAGTTTTTTTATGCTCTAATCCTGCCTTGAAGGCTTTAGGATGTGGGCCATGCGAGAAGCCCGCAGGATGGAATGTCACCATCCCGGCTTCGATGTTGTCGCGACTGAAGAAGTCGCCCGCATGGTAGAAGAGCACTTCATCATAATCGTCATTGTTGTGGTAAAACGGCACTTTTAGCGCACCAGGGTCGCTCTCTATCGGGCGTGGTACAAAGGTACACACGACAAACCCAGCCCCAACAAAAGTCGTGTGAGCAGATGGCGGTAAGTGATAACGGTGTGACATTAAAGGTCGGATATCGCGCCAATTGACCTTCACAACCGCCAGATCACCATGCCAGCCAATCGCATCTAACGGATTAAATGGATAGGTGATCACACTAGTCTGGTCATGGCGTTTTACATGAACCTGAGTTTCGTTTTCTGAATATTGAGCTTGGAATGCTTCATCGATGGAAGGCACCTCAAGCACGGCCGGATCGAACACCGCATGATTCCCAACCATGCCCTTCTCCGGCAAAGTATACGCAGCGTCGGTGTTTTCAATCATCAAGATAAACATCGGCTCGTTAGGCTCTAAACGCCAGCTGGTGGAGCGCGGGATCATGACGTAGTCACCATCCCTCACTTCTAAGTGTCCATAATCACAGTAAAGGTGTGCGCTGCCTTGATGAATGAACAACAGCTCATCACCATCGGCATTACGGACTAGGTGCTCCATACTCTTTTCAACTTTCCAAACTCGAATCTTGCAGTCCGCATTGTGAAGCAAGTGTGGCACTTGCCAAGGCGACACCTGAACAGCGGATTCAACGCGAGTAAAGTCAAAGGCGCGAGGACGTAGCTCCCCCTCCCATTGCGACCAACCCGTGGGAGCGTGTTGATGGTGAAAGTGTGCAGCAGGGCCAAAGAAGCCGCTTCGACCCGCTTCGCGCTCATAAATCGCCTCCTTCGGAAAGTCGGCGTGCGCTTGCTTAGAGCAAGTGCCCTCACGATGAGGAAAAGGGATCCATTTACTCATCGGTCAACACTCCGCGTCGAATCTGATCCTCTTCAATCGATTCAAACAGCGCTTTAAAGTTACCTTCACCAAAGCCCTTGTTACCTTTGCGTTGAATGATCTCGAAGAACACCGGCCCAATAACGGTTTGCGTGAAGATCTGAAGCAAGATGCCATCTTTGGTGGGTGCGCCATCGATCAAGATACGCAAATCACGTAAACGACTGGTGTCCTCACCATGGCCTTTAACGCGCTGGTCGACTTTCTCATAGTAGGTGTCAGGCGTTGGCATAAAATCCATGCCTCGGTCACGCAGGGTCGAAACCGTTTGATAGATATCGTCAGTAGTCAGGGCAATGTGCTGAATCCCTTCGCCGTTGTATTCGCGAATGAACTCCTCAATCTGAGATTTATCATCGGAAGACTCATTGATTGGGATACGGATCTTGCCACACGGTGCAGTCATGGCACGGCTTACAAGACCCGTGAGTTTACCCTCGATATCGAAGTAGCGAATCTCTCTGAAGTTACCGATACGCTCGTAAAAACCTGACCATAAATCCATATTGCCTTGTTTCACGTTGTGGGTCAGGTGGTCTATCTCGTACAAACCGACATCGGCACCTACTAGCCTTTGGTCCGCATCATCATAGAAGCGGAAATCGACGTCATAGATACTCTGTTTTCCATAGCGGTCAACGAAATACAAAAGACTCTCGCCGATACCATAAATCGCGGGAATGCTGAGCTCCATCGGGCCAATATCAGTGATGTACTCCTCACCGCCGTTGTCCAATGCTTGTTTCAGAGCCACATTGGCATCATGAACACGAAAAGCCATGCCACAGACTGATGGGCCATGCACTCTCGCAAACTCCTCAGCTTGGCTGTGAGGCTGCGCATTGACGATAAAACTGATGTCCCCTTGTCGATATAGCCACGCCTCTTTTGAGCGGTGCTTGGCAATCTCGGCAAAACCCAGTGACACAAACAGCGCCTTCAGTTGCTCTATCCCTTCATCATTAGCTGCGGTGTACTCAACGAATTCAAAACCATCCGTACCTAACGGGTTGTAGCTATCGACCATGTTTCTCTCCTTGTGAAAATTGCAGCACGTAGAACGCGCTTAACTTAAACTTGGAACAGAACTCGTGAGATTGAAAATCCTCAACAAAATCAGCAAAAACCACCTTTCTCAATGAAAAATGTAAACAAGATGTTACACCCAAGAATAAAAAGGCTGAAAGCTAACCCAATCAAGCGATTGAGGATTAAAGGCGGGGTTTACAAGGCAAGTCAAGTGTGAATGAATTGTTACATTGAAGCTTGTCGGCAGAATTCGGTGTCGCGTTGATAATGAGTCACGCGAGCATAAAAAACGGGCCATACAACTCATCTTGTATGGCCCGTTTACAATTAATAAAGAAGTTAAATGATCTGCTGCTCGACTCCATCTTTATCGAGCACCTTCTTCGGCAGACTCAAAAACTTCTCGGCAGCAGCGAGCAACTTGTGCTGATTCACAGGTTTAGCGATAAACTCATCCATCCCCGCTTCGAAGCAGAGGTGCTTGTCTCTTTGCACCACGTTAGCAGTTAAAGCAACTATTGGAACGTGTCGCTCAGACCCTTCTTCGATGGCGCGAATCAGCTTGGTTGCTTCGAAGCCGTCGAGGACCGGCATTTGACAATCCATAAACACGATTTTGTAGTCGGCTTTTTGATACATCTCGACGCCGATCTTGCCGTTCTCTGCGATATCTACTTCAAGCCCCAATTTCTTGATCATCATTTTGGCAACTTGTTGATTCACTCGCGAGTCTTCAACTACCAGCGCTTTGCCTTCGAACTGTGGTAATGGCGCTTGTTCAACTTGAGGCTCTACTTCAGGTTTCGAGTGCTCAGCAGTGACAGTTTTGAATGATACTTCCCCCCGATTAGCGTAAGTGAAGCCTTGCTCAGAAGCCCGACTAGAGAGCACACGGTTCACTGTCCATTTCAATTGGTTATCATGATAAGGACGCGCGATATACGCCACATACCCCACCTGTTTGGCTCTCTGTTCGTCTTCAAGGTGCGGATCTGCGGATATCATCACAAGCAGCGGACACTGATCTTTGAATCGTTGAGTTAAGGTTTCCGCCAGTTCGAATCCATCCACAGATGGCATCACCTTATCGATCAATATCAAATCGTAAGGGGTATTCTTCTCTAGCGACGTCGCCACTAACTCAACGGCTTCTTCAGCGCCATCGCAGCTGACCGACTCGCAGCCGAATGCTTTAAGCTGAGCGGAAGTAATGCGCATATTTAGCTGACTGTCGTCCACCAGCAGTACCGAAACCTTGTTCATGTCTACCTGAGTTTGCGTCATTTCGTTGCACACATCAAAGTCGGCAGAGAAGTAGAAAGAGCTCCCCTTACCTTCGATACTGTACAGTTCCAACTTAGAGTCCATCAGGGTGACAATCTTCTCACAAATAGCGAGCCCGAGCCCAGTACCGCCATAATTACGAGTGGTACTGCCATCAGCTTGTTGAAACTTCTCAAAGATGCTGCGCTGCTTGTCTTCCGCGATGCCTATGCCACTGTCTTTCACCTCAAACTTGATTCGAGCTTTATCGCTGTTCGGAGCGCCATTCAATGATGGCTCTAGAGACAGAGAAAGAGTCACATGGCCCTGCTCAGTGAACTTGATAGCATTCCCCACTAAATTGTTTAGCACCTGACGAAGCTGCGTACCATCACCTTTGATCACAGCAGGAATACGCGGGTCGGTGATCAGCTGGAATTTGAGGCCTTTCTGTTCTGCTTTGATACGGAAGGTCGATTCTACATCATCGATAGTATTGGCAATACGGAATGGTTCAGATTGCAGGTCGAGGTGCCCTGCTTCAATTTTTGAATAGTCGAGGATGTCGTTGATCAGATCCAGCAGCGTTAATGATGAGGTATTGAGCATGCGCACATACTCTTTTTGCTCTTTTGGCATATCCATATCTGCCAATAAAGATGACAAGCCAATGATCCCGTTCATCGGAGTACGTATCTCATGGCTCATGTTTGCCAAGAACTCACTCTTGTTTTGATTGGCCACTTCAGCGGCTTCTTTAGCTTGCTTCAACTCTTCATACTGTTGACGAATACGCTCTACTGATTGGTTGTAACTGTACTCAAGTGTGGTGATCTCATCAGAATAGGTGTGCCCAACGGGTGTGAGCTTTTGCGGTCCGGCGTGCTGATCTTGTTCATCGATTTGGTTAGAGATTGTCTTCAAACGTCGAACGACAAGACGATAGACGACTGTCAGGCAAACGAGTGAAAGTAGGAATACCTTCACCGCCTCAAACACGGCCAGAACGAGTACCCGATCAACGAAGTCATTCAGTATCAGATTGAGATCAGACTGCACCGTCAGTTTTGCGAGAGGATAATCTTTGCCCCCCATCTGATAAACCATATCCCAAGTTTTCGAGTAGGCTCTGCCGATAATCGGCTGTCCTAGCTCGATCACAACTTGATTGCTATCTTCAATAAGCAGGTAACTGACCGTCGGCAATTGAAAGACACTTTCTGCTTGTACATTTAGTTGATCACGGTCTTCAACCCAAAGGCTTGAGGTTAACCCAGGGAGGTGACCGGTTTTTACTTGGTCAATTTGAGTGCTGATGTAAGAAACGCGATCTTGGTACTCAACATATAGGCTGAGCCCTGTCACAATAACAGTGAACAAAGTGCTGATAGCGATGATTATCCCGATAAGTTGACGAGACAGTCCGATATAGCGCTTTCCTTGTTTCACCATAGATAAATTCCGTTTTTTAAGTTTAGTAAATTACTATTACTCAACTAGTATAATAGTAGTCGTCCTACAAATAACCAGGGAAGGTTATGAAAAAATATCTTCTTTCAACTGCAATAGCAGCTTTATTTTCAAGTGGTTACGCGGTGTCGTCTGAACCACTTCATTACTACATCATTGCCAGCCAAGCTCAGCCTTTTCAAATAGAAGAGAAAGGTGGCGCTCACAAAGGTATGGTGACCGATATTGTTGAAGCCGTATTTCAAGACAGCGATTACGACATCAACTATCACACCTACCCATTCAATCGCATGATCTCGAAGCTGGAAGCTCGCGAGAATGACAACTGGGTAACCTATGGCAGCCCAAGCTGGGGAAATATCCAAGCTGAGAACCTTTCAGACATTCCGATTTACAATGTAAAACACTCTCTCCTCAGCAGCGGAAAAAAACCATTTGAGTTCAATACTATCGATGACTTAGAAGGCAAAGCAGTAGTATTACTATTAGGTTTTGAATATCCAAACCTTGAGCCCTACATTGCCGAAGGTAAGCTCAACGAGATTCGAGTAAAGGACTATACCGCCGCCTTCCGCGTTCTTAACCGTACCCCAGGTGACACTGTGTTTGTCGAAATGGAGTCACGCATTAAGTACAACCTCAAGGACCAAAAGCTCGATATCAACGACTACCAACTGCAAAGGTTCGGTTCGGTGATCAGCGACTATCCGATTCACCTCGCCTTTGACCCTCAAATGAAGCCTGAACTGCAATCATTTATCAATCAGCGCTTGGTAGAAATGAGAGATAATGGGCAACTTGATGATATTGTTGGTAAATACCTTTAATTAGCCAGATATCTCAACCCAAGCGAAAGCCTCAAGATTATCTTGGGGCTTTTTTAGTGATGAACTTTAAAACTCTCTCTAGGGCGTGAAAACAGTAGAGGTACCGACAGCAAGTCACGCTCACTGTGTGTCGCTACAGGCTTTAAGCAGACGGGCTGATCATTAAGCTGACTACGAACACTCATCAAAATCTTGCCGAGGTGATTTTCACCTGTGCCGTCTCCCCCATCGCCCCAGAAGCTGTCTTTGTGCGAGTGCTCCTTGATGACTGAGTCGCCGGTATTGATAAGAAACAGAGCAAAACAAGGGTTCTGTTTGAATTTCTCGGTCACAATAAAGCGCATGACATCGACGCGAATGTCATACCAATCTTCACGCACTTGTTCATCATAATCGCGGCTCAATGCGAATGCCTCAGCAGGCGAACTTGCCATGTAAATCTGCTGTCTAAGCTTTTCGCAGGTAAACTTCATCGCTTGGTAATAGTGTTCGCTGGTCGCCCATATCTCATCGCCAACGCGAATCGGACAGGCCGCGAAATTTGAAAGGTAACCGTTTGGGTCTTCTGGCTCGTAAAACAGAACCTCTTTGCAGTTCGCCATCCTCTACTCCTCACCAACAGTGCATCTCAGCGCTTATCTTTTTCTTTTAAAATTAGTGCTGCGTGATAGTGGTGTCAAATAGAGTGCGCCAGTGAAGTGTGAGTCTGTGAATGGGGTTCACTTAACCGCAGGGGCAGTATGCTGTAAATAGGGTGGAAATACAGATAGAGCGACGCTTGGTCGCTCTAAAAGGAATAATCAAAGATCAGTGAATCAGACCTAATTCTCTCGCTTCTTCAAGGCTCAGACCGCTTTCTCTAATTTCTCTAAGAGCCTCGATACGACGGCGAGCTTCAGCCGACTTCATCTGTTTCTCTGGTTTTAGGGATACTTCTTCATCACCATCCCACTTGTTGGCAATGTTCGTCATTTCATCATGGTTGATTGAATTAATGGACATGTTTTCCTCCGAAAAGCACCATGTAATGGACAGCTAATCTGTAGCAAATGCCATTTCTGTTGTTAAGATTTTCTGTACCGAAATGTGATGATTCCGACGCTTCATAAAGCTAATTAACAAATGCCTCATTTAAACTTTGCCAAGCCGAATTTATGCCATTACATTTAAAAGATTCCCCATAAGAAATGTGGTTTGATCTAACTCCCACTTTTCGCCACCTCACAACTCACTTCCTCACCTGAAAATTCCTGCAAACAGGTGCAAATTAATTACGAGTCACTTCAATATTTCTACGCTCTCTGCTTTCCCTAAAAGCACAACATGATATTGATAATTATTATCAATATCATAACGAGCGATAACTATGTCCAGTGAACTAAAAAGCACGCCATTGATTGAGGTAAAAAACCTCTGCGTGGACTACATCACCGACGATGGTGACTTCAATGCGGTGAAATCCGTGAGCTTTCATATTAGCAAAGGGGAAATTTTTGGCCTCGCCGGTGAGTCTGGTTGCGGTAAAAGCACCATCGCCTTTGCCATTAACCGTCTGCACAAGCCGCCAGCGTTTATTTCCGGTGGAGAGATCTTGTTTGATGGGCAAGACCTTCTAAAACTCTCAGACTCGCAACTTAACACTCTACGCTGGAGCGAGATTGCCATGGTATTCCAAAGTGCCATGAACTCGCTCAATCCAGTCCTAACCATTCAAGAGCAGTTCGCCGATGTGCTTCGACACCATAAAGGGATGAGTGACGAGCAAGCTAAAGACCGAGCTGAAAAGCTCTTAGACTTGGTGAACATTCCACGCAATCGTCTCTCAGAGTATCCGCACCAGTTTAGTGGTGGGATGCGACAACGCCTTGTTATCGCCATCGCACTGGCACTCAACCCTAAGCTGATCATCATGGATGAACCGACTACGGCGCTTGACGTTGTAGTGCAGCGAGAAATCTTGCAGCAGATACACCAACTACGTGAAGAGTTTGGCTTCTCTATCCTCTTCATCACCCACGACTTAGCGTTGATGAGTCAGTTGTGTGACCGCATTGCCATTATGCGCTATGGCCAAATCGTCGAGGTCAACGACGCGCATGAGATCCGCAATAACCCACAACATGAATACACCCAAAAACTGTGGAGTTCATTCCCAAACATTCACGAACAGTCACACGCGATTGCGAGCTAGGAGAGCATGATGCAACAGCCAATTATCCAAGTTAAAAACGTCGTTAAAGAGTTCACTGTCGGTGGTGGATTGGGCAAAGAAGAGATTTTTAGAGCGCTACACGGGGTCAGCTTCGACCTCTACGCGGGTAAGACTCTTGCGCTTGTGGGCGAATCAGGTTGTGGTAAAAGCACCTGCGCGAGATTGATGACCAAGGTCTACCCTGCCACTGAAGGTGAGATTTTGTTCAATGGTCAGGACATCTCTACGCTCAAGAGCCGTAAAGAAGTTCTCGACTACCGCAGCAAGGTACAGATGGTATTCCAAGACCCATTCGGCTCACTCAATCCGACCCATACCATTGAACATAATCTGACTCGCCCACTTAGGATTCACAAACAGGTCGACTCTAAACAAGCCCTTGAGAGCCGCCTCAAGGAGTTATTAGAGCTGGTTGAGCTTCCTATCGAAACTTTAGCTAAGTATCCACATGAACTCAGTGGGGGCCAAAGACAGCGTGTTAACCTAGCAAGAGCGCTAGGTGTTGGCGCACAAGTCATCTTGGCTGACGAGCCAACCTCAATGCTCGATGTATCGATTCGTTTGGGTGTACTCAATCTAATGCAACGAATGAAGAAAGAGCTTGGTATCGGTTTTCTCTATATTACTCATGATCTTGCTACTGCTCACTATATCGCTGAAGAGACCGCAGTGATGTACAAAGGGCAGATCGTCGAGTGGGGCTCAACCCAATCGATCCTCACCAACCCACAACATCCATATACTAAACTACTGATCTCAGCGGTACCGGATCCTGATCTTCCATTTGGCGAACTGGTAAAAAATGAACCAAACTATTCGGTAGACGCGGATCTCGTGCGCGAGCGAAGCAGTATTATTCAGCATAAGGTGAATCAAGTTGCTGAAAATCACTATGTAAAACATTGGGATAGTGTTGCATGAATGAACTAGACGCATGGTTAGAGAACATCGAAAATTGGTATCGTTCTCGAAAGCATGATCAAGTAAGTAAACTTGAAAGTCTGATCTTATCGCCTCCAGACACGATCTGGGGGCCGTTGATTGATGATAAGCAGAGCAAGGCCATTGCATGTTGGCTCGATGGTTGTTTACGTGTTTATACCCACTACAAACAATCCACTACCGACCAGTCAGAGAAGGCCTTTCAGTTTGTGATGTTTGCCTACAGTAAGCTTCAGGCAGTGTCGAGCAACTCAGCAGCTGAAACGGAGCTTCGTGATTGGTGCACTAAACGCATGCAGCATTTGTGTGTGCTCGCACTTGAGTTTGCCAACCAACAACAGGATCCGCGATGGCAAAGCGAATCGGAAAGGTTGATCGAATCACATGTGAAATTCATGACTCACCACCCTCATAACCGAGATCAAGTAGGTCACTCTTCTTACACCCACTGATAACGGAAAGATGATCAAGGCAATTAACGGGCGTTTCGATCTCACTCTTGATCATGCTTTCGATAATCAAACAAGATCAATAGCCGACTAATTTCGTTGTTAGTGAGTTTACCTACTGATTTATAAGCAAAAAAAAGCGAGCTCCAGTGGAACTCGCGAAAAATCTATTCAGTATGATGTAACAAAATATGAGCCAATCTATTAATCATAAGAAAGGACAAAAGGTTGTCTATTCGGGATAAATAATAACCAGCTTCCTCATGGCCAATGTCAGTGAATTGTCAGCGTTAGGTGGATTTACCATCAATATCCAATCAATTTCAGTGAACGATTCATTACGTCACTGTTTACTCAGCTCGTACTCTATCCATTCATGCCTGTTCCGCCCACAAATTTAGTGGCCGATAGCCATCTCATCCAGTGCTAAAAAGACGTTTTCGTCGAGGTGCCCTTCGTGGATCTGTTTACACACTTTGCGTCTTACCGCCAAACCAGAAATCAAACGTTCGATCGATAGATGTTTATTGGTATCACGATCGTTGTACAGCTCGATAGTACGACTCAGCGTTTCGTACGGAATCACTTCTTCCGCAACTCTCAACCAATCGAGCTTCTCTACGAGCTCTGAACACTCTTCTTTAATCGAGGCGTGTGAATGCCCTGTCATAGCGGAGAGAGCCGTTATACTGCGTTCTAGAGCCTCTGGAGAGGTATATTTTGAGAGAGTAATGGTAATTTCATCAGCATTGATCTCTACAGAGTGTTTACGCAGCTTAACTCGGCGCCCTAATTTACCACGAGGCGAAGGGGCTTTTCGTTGGATCGGTTCGAACTCACCATCGATGATCTCTGACAATTCTTCTAGTTTCTGTTTTGAAACCATTTCGTTACGCAGAGGGTTTGGTAGTGTCGGCGCCATATTACGTTTGCCCGCATTGGTGGTACGAGCGCGTGAATAGCGCAATACTTCTTCGACGTTACATTTAATATCCACCTGGTAATCGACGGTTTTGTCTTTTTCGATCATTGAGGTGATCGTTAAATGGTAACCCCATAAATTCACTAAGAAAGTATCGTCTTGATCGCTGACTTCACCCAGCTTTCTCAATTCTCGGATCAAATCCATCGAAAAACGACGCCAATCGATGTTTCTTGCGAGCTTCTGGTTAAGTTCGCTTAGCAACATACAATCTGAATGACGGCGTGCCATACGGCTTCTGAAGTAAGAGTAGAGCTGGAATACCAAGGTATGCTGCTTCAGGATCTCTGGTGGAAATAGGAAGAAGTAGTCTCGCGTGAGGAGTTCTTCGTAAAACGATGGCTCCCAAACAAGAATGTATAGATTCGGTTTAATACGGATTTCACCGTCAGCGCCTTCTGTCGGCGCTTCTTCCGATGCAGTGATTGTGCGTGCTAGGAAGCGGAATCGATCACTCTTGAAGCCCTCAGGCATATTTTCACTCAACCAACGGCCTGTCAGTTCATGCAATTGGAAATCGGTAAATTCGATACGATCAATACTATCGCGAATAGAATCGCGAGCAGGACCACTGTCCTTCTTACCGCGTAAAGAAAGAATGTCGGTAATGTATAACGGCGTCTTGTTTGGTGTTGATTTCGCATCAAGATGATAATCATCTTGGTGGTGGTCATGATATTGCACGGTCAGTGTAAACAGTGCAAAAAGAGTCATGAGATCATCAACAGTCATGATGTTTTTCGATGATCTTGTCTCGATCACAGCGCGTGTTCCAGAGATCGAAACCATCGATTTTTGGTAGCTTTTACGAGTACGCGGCGGCGCTAACGCTTGATCGATAATACCGGCCCAGTTCGTTGGTGAGACAATAAACTGATCCGCTTCATCTTTCATCGTTGGGGGAGTATTCAGACCGTGTTCATTCAGCAAACGCTTGTTGACTTGTGTTTGAGCCAACGCTTTAGAACGCTTCTGTTTTTCGTTCTGTTTAACGCTTTCAGTCACTAAGCTGGTGGCACCGAGTACTGAAATCAGTTGATTCGGATTAACAAAGCGATGAAGCATGGTTTTTCCAGCTAAACCTTCTTCAAAGCGAACAGGGATCTGCTTAAAGAGACCAATGTTAACGGCTGCTCTGAGTCGTTGTTGAAGAGCAGCACGAGTAACCTGACCATCTGTCGCATCGATGATCTCGGTCGTAGATACATAACCATCTTTACTGCTAAAGCCACGAAGGGAGATAAGATTAAGGAGCTCAACAATACTTTTAGTGACTCCCTTAAAGTGTTGATACTGCTCTATCCATTCTACTGCGCTTTCTGATACCTCAAATAAATGACCATCTTTATGGCTTCTTGCCTTAATCAGTAACTTTTCATCTGGTTTCATCTTTGATCCGTATCACACTAGCCGTAATTTCACTATAGTTCCTGAAGAATAAAGAAAAAATGATCATAAATAAAGAGAATTTATTATCTTTTAAATAACTGATCTTTTTGATTAATCTGATCTTAAATGATTAAGTGATCTAATGATCTGGCGCTCAAGTTGCTTGTAAGTTGCTGAATAATTGGAATAAAAATAAAACCCGTTGGAAAGCATGATCATAACAAGTCCGAAAACATGATCAAAGAGACTCGGAAAGCATGATCAATAAACCACAGAACAATGATCACTAAGTTCTTGTAACTATGATCATTATCGTTCCGAAAGCATGATCATTAGCATTCTACAGCTTATCCACAGACGTCGGTTAAACCATGAACGCTGAATATCGAATGTGAGTAATAATTTTGGTGTATTCGACGGAACAATGATCATGGAAAGGCCTGTTTTAATAACAACTAGCCACAATTGTTGAATATTTATACGGATTCCGCGCTTTAAATATAGATTAGTGGTGTAATGCTGGTTTGTATATTCTGTTGGAAGCATGATCAGGATATTCAATGACATTTGTATTTCAGTTGTGTGTCGATTGATTTATCAAGTAGAAACATGAGAATTGAGCTCAAAGCCCAGTCTGTCTACATTCTTCCGTAATTTAGCATTAAAATTACATGCTTCCGGAGTCGTATACTCTTGATCATTTTTCCGTAAATGGATCTTGTCCAAATTCATCTCGTCGCGATCCTATGTTTAGTCAACTCCCCTTGATCATGCTTCATAATACTGTGTTTGACGAAAGCATGAAAACTGAAGCCTCCTTGATCATCGTTCCGTTTTTAGAGACTGGTGAAACGCAAATAATGTCATTCTGATATTGGCCATCGGTAGATTCATGTTTGTTGTTAGCAGCTAGAATCGAATGTACTTTTTCTTTCTACTATTCATAAACTGTTTTTTCAGTAGAAATCACATTCACCGTAGTTTGTGCTTGAATTTCAATCGTTCCGAGAAAAACGGCCAATTTTTCATTTACATTGTAAATTGGTGACATTGTAACATTTTAAATTTATGTCTCTTCATCGGTAGTTGCAGCCATTGTTTTGAGCTATTTTTGTTCACCTAGGTAGGTCTCTTAACATAGAAAACAACATATACCATCAATTTTATGTGATTTTACTCATAAATGGATGTTCATGTTTTTGTTGGATTTATTGTTATTTGCTGTACAATTCTAACTAAGTTAACCATAACGGAAATTGGCAATGAAAAGAGAACAAACGATTGATAAGCTCTATCAACTAGCCGAACAGACTCAACAAGTTCAGGCTGACCGAATTGAGATCATCTTAGAAGAGCGAAGCGATGAACACTTTCCTCCAATGTCTAAGGCGATGATGGAGACACGCTCTGGCCTGACACGTCGTAAGTTGGACGAAGCGATCACAAAGCTTGAATCTGAAGGTCACCAGTTCACAAAGAATAACGCCAACCACTACTCAATTTCTCTTACCGAAGCACACATGCTAATGGATGCTGCGGGTGTTGCTAAGTTCCACGAACGCAAGAAACACGCAGATAATAAACCTTGGATAATCAACGTTCAGAACCAGAAGGGTGGTACCGGTAAATCGATGACAGCTGTACATTTGGCTGCTTGTCTCTCTCTTAACTTGGATAAGCGCTACCGCATCTGTCTAATTGACCTTGACCCACAGGGCTCTTTACGTTTGTTTTTGAACCCTCAAATTAGTGGTGCAGAGCACGACAGCATCTATTCAGCGGTTGATATCATGCTGGACAACGTTCCTGAAGGGCAAGAAGTTGACGCTGAGTTCTTACATAAGAACGTACTACTTCCTACGCAATACCCAAATTTGAAGACTGTGTCAGCATTCCCGGAAGACGCAATGTTCAATGCGGAAGCTTGGCAAAGCCTTTCTCAAGATCAGTCTTTGGACATTGTTCGTCTATTGAAAGAGAAGTTGATTGATAAAATCGCTGACGACTTCGATGTCATTATGATCGATACAGGTCCTCACGTTGACCCGCTGGTATGGAATGCAATGTACGCATCGAACGCACTATTGATCCCATGTGCAGCAAAACGTCTGGACTGGGCATCAACAGTTAACTTTTTCCAGCACCTACCAACAGTTTACGAGATGTTCCCAGACGACTGGAAAGGGCTTGAGTTCATTCGCTTGATGCCAACAATGTTTGAAGATGACAACAAGAAACAGGTTTCTGTACTAACTGAGATGAATTACCTGTTGAATGACCAAGTTATGATGGCAACCATTCCTCGTAGTCGTGCATTTGAAACTTGTGCCGATACCTACAGTACGGTTTTCGACTTAACGACAAGTGATTTTGAGGGTGGTAAGAAGACACTTGCTGTCGCTCAAGATGCCGTTCAAAAGAGTGCGCTTGAACTAGAGCGTGTATTACACAGCAACTGGTCTTCACTTAATCAGGGATAATTAAAATGGCAATTAAAACATCTGATCTAAATGCAAAGCTATTTGGTAAAGCGAATAAGCGCCGAGTAGCGACTCCTCAAGAAGCTCAAACCGCAGCAAAAGAGCAGGCTCAAGTTATCGAACTGGCTGTTGCTGGTGAACAAATGGTTTCTTTTGAACTGGTTCGTATTCCTGCTGATCAAGTTGCAACGCAAACTGTCGTATTCGAAGATAATGCTCGTGAGCAATCTTTCCTAAACGAACATGCACTTTCTGACGTTTTGACCACTCTTAAAGAGCGCGGACAACAATATCCTGCTGTTGGTCGTAAGAACAAAGATGGCAAGATTGAGGTTCTAGACGGTAGCCGTCGTCGTATGTCTTGTATTCTTGCTGACAAAGAATTTCTTATCTATGTAGCAGAGAACATTAACGGTGAACATGCTAAATTCCTTTCTGATGTGGCTAACGCACATAAACCTCTATCTCTTTATGAGAAAGGTAAAGAGATGCAAGCTAAGCTAGATAAAGGCGAAGCTGAGGACCAAAAAGCATTGGCGAAAATGTTCCAGTGCAGTGAAGCATTAGTGAGTGGCGCATTGAAAGCCGCATCACTTCCGTTAGAGCTGTTACAAGCATACCCAAATGTGAGCGATTTAGGTCGTCCAACAATCGTTAAACTGCACAAGCAATTTGGTGCCCTTAACGAAGAACAGCAACAAAGCTTGCTAACTAAATGCGATGCAACAGATGGTTTTGTTTGGCAGCGCAGCGACGCTCAAGGTGTTACTCGTTTGACTAAAGATGTGACAGAAACACTAGAGAACTGGATTTCTGAACTTGCGCCAGCACCAGCGAAAAAGACAACGCCAAAAGTTGAACTTGTTAAGGGCCGTGCTTCTTACAGTCGTAAAGGCGCTAATCTGGCATTGAATCTTAAAAAAGTTGATGATGCGACTATGGAAGAAATTCTCGCTTTTGTTCAATCTAAACTGAACTAAGCTCCTCACTTACCGATTAAAAGCCGCTTGATGCGGCTTTTTATTCACCTGTGATAAACTGTGTTTAGACGAATTTGGACGCAATTTATGACAACTCTCCCTTTCTTAACTCAACTCTCCGCATTAGCCCTAAATAATAACCACCGCTATGGTGTCCTACTTGAAGGCGATCAAGCATGGCAATCTCAAGAGCTTGAGTTTTATCTCTCTCATTTAGACAGCCCCACAGCTTTTGTTTTGGGTGAACTGGATGTAGCCAACGCAAAAAATATCGCCTTCAATAAAGGCCAACAATTGTTAGGGCAAGAGTGCCAAGTTCTGATTTGCGATTTTAGAATAGGGTTTGATGCAAACAGTTTTACCGCGGCATTAGGTGCGCTAGTTGGGGGAGGGGTGTTATTTGTCATCCCGCCAGCAGGCCATGAAACTACTTTATCGCAAGTTTGGCTAAGACGTCAGTTTGATAAGCTAATCTGTTTATCGCAAAAGGCGCTGTCAGAAGGTTCTGAAGTGGGTGGCGTATCTGAAATGCCAGCGCTACCTGAAGTGGTTGTCACACCAGATGGTTTCGATAAGTATGAGCAGCAAAAGCTCGCTATCGAAGCGATTGAAAAAGTAATGTTTGGTCACCGCAAGCGCCCACTTGTTTTAACTGCTGACCGTGGGCGTGGTAAAAGCTCCGCGCTGGGTATCGCTTCAGCTAATATTATTAAGGCTAAAAGCTCAGTCACGATTGTAGTCACTGCGCCGAACGTCAAAGCGATACAGCCTCTGTTTGAACATGCGCAGAAGTTGCTTCCTAACTCTTCTATGGCGAATCGACATACGCTCGTCAATGAGCAAAGCAAAATTGTCTTTGTTGCTCCGGACGAAGTATTGAGAACACAACCCGATTGTGACCTGTTGTTGGTTGATGAAGCCGCAGCAATTCCGTTGCCAATGTTGCAACGTATGGTTGAAAGCTATCATCGTATGGTTTTCTCAACCACGGTTCACGGATATGAGGGCAGTGGACGAGGTTTTGGTATCAAGTTTGAAAAGTGGCTGTCTGAGCAACGCCCTAATTGGCGCTCGTTTAAACTTGAACAACCAATACGCTGGAACGTACACGACCCGTTGGAAAGTTGGTTGTTTGATACTTTCTTGTTGGATTCTGATATCGAGGCTCTACCAAAGGATGTTGAGCTTGATGGGTTGTCTTGGTATCAGTTTGATAAACAAACGCTACTCGACAACCCTAAAGTCTTGACTCAGTGTTTTGGTTTACTAGTCAGCGCTCATTATCAAACGTCGCCTAATGACTTGATTCAACTTTTGAATAACCCTCAAATGTCACTGCACGCACTGTTTTCAGACCAGCATTGCTTGGGGTGCATTCTAACGGTTGAAGAGGGCGCATTGTCACATGAACTTATTCAAGATGTTCAGCTTGGTAAGCGTCGCCCTCGCGGCCATTTGGCTCCGACACTTCTCGCTAACCATTTAGGTCTTGATAAAGCTGCAGTGCAGAAATGCCTCCGAATTATGAGAATTGCTGTTCACCCTGATATCCAAGGGCAGGGCTTAGGACATCGAATGATTGGCTACTTGGTCAAAGCAAACGCGGAGTTCGATTATTTGGCAACGAGCTTTGGCGCGACCGACGAGCTAGTCGACTTCTGGTGCAGTAATGGCTTCGTCTCAGTACACCTTGGCCACCAGCGAGATCAGTCGAGCGGTTGTCATTCATTGTTGATGTGTCGAACTTTGAATGAACAAAGTCGTCATTGGGTTGAGGAAGGTAGTCTCTATTTTTACTCCGGCCTTCGTTATCTGTTGTCCACGACATACCGCTCGCTTGAGCCAGCCATTGTGCGTTCATTACTATCCTCTCAACCACGCCAGCTTTTGGTTGAGGATATTAATCCTCTACTCGGTTA
This sequence comes from Vibrio sp. D420a, assembly GCF_030248625.1. NCBI lineage: Bacteria > Pseudomonadati > Pseudomonadota > Gammaproteobacteria > Vibrionales > Vibrionaceae > Vibrio > Vibrio sp. D420a. The sequence continues at coordinate 223,083 of NZ_JAHGAN010000007.1, read as the reverse complement.
TTACGTCGAAGGGGGGAACAGCTTTGATAGCGTTGGTTTCATGCTAGAGAACTTAATCTTTAACTTGAGTAAAGTGCAGTTAGAGCAAACGAGTGATTTACTGCTTTGGAAAGTTGTTCAGAAAAGAACTTGGACAGAGTGCAGTGAGTTAGCCAATCTTGCCGGTCGCAAGCAAACCGAATCAACCCTTCGTCACGATCTTGGATTACTGCTCTCCAATTTACAGTGTAAATAGAGCCTTCATTTAACCCGCCTCAATTATCGATTTACAGTGTAAACTGAATGACAACTCAATTTACACTGTAAACTCCGGTCGTATTAGTCTGTACTGGTTCATGAATGACTCAACCACGTTGAATTTCTTGAAAATTATGCTATGAGTCGTTAATGCATAAAACTAGCTCCGCTACCTTGACTATTCTCGTATGCTTCCTAGACTGAATATATGCAATATCGTCATATTGGCTGAATTAATATATAAGTAGCGGGAAGTTACATGGAATGTTTGTTAGAAGATTCACTAGAAATCTCGACAACGCTAAATAAAAAACAGCAGTATCTAGACTGGTTAAAATTGGGAAGCCCAATCAAAGTGGATGCATCTCAGGTTAGCCGCGTAGATACCGCAGGCTTACAACTCTTAGTTTCTCTATTCCAAACAGCCAGACGTGACGGCGTCGACATACAACTTTGTAACCCATCTCAAACGTTTTGTGATGCGATTGCGTTGTTAGGTGTCGATATGCAGCTCAACTTCAAAATGGATATTTGAGGGTCACAATTTATGAAAAAAATACTCGCTGTAGACGATTCGGTATCGATTCGTCAGATGGTAAGTCATACCTTGTCTGATGCTGGTTATGAAGTCGAAACAGCTAATGATGGTAGTGATGCACTCCGTAAATCCCAATCTCAGAAATTCGATCTCGTTATTTCTGACGTCAATATGCCCATAATGGGTGGCTTTGATTTAGTTAGAGCCATTCGTGGCATCCCCCAATATAAATTCATTCCGATACTCATGCTAACGACTGAAACTAGTGCTGAAAAAAAGCAAGAAGGTAAGTCGGCAGGTGCAACAGGTTGGCTGGTGAAGCCATTTAATCCGGAGACATTGTTGAAAACACTCAAGCGAGTGCTTTAGCGATCCTTCACGTTTTATAGATTTATGAGAAATGCTCGAATGGGTAGGGAGAACTATGGCTTTAGATATGGATCAGCTTCGCCGAATATTTTACGAAGAGTGCCGTGAAAATCTTGAAGTATTAGAAGAGATGTTGCTTACCCTGAATCCCAGCGCGCTCGACGATGAAGACATTAATACGGTTTTCCGTGCCGCTCATTCTATCAAAGGTGGAGCTGCTACATTTAACTTGAATGATATTACGGAGTTCACGCATATTGCTGAAGCTTATCTTGATAAGGTTCGTAATGGGGAGCGACAGCTAACCAAAGAAAGTATTGATGTTCTTCTAAGAAGTAGTGATTGCATTGCCGCAATGTTGGCGGGACATGAAACAAATACCGACGTTGATTTGTCTGAGAAGACACAAGTTGCCAATGAATTAGTAGCCTTACTTGGTAATACAGAGGCTTCAGATAACAACTCAGGTGAAAAGATACCACCCCCCAATCCGATGGAGAGTCGTCCTAGTATTGAACCACCCCTAAGCAAGGAGAGTTGCAATGAAGGAACATGGAACGTTAGTTTTATCCCTCATCCAGAAATCTTTTTTAGCGGTAATGACCCTTTACGAATTATCAGAGAGATTCGAGACCTTGACCCCGATGCTACCATTGTCTGTGAGTCGGATAATGTACCGGAACTAGAGGCAATTGAGTCTGAATTGTGTTATCTCAGTTGGACAATTACGGTGTCAGGTAAAGTCACTGAGTCAGAGCTGAGAGAAGTCTTTGAATGGGTTGAAGATGAATGCGAACTTACAGTCTCAAAGGAATCAATTAAAGAACCAAGCTCCTCAAATTCAATAGATCCAAATCCCCCTCTTAATTCAACGAGTGACACATCTCCTCAAAATACGTGCGAAGAATCGCAAGCAGAACTCCCTTCAAACTATAAACCATCTAACCAACCCCGTACTAAGTCCGTGAAAGCAGATGCTTCTGTATCCTCTATTCGCGTTGATATAGAGAAAGTCGATGGATTGATAAACCTGGTTGGAGAACTTGTTATAACGCAATCAATGTTAACGGAGATTGGTAACGACTTTACTTTGGATAAGCTCGATAAATTGAAAGCAGGGTTGGAGCAGCTTCTACAGAATAGTCGCGACCTTCAAGAAAACGTATTGAATATTCGGATGTTACCAATGAGCTTCGCGTTCAGCCGTTTTCCTCGGCTAGTTAGAGACCTAAGTTCGCGCTTAGGTAAACAGGTTTGTCTGAATATTTCTGGCGAAAATACTGAGCTCGATAAAACCGTACTTGAGCGAATGGTCGATCCGTTAGTGCATCTGGTTCGAAACTGTATTGATCATGGTATTGAGTCTCCAGAAAAGAGGTTAAATGCGAGCAAATCTGAAACAGGAACCGTGACGCTGAATGCTTACCATCAAGGCGGAACCATCATCATAGAGATATCTGACGATGGAGCGGGTATTGATTGCAACCATTTGTGGGAAAAAGCAGTGCAAAAAGGTGTTGTTGAGGTTGGCAGTCGCCAAGATGAACTGAGTCAGCAACAAATATTGAATCTCATCTTTGCTCCAGGTTTTTCAACGGCCGAACAGGTGTCTGATATCTCGGGACGAGGTGTTGGAATGGATGTAGTGAAAAGAAACATTGAAGAACTTGGTGGTCATATCGAGGTGGAATCAGAAGTCAACAAAGGAAGTCGGTTCACCATCAATTTACCTCTAACACTTTCAATCCTAGATGGGCAGTTGGTTCGAGTTGCTGACCAAGTGTTTGTCATTCCTTTGCTGAGTATTGTTGAGTCTATTCAGATCGATGTTAGCTGCATTAATCATGCAGCAGGCGGTGTCGAGCTTTACCGACTTCGAGATGAAAACCTACCTATTTTACGACTTCAGGATGAATTCGATATGGGCATCAGTAGCTCGCTTGATGGTCACATCCTCTGTTTTGTTGAATCTGCCGGCCGACGGGTAGGGCTATTGATCGACGAGTTGCTCGACCAGCAGCAAGTAGTCATTAAAAGTCTTGAGTCCAATTATTGCAAAGTGTCTGGTTTCTCTGGTGCGACGATCCTAGGAGACGGCTCTGTGTCGTTGATTTTAGATATACAAGGGATGTTGACCTCATATTTGGAGCGCTCCGCATTTGCTCGAAGTCAGCTGCAGATATCTCAGGAGGCTTACGTATCATGATGAATGCGAATCTATGGGAGGAAGGCCTTATTAACAAGGCTTCGCGGGTGAGTGGCTCAGTAGGCAATGAACCGCAGATCGTTCCTGATAACCAAGTTGTCAACGATGAGCCTAACTATGTCAGTGGTCATACATCAGAACAGCTATCAGGCTCACCCACATCAACGATGGAAAATGATCTTAATCAGAGTGCTGACTTTCTGAGCTTCTATCTTGGCAATGAGCTTTATGGTGTCGCGATACATGATGTTGAGGAAATACGAGTATGGGAAGCGCCTACTCCAATTCCTTGTTCTCCGAATTTTGTGAAGGGAGTAATTAACTTACGAGGAATGATTGTTCCGGTTGTTGATCTGAGAGCACGATTCAGTATCGGAAATTGTGAGTATTTGCCTACAACGGTGGTGTTGGTGCTGCGACATAAGCTGGATGACAAGCATCGATTAATGGGCGTTGTTGTCGACTCTGTCTCTGATGTCGTTATACAAGGTAATCAAGAGTTCGAATCGTGCGTTGGAGACTCATCAATCACGCCATATTTATTTGGCATGTTGAACGTGGGCGAGCTTCTAATGGCGGTTTTAGATACTCAGTTATTGCTTGATATCAATTTGATATTTGGGGAGGAGTAGCATGAAAGAGCAAGAGTATTTGAGTTTTATGCTCGAACAAGAAGAGTACGCGGTTCCTATTTTATTAGTGCGAGAGGTCCGAGGCTGGACGCCGGTAAGAAGTGTTCCTAATTCACCCCCATTTGTTGTTGGTGTACTTGAGATTCGGGGAGAGTACGTTCCGATTGTTGACCTGCGCGCTCGATTCAATCTGTCAAATACGGAAATAGCGCCCACAACTGTAGTGATAGTGCTCAATAACAGTCAACATCAGCCATTTGGCATTATTGTCGATGCGGTATCTGAGGTTTATGCCTTAACATCTCAAGCGATTAAATCAATACCAACTATATCAGCAGCTATGGATGACCGTTTTATAGAGGGAATCGCTCCAGGCCAATCTGGACATCTCATCATCATTAATCTTGAGGCGCTTTTCGATATGCAAGAGCTCTCTCCACTGTCCATTCAACAAGCGTTAGCGTGAGGTAAATTATGCCGTTCTGGAATCGTAGAAAGGAATCTGTGTCTGGAGCTGAGGCTCTCAAAGAAAAGGCGTCACATCAAGAAGAACATGGAATCACTAAGGAACAATTGTTATCAGCATTGGGCGCAGCACAAACTGCCTTGATGATGGTGGATCGTGATTTCAAGATAACATACGTGAATCAACGTTCCATTGAGTTACTGAAGAAGCACGAGGCGTTGTTTCAAAGCGTGTGGCCAGACTTTAAAGCCGAGAAATCCTATTTGGAGGGGTTCTGTATCGATGGCTTTCACGCTCATCCAGAACATCAACGAAAACTTCTTTCTACTCCCTCAAACTTGCCTTACAAAACCACGATCAATATCAGGGGCGTGTTACTAGAATTGAACGTTGGTGCGATTATTGATGCCGGTGGTCAATACACAGGTAATACGTTGGAATGGAACGACGTTACTGCAGAGAGAGCGAAGGAAGAGGAGATAGGTCGGTTAGCATCCGCTGTTGCGGGAATGACGACAAATCTGATGATGGCTGACAAAGATGGCGTTATTCAATATTTAAACCCAGCGCTTATGACATTGCTGACGACACGCGAGAAAGATATTCAGAGTGCACTCCCGCATTTTGATGCTAATAATCTTATTGGCCAGAACATTGATGTATTTCATAAGAATCCAACTCATCAGCGTAGCATCATTGCCAATCCAGATAGATTGCCTTTTTCCGCCGACATTAAGGTCGGTAATTTAGAGTTCAACCTAACATGTATCGCAATGCGTGATGGTAATGGCAATTATATGGGACCGGCTTTGCAATGGGTTGATATTACCGAGCAACAAGATGGGCAACGTCAAGTGGAAAACCTGATAAAAAACGCTACGTCAGGCAAGTTAGATGAGCGTATTGATACTTCGGTTTACAGTGGTTTCATGAAAGAGTTGGGGGATGGCATTAATGGCTTACTCGACACTTTAGTTTCTCCTTTAGATCAATGTATCGGTGTTATGAGTAAGGTCGCTGATGGGGATCTAAAGAGCACAATGTCCGATCAGCATCATGGTGAATTTGGTCGCCTCGCTCAAGCAGTGAACACTTCCATTTTAAATCTCAGAAACATGGTTGATAAGATCACAACTTCTTCCGCGCGCGTGGCAACGGCATCTACAGAGATCGCTGATGGCAATAATGATCTCAGTCAGCGTGTTGAGGCTCAGGCGTCAAATCTCGAAGAAACCGCTGCTAGCATGGAGCAGATGACTTCTACGGTGAAACAGAACGCTGACAACGCAAAAGGGGCCAACGCGCTTTCTGACGATGCGGCTGATAAAGCGGCAAAAGGAGGTCAAGTTGTTGGTCGTGCAGTGGAAGCGATGGGCGAGATCAACAGTGCAAGTAAGAAGATTGCAGATATCATTGGCGTTATTGACGAAATCGCTTTTCAAACTAACTTATTAGCGTTAAATGCAGCTGTTGAAGCTGCGAGAGCTGGAGAGCAAGGTAGAGGTTTTGCGGTAGTGGCTGGGGAAGTTCGTAACCTTGCTCAGCGTAGTGCTGCGGCTGCGAAAGAGATCAAAGGGCTCATTAACGATAGTGTAGAAAAAGTCGATGAAGGATCTCGTTTAGTGGATGAATCAGGCGCGACGCTGAATGAAATTGTCGAGGCAGTCGCTAAGGTTTCGAGTCTTATTCAACAAATTGCCAAATCGAGTGAAGAGCAGTCGACAGGCATTGATGAGATTAACCGAGCTGTGACGACGATGGACGAAATGACTCAACAGAATGCTTCATTAGTCGAGCAAACGTCTGCAGCAAGTCAATCGTTGCGCTCTGAAGGCAAAGAGCTACTTAATCTCATGAACTTTTTCAGTACTGACAGTAACGTCGCCGCGTATACATCGACATCTGTAACTCCACAAATGACTTCAACTCAAGGTCGTGTTTCATCCATTGCGCCCCATTCAAACGTAAGTGAATTGAAGAAAACACGTGTCGCAAATTCTGGATTGAAATTATCAGAGGAAGGTGACGAATGGGAAGAGTTTTAGCGGCTACCGAGATGGATATGAGCGAACAAGAGTTTGAGTTTTCGCGTCAAGACTTCAAGTTTGTGCAGTGGTTTATTCATAAGAGCGTTGGTATTCATCTCACTGACCAGAAGTTTGCCATGGTTTATGGACGTGTGAGCCGTAAATTACGTGAACGAAGGCTTGAGAGATTTACTGATTATCGTGCATTAATTGAGAACTCTGAGGATGAACAAAGTGCTTTCATCAATGCATTGACGACAAATAAAACCGCTTTTTTTCGCGAGAAACATCATTTTGACTATTTAGAGTCGATACTTATCCCGCGTTGGAAACAGCTAAGAAAACGGGAAATTCGAATTTGGTCCGCAGGGTGCTCCACCGGTGAAGAGGCTTATAGTTATTTAGCCTCACTCAATCATGCAGGAGCTTTTGATTGTTTTGAGCGCGTGTCATTGTTGGCGACAGATTTAGATACAAATGTCTTGGCTCATGCTCGGCGTGGTATTTATGACAAAGAAGCACTGCGTGCAATTCCAAGCCATTATCTCAAGCATAGTTTTGTTAAGGGGAAAGGGGACAATCAAGGGAAGATCAAGCCCACTAGGTGGTTGACCGATCACGTTACTTTTAATCAATTAAACCTGTTGGGTGATTGGCCAATGAGACGATCCTTTGATTTGATCTCGTGTCGAAACGTGATGATCTATTTTGATAAACCGACTCAGAGGGTATTGTTGGAACGTTTTTACGAACAGCTTGATCCAAACGGGACTTTATTCATTGGACACTCGGAAAGTGTTGGTAATGATAGTACTTTATTTCGCCACTTAGGTAATACGGTTTACTCAAAGCAAATATAGTTGAGCTAGAGGTGACAGGGAGAGTCAATGATGCAAAGCAATTTATATTACATCCGATTCTATCATCAGTATCAACAGCATCATGTCGTTAAGGTGTTACCAGGTGGTGTCTATAGCACCAGTGAACCCGAAATGTTGAGTACTGGGTTGGGCTCGTGTGTTGCTGCGTGTATATGGGATCCTATTGAGAGGGTAGGTGGAATGAACCACTTCCTTTTACCGAATGATGGAGATATTTGTAAAGAAGGTGACATAGGTGCCAGCGTGAATGAGACCCGCTATGGATGTCATGCAATGGAGCAGCTGATTAGTCAGTTATTAGCAAAAGGGGCAAGTCTAGAGCAGTTGCAGGTGAAGGTATTTGGCGGCGCTCAGATGTTCGGCAAGCAAAGCGCAATTGGTGAAAAGAACGTGCAATTTATTCTCGATTACGCGGAACAAGAGAAGCTGTCGGTCGCTTCGTACGATTTAGGTGGATTGGAGCCAAGAAAGATATTATTTGATCCAATGTCGGGGCGTGTGTTGTTAAAACGGATACCTTTTGCAGAGTTACAGCAGGTTGAAATGCGGTATACAGATCCGTTGATGCAGGATGTCCAATACTCCACCTCCAAGGAGAAAGAGTGGTTTGAAACATGCGAAAAATAAAGGTCTTAATCGTCGATGACTCGCCCGTATTTCGGTCATTACTCACAGAGCTCATATCTTCTCATCCCGATCTTGAGGTTGTCGCTGCGGTTGAGGATCCATATCAAGCGCGATCAGCAATAAAACAATTAAAACCCGATGTACTCACTTTAGATATCGAAATGCCAAAGATGAATGGTGTGCAATTTCTCAAGAACCTTATGAGGCTTCGGCCAATGCCCGTGGTGATGATATCCACTTTAACTCAGCACGGTGCCCAAGCGACATTAGAGGCTTTGGAAATCGGTGCCGTTGATTATTTTCCTAAACCTGCTTTTGACAACACTTCGGATATGCTTAATTACAAGCAGTTGATCAATGAAAAAATAATAATTGCGGCAACAGCAAATGTGGCCGGCATTAAGTCTTCTGAGGTGTCTGCTTCTGAAATCAAACTAAATGGAAAGTCCCAAGTAGAAGTTATCGCGATTGGTGCTTCTACAGGTGGAACTGAAGCAATACGTCAATTGATTTCGAAGTTACCAAGCGGTCTGCCACCAATCATCATTACCCAACATATCAGTGCATTGTTCACGCGTTCGTTTGCTGAACGGCTTGATAGTGTGACTCCAATTAAAGTTGAAGAATTGAGTGAAGGGGTTGTGCCGTTGGTGACAAGCCATGCTTATGTTGCTCCTGGTGACAAACATATGGTTGTTCATCGTCAAGGTAATAGGCTGTATGCACAGGTTGATGACAGACCACCAGTCAATCGTCATAAACCGTCTGTTGATGTGATGTTTGATTCACTCGTGCAAGCGGCACCTAATCGTTCTATGGCGGTGATATTAACGGGCATGGGGCGTGATGGCGCCAATGGTATGTTGAACATGAAACAACATGGTGCGATTACGCTTGCACAAGATCAATACAGCTGTGTGGTATGGGGAATGCCTAGAGTCGCAGTTGAAGTAGGGGCCGCACAGTACGTAAAACCACTCGATCAAATGGCAACACAAATGATGGTGTGTCTGAATCGCGCGAATTAGCTTGAATAATACAACTCATAATAATCCTTAAACGTCAGGAAATGGATATGGATAATCAACATGCAGTGAGTGATAAATGGAAAACCGTACTCATCATTTTTTTTCAGGTGTTGTCACTTGGAGGGACCGTGTTTTATGTTAGTGATGTTGTTCCGATATTATTTATGGTGGTTGCGGCCGCACTACCTTGGATCGTACGTTCATCTAAAAGAGTATCGGTTGAGAGTGAAATGAGCGAAGTTGACGCCACTCGCCTAGATTACTCAACGTTAAAACCGCTTAACGAGTTGTATCGTGAAAAATTACCCAACATCCATGACTCGCTTAGCAAACAGCACAGTGTGATTGATGATTCAGTTGAGACGCTAAACCAAAGCTTCTTTGGATTGCAGGAAGTGAGCCAGCAACAAAACCAAATCTCAAAATCTTTGGTCGAAGAGATCTTGTCCAATCAAAACAATGAATTCAGCCTGTCTCATGTGGTGCCGCAAACTGAACAAATTATCAATCAGTTTATAGATACACTTGATAATGTTTCTCAAAAAAGCGTTTCAGCTGTGCAAAGCATTCGCGATATGTCGGAAAAATTGGATACTGTATTTAAATTACTGGAGAAGGTGCGAGGGTTATCTGAGCAAACAAACCTTTTGGCATTGAATGCTGCCATTGAGGCTGCTCGCGCTGGGGAAGCTGGGCGAGGTTTTGCAGTGGTAGCTCAAGAGGTGAGAGACTTATCAGTGAAAGCTGAAGCGTTAAATAACCAGATTGAGAGTGAAATTCATGTGGCGCAGGATACTGTAAAGCAGGCTAGCCAAACCGTAGGTGAGATGGCGTCAATCGACATGAGTATTGCCATTGACTCAAAGCAGCAAATTGACGGCATGTTGACTGGTGTGCAGACAGTAAATGAGGCTGTCGAACTTGAAGTGAAAAAGCTTCGTGATTTGGGTAATGAGCTTACTGCGCAAGTCAGCAATGGTATTCGTGCACTGCAGTTTGCTGATATTGTTAGTCAACAAGGGGATTACGCCAACAAAACACTCTACTTGTTTGATGAAACTAGCGCACTATTGACCCAACTAACTCAACAGAAAATAACCGAGCATGAGTTTGTAGAACAACTTTATGTTTTGTTAGATAGCAATCGTAGTCAACAAACTTTATCGGCAGGCCAAGAGACTTTAGACGAGGGTGAAGTTGAGTTGTTTTGATATTCTAAGTCAATGACTTGATTAGCAATGTGTAGTAGAGCGCTACTGAGTAACTCACCAGTAAAGTGACATATCCCCTGTTATTACAAAAGGAGTATTTTCACAAAACAGTATATTCTATAAACTGAAATCATACTCTTTTGCTAAGGAAGTGGCAGTCGTATGTGGGACAACATAGTTACATTGTCTGAGGACGGAAATGAAGTGATTGCTCGTTTGCAATCTGGTTTTGTCGTGGACAGCAGTTTTGACCAGAAAGAGCTTCCTGCATCATTAGAGAAATTGGAAGCTAGCCAATTCTATCCTTTAGACGATGAAATCATTCGCTTCGTGAACCTAGCAAAAGAGGGGAAGGGTGAAGCGTATGAAGGCGTGGCTGTCGCTGAAGTACGTAATGCAAGTATGGTCGTAGAGCTATCTGACGATGAGATGCTTGCAAGTATTACTGTTACTGGTGCTTATGCAGGGCGTGGGTTAAGAGGTGCTGAAATTGTACATGCACTTGCTCAGGCTCATGTAACTAAAGGCATTAATAAACTGGCATTGAAAAAGGTGCTAGTGATGAGTAACAAACTTAAAGCGGGGGAGAAGTTCACCCAAGCCGTTGCTCAAGGTAAACAACCCGTAAAAGGGAAAGACGCAAAATTTGAAGCGCTCGTTCCTGACATTACTCACCAAGTCCTTAAACCACGTAGCAAAGAGTCTGGCAAAATCGATATGCGAGACTTGGGTGAAACCATTACCGTCGGAGAAAACGATCCTGTTATGAGGCGAACGCCAGCAACCAAAGGTACTGCTGGTTTTACTGTTCAAGGAAAACTCCTACCGCCACTGCCTGGTAAAGATAGCCTGCTCAAACCGGGAAAAGGAACAGCCATCTCTTCTGACGATCCGAATCTTCTTGTTGCTAACTGTTCTGGACTCCCACTTATTAAAGAGCGCACCATCGAAGTAGATGAAGCGTTGTGCCTAAACAGCGTTAGTGTCGCAACTGGTCACGTTAAGTTTAAGGGGAATGTGTTTGTGTCTGGCAACATCGACCCGGGTATGGTGGTGAAGGCGACGGGCAGTGTTACGGTTGGCGGCTTTATTGAGTCAGCCGAAGTGCAAGCACAAGGAGATATAAAAGTCGCGAAAGGCATCATTGGCCACACGGTTAAAGAGGGAGAGAGCAAAAGCTGTAAGGTGCTGACTAAGGGAGCAATTGAAGCGAGCTATGCTCAGTACTCAGAGCTGCAAGCAGGTACTGATATTAGGCTGACAGTACACAGTATGAGTAATGAAATACGCTGCGGTCACGATTTGATTGTGGTTGATGGAATGAAGAGGCACGGCACGTTAAGCGGCGGTGAGGCGAAAGTCGGTGGTAAAGTAGAGTGTGTCTTCCTTGGCGTTGAGGGCGATACGGCAACTAAGGTTCACTGCTTTGCTCGCTATGACAGCTACAAGCAGAAGATGGGTGAGTTGAGAGATGTTTATAAAGCAGCTCAAGAGAAAACCATGGATGTGATTCGCCAAGAGTTGGAATTCAAAAAGCGACCTAAAGCGGAGCGTACAGACGAAGAGGCGCAGCGCATAGAGTCAATGAAGGAGCAGAACAACCAAGCGATTGAATCGACTAAGCAGCAGATTGATAGCCTTGAGGCTGAGTTTGACACGTTACTTGAAGAGTGTACTGTCGAGGCGCATGAGAAGGTCTATACCCGTGTGACGATTCAATATGGCGATGAAACCGTAACGACTAAGCGCACTCATGGTGGCAGTGTGTTCTCGTTTAACCAATATGAGATTCAATGTTCGTTCAAGATGGAAAAAGAAGACATTGGGGAACAGCTGTAGCCACGTCATTAATTCTTATGAGCAGAGAACGATAGAAATAAAAAAGGAGCCAGTGGCTCCTTTTTACATTTAGGTTGAAGGGTTAATCCTTGTTTGGACTTAGCTGACTGCTCTCACTTTCCCTTGTTTAAGGTCGGACAGTACTTTGGCTTTTGGTCCATCGGCAATGATGCAGCCTTTCTCCATTACAATCACACGGTCTACAACATCTAACATCGACGTCTTGTGAGTGATAAGGATGAGTGTCTCGCTCGGCAGCAACTGATTAAGTTGGTGTTTGATGTGCATCTCTGAGCGGTTATCCATCGCACTGGTTGGCTCATCCATCAACAGCACAGGAGGGCGGCCTAGGAAAGCGCGAGCGATAGCCACAGCTTGACGTTGGCCACCTGACAGCAACCCGCCACCTTCACCAACTTGGCGCTCTAAGCCAGCAGGATCTTGCTGAGTGAAGTTCGTTACACCTGCTCGGTTGGCTGCGTCCATCACATCGCGGTCATCCACTAACGGACGGCCTAGAGTGATATTGTCACGAACAGAACCGTAGAAGAGGTTACTGTCTTGTGGAACACAGCCTATATTGCGACGTACGTCGACGTGATGCAGTTGCTCCATATCGGTATCATCAATGCGTACATGGCCCTCTGTAGGCTTGTATAGGCCCATAATGAGGCGCTCTAGTGTTGTCTTGCCTGAGCCAATACGACCGATGATGGCAACTTTCTCACCTGGGGTAATCGTGAGGCTGAGGTCGCGCACTGATGCAATTGGTGAATCAGGGTAATGGAAAGTCACTTTATCCAGTGCAATGTGGCCTTGAATGATTGGGCGGTGGATATAGCGTTTACCTTCTTCTTGCTCATCAGGCATATCCATAACCTGCTCGATCAACGTCATCGATGACTTGGCTTGGTTGTAGCGAGTAGAAAGAATAGAGAGCTGAACTAGTGGACCAATCGCACGACCACTCAACATGGTTGCAGCAATCAAACCACCCATGGTGAGATCGCCTTCAGCAATCAAGTACACACCAAAGATGATCATACCTACATTAGTACTTTGTTGAACAAACCCGGCTGTATTCTGAATACTGTCAGTAATTCTGCGACTCTTAATATTCCAGTTCGCCATGTGAGCAACTGCTTCTTCCCAACGGAATTGAAACTGACTTTGCGCACTGAAGAGTTTAACCGTTTCTAGACCCGCCAAGCTTTCGATAAGGTTCGCATACTTCTGCGAAGCAAGACGAGAACCCTCTTCGATAGTGCGGCGCAGAGGCCCTTGAATGATGATTGCGTAGATCACTAGAATCACGACACCGACAATCGGTACATACACCAGATCGCCAGCCATCAACCAAATCAGAGTTAGGAACAGAATCGCGAAAGGGAGATCAATCAGAGAGCCAATCGTAGCGGAAGTGAAAAACTCTCGGATTGATTCGAACTCTTGTAAGTTCTTGGCGAAAGCACCCACCGAGGCTGGTTTCGCTTCCATACGAATCCCGAGAACCTTACTAAATAGCTTCGAAGAGATCAGAATGTCAGACTTTTTACCGGCAATGTCGATGAAGTAGCTGCGCATTAATTTGAGCAGTAGATCGAAAGTGAACACCACAAAGATGCCGCTCGCCAATACCCACAGTGTCTCAAAAGCTAGGTTGGGAACCACTTTGTCATACACCAAGCGCGTAAACATCGGTGCAGCAATCGCGAACAGGTTGATTAGAATCGAGGCGATTAACACATCACGGTAGATCTTTTTCGACTCCCAGATGGTGCCCCAGAACCAGTGGCCATGACGTGTTTTCAGAATCTCAGGTGAGCGTTCATCATAGCGGAACTGTTTTTTAACCAAGAAGTAGCGGCCAATAAACTGTGCTTTTAGCTCTTCTAACGGAATGAGAATCGGCACCATGCCACTTTCAGCGGTAATGATCTCCGCTTCTTGTTTCTGAAAATCAATTCGGTTGAGAACACACGCTTCACCCTGCTTAAGTAGCAGCACTGCTGGCAGAATCAGTTCTGGAATACTCTCTAGGTTTGAGCGGTTCTCTTTGGCAACTAACCCTGCACGCTCTGCTGAACGAGGAAACAAGAAAGGGGTAAGTTTACCATCCGCAAGAGGCAGCCCATTGACGAGCGCCTCTGGAGAGTTTGCTAGACCGTAGTATCGGCTGACGTATATCAGCGAATTCAGTAATGGATCTTGCATTAAATAACCACCTTACTACTTATCAACGATGAAGCCTTGGAACACTTCAACGTAGTTGTCTGACAATGTATCAAGCTGCGTTTGAGTCTCGATACGTGAGGCGATGGTGGTGATACCCAAGTTATGTGCCGTTCTAGAGATCGACGTTAGAGTGAATTTCTGTTTCTCATCATCCAAGTTGTGGGTGTAGAGGTAATCCAACTTAACGTAACCTGGGCGGAACTCATTGATGTATTCCAGAGACTGGAAGTTACGACCGTAATTATCAACACCAAATACTGCGTTGGTGTTGCGTATTGCGGTACACAGTAGTGCCGTGTAGTGCGGTTCATTAACGAAGCAGTTCTCAGGGATTTCAAAATGCAGCATGTCACAGATAGATGCATTTTTGCTTAGTGTCTCACCAACCCAGCGGATGAAGCTTGGTTCTGAGATACTGCTTGCTGAGATGTTGATAGCCACTGGCGTAGTGATCTCTTTAGCGTGTAGCTTCTCAATCATTTTCTCGATCACGTACTGATCAAGTTCATGGCTGGCGCCGAGTTGTTCAAGTGCAAATAGGTACTGAGCCGCGCTGTAGCGAACGCCATCTTTTTCAATCGCTGAGAACACCTCTTGGTGGAAGGTCTTGCCGAAGCTGTTATTCGCCGCCTGCAGACGGAAGGTGAAGAGATCATTGATGATTGCTTCTTCAACCAGTGTACGCCACTGCTGTTTACCCATTACTGCGCCGTGATCATCGGCAGTAATGTAGCCATAGCTCATTTCACGGTTCGCTTTTGCTACAGAGAGCGCGTTATCCACCAGCGACATGATTTCTGTGCTGGTCTTGCTTTGGCTACTGTGAGTCACACCAAGTGAAATGTTAGCGCGAGCCGTCCCAGTTGGATCGGAGCCTAACCCTTGAACACAGTTAACGATGCTGTCTGCGATGAGTTTGAGTTCGCTTTCATCGATATTTGGCAAGATAAAGCCGAACTCATCTTTTGAAATACGAGCCATGGTTAGATCTGGTGATGAGATAGAGGCTTGTAAGTGCTCTGCTAAATCGTGGACAAGTGCATCGCCCTCTTGGTAACCCTTATCATCGTATTCGTCAGCAATGAACTGTGCTTGCAGAACCGCTAAGCCACCGACGCTAGATTCCGCCAACCATTGATTGAGTTGAGACATGTAGTAAGCACGGTTGCCGAGTTGTGATACTGGGTCGATGTAGGCACGTTCACGCAGGCGCTGAGCTTCTTGAGCTTGATTCTTAAAGGCTTGTTCAACTTGCGTCGACATATGGTTAATACCATCAACGACTAAGATCAGATCCTTTGTTTTCGGGCGTGCAAGGGGTTCACCAAATTGGTTCTTCGCAATCTGGTTCATTTTGGCGATGATCAAGTCGAGTGGTTTCAACGATCGTTTTACGATCCATGAAATGGCCAATAAACCAATCACAAAAATAAGCGCAAATACGGTTGCTAGGCGAGTAAAAGATTGCCAAAGCTGTGAGTATGCTGGACCTGGGTGGCTAACAATTTCCACTTCGGCCAACTGCATCCAACCACTAGTGATAACACGGCGGTCATGAATCGGCTCAAACAGGTCAAGCGAAGTAAACCAACTAGGCACTGTGCTCGGCTTTACCGGGTATGAACGCAGGATGTCGTCACCACTATCAAGGAAGATGAGCCTTACTACCGAATAGGAGCTGCCATCAAACAATGCATTGATGACCGACTCAACCGCGATTGGGTCTTTGTCCTCTAGGTAAGGAGCTAGCGCTAAACCAACGGTATTGATGGTATTGCTTACCTCTGAGCGTTGCTGCGCTTCTAGGTGGCCTCGAGTGGTATTAAATTCGATCATAAATACTGACGTCATCAGTAATATAAAGACCGCTACCATCCCGACTACAAGCTGTTTATATAAAGTCATTGTACCTACTCATCGTAATTGATAATGGGTTTGTTTAATTTTAGAGAGCGCTCGCGTGAACGAAGATCGTTCCACAAGCTCAATCTGGATGATTTACCTGCAAGCTGTCCGTTTCCTGCTGAAGACTTCATTAGCCATAGGTTCTTACCGTTAAAACTGTATATCGGCAGCAAGTCTCTGCGAGTTGACGCTCGTTTAATCTCTGGATTCAAGTTATCCAAAATGACGGGTTCTGCGCTGGGCGTGGAGTAGTAAGCCAGTACCATGTGGAACTGATTCAGCTCCAACGCTTTTACGTAGACCAGTCTCAATTTTTTGTCGGGTACACCGAGTTCCAGTAGCGAGAAGTATTTAGCGATGGTGAAGTCTTCACAGTCGCCTGCATTACTTCCTAGAAACTCGAGTGGTGTAGCCCAATAATCTTTTTTACCCCACAGCACGATATCGTCGACGAAGTAGAGTTGATTAAAGAATCGATTTACCGACTCCAGTTTTTGCGTCTCACTTTGAGTGCTGAACTGGTCGATATTCGATCGCCATGTCTCCACGCGTTTAGCGGCCCTTTGACCATAGGTTTCAGAAACCGCACTCACCCAGCGCTGCTCAGTGGTGTTCAGTGCAAATGATGCACAAGACGATATCAATGCCAGCAACGCAACTGCGGAACGAATCTTCATTGGCAAACTGCCTTGTTGCTGTGGCAGTTATCTGTGTAGAAAGGGGAAAACATCACTCACCCTTACTCTTTCAATGCGTTGTTTTGAGCGCTAAGTATCGGCTTTAACATGTAATCTAGAACGGTTCTCTTACCCGTAATAATGTCAACCGATGCTGTCATGCCTGGAATGATTGGCAGCTCTTCGTTGTGCCCAAAGCTGTACTTTTCGGTGCGCACACGCACGATGTAAAAGCTGTTACCTTCTTCATCTTGAGTCGTATCGGCACTAATGTGCTCCAACACGCCCTCTAGACCACCATATTTGGTGAAGTCATAAGCACTGAACTTAACAATCGCTGGCAGCTCTGGACGCAAAAAAGCGATGTCTTGTGGCGCAATCTTGGCTTCTACAAGCAACGAATCTTCGGTGGGTACAATCTCAACAATATCCATACCTGGCTGGATAACACCGCCAACGGTATTGATGCCTAAGGTTTTGACGGTACCTGTCACAGGAGAGATAACTACGGTTCGATTAACTCGGTCTTCTAGGCCAACAGCAGATTCGGTAAGAGCGGAGAGTTTATCTTGCGCTTGGTTGAGCTTCTCTTGCTGTTCTGAACGGAATTTAAGTGCTGCATCTACGCGGCTGAGCATAGACTCTTTGATCGCCGAGCGTAGTACAGGGATTTTTAGCTCGCTAGAGGTCAGCTCACGGCGCGTATCGTTCACTTGTCTCTGCAGTTTAAGAAGTTCGATACGCGGTACCACACCCTCATCAGCAAGCGGTTTGGTGATATCCAGCTCTTTGCGAGCAAAGTTATAGCTTTGGCGCAGGTTATCAACACGGGCTCTCACCTCAACCAAGTCTTGCTGCTTCTGTTCAACTTGTTGTTCAAAAACAGAGAGTTGGTTACGGAGATTATTAAGGTCTTGGCGGTATTCGGCTTTCTGGCGTTGAATCAGATTAGGCTGTCTCTCAATAAACTGTGGTGGGAATGCCAGTTTGCCGTAGTTAAGTGTGACGCTCTGTTGCCAATTGTCGACAGAGAAGTTTTCATCAATCACCACACTGGTCAAAGACGCAGAAAGCATTAGTACGCTTGCCGTCAGGTTGGCCACTTGTTGTTCGCGTTCGCGGAAGTCGGAACGGAAACGAGTATCATCGATAAGGAGCAGTTGCTGGCCTTTTTGTACCTGTTGGCCTTCTTTTACAAGGATCTCTTTCACCAAGCCGCCCTCAAGGTTCTGGACTACTTGAATTTGAGAAGAGGGGATGACTTTGCCTTGGCCGACCGTGACTTTGTCAATCTCAGCCCAAGCCGCCCATCCGATCGCAGCAACAAAGAATAGAACGATAACCCACAGCATGATACGCGCGCTGGTTGGCGTATTGAGTAGCAGTGCCGCTGTTTTATCATCGACGTACTCAAGTTCGGTATCGTTCAGCTTGTTGTAACTTTTTTGGCTCATAACAATCCTTGTCTGCGAAATTTGGTGCAAGCCTATTGAGTGTATTCTTAGTTTTAAGAAATGTTAAGATCTTGTTCCCATAAAGCGTTGTATTTATATATGTTTACTCACTCATCGGTTTTTGAAATCTGTTTTATCTAGTTGGTGCTTACGCAGTTTGTCGTAAAGCGTTTTACGAGAGACTTGAAGCTCTTGTTGAACCTCTTTGAGCATACCTTGATGACGATGTAAGGCTTCTATCAAAATGATTTGCTCAAAGTTGTCGGTACGTTCGCTAAGCGAGAGCTGTTTAATCGTCGTATCGGACGCGCCTTCATCTGCGCTACTTTTATCTTGTTCTTGATCCTCAGGCTGCTTTGCTTGTGTGAGTACTCTAAGCTCCGCTTCTTGGCGCAGTTGACGCAAGTTCTCAGGCCAAGGCTTGGCGACGAGCCTCTCAACATCCTGTTTGGTGATGATTGGGGGCGGCAGTTGATATCGACTTGCCGCACCTCGCGCGAAATGTTTAAACAGCGAACCAATGTCTTCGGGTCTTTTTACGAGTGGTAACAGCTCAAACTGACGAAACTCCCCTTTAATTGTAGCGGGTACAGTCGTGGATGCGATAATGATACAAGTTGCATTTGAATTGCATTCGTTTTCATGAAGCAGCGTTGACTTTACTTGCTTAAACCACTCCCATTGCTGAGACATTAACACTTCTGTTTCATGTATATAGAGAGTTCCTCCACGGTGCTTAATGCACAGTTGCTTGAGGAACTCGCAAAAAGTCTCTTGATTCGATTTAGGTAGGTTGAACGCAGCGACAGGGTAGAGTTCCCCTCTCTGGTGACTGTGTAAATCGTGAGTGTATTGTGCGGTAATCCGTTTCCCCGTTCCGATGTCGCCTTTGAGAATGACCATCGGGTCTTTGCGGATGTCGAGAGTGATTAAATCTCGTCTTAACGCCACCATCGATGGGGACTGGCCAATCAGCTTAGGCCCGACATGGGTCTGCATCGCCAGCTCTTTGCGCAGTAGGTTGTTTTCTTCAACCAGTGCTAATTTGTCTGCGGCTTTGTGAACCGCAGCCATTAAAGCGTCCACAACGAATGGCTTTTCAAGAAAATCACAAGCACCTACCTTCATGGCGGTAACGGCTGTTTGAACGTCGCCATGACCCGTTAATACAATCACTTGAAAGTGCGGATTGTGTTTTAAGAGTTGTTCGGTAAATTGAATACCGTCCATCACCGGCATATGTATATCAGTGATGACGACGCCCGCTTGGGTCAAAGGGATTTGCTTTAGCGCTTCTACAGCGTTAGGAAAACAGCGAATTTCAATGCCTTCAATGAGCATTGCTTGTTCTACGGAATCTCGAATCGCAGGTTCGTCGTCAATAAAATAGAGTGCAGGCATGGTTGTCAAAGCGACATTCCTTGTTATCAGTCATTATCATCAGCACGTTTAATCAGTGCTTGAGGTGTTATTGCATGCATTGTGCAAGGGAATTCTTAGTGAGAATACCATGCCACAAGGCTCGCGCCGCGTTGCGGTGATCGTGCCGTGATACGCTTCAATAATCCGTTTTGAGATCGATAGGCCAAGCCCTAGTCCCTCCGGTTTGGTAGTGAAGAAGGGATCAAAGAGTTGAGATAATTTTGATTCTGGTAGGCCGACGCCGTTGTCCCAAATATCCAGGACACAGGTTTCAGATTCCAACCGCCAATCTAGGCCAATCTGAGGGCTAGGCTGCTGGTGTAGAGCTTGGGCGGCGTTGTGGATTAAATTCACCAACACCTGCTCTAGCTCAGTCGGATGAATCGCGATCTGGATATCGTCACTGATTGAGGTCATGCGCAGCGTAATACCGTGTTTAATCAGTAGTGCACTTAAGATTCCCGTGGCATTGTTGACCGCTTGGTGAAGGTTGGCGGTATGATTCTCTTGCTTAGTCACCTTACGGGTAAAAACTTTTAAACGTGCAATGATGTCGGTGATGGATAGGTTAAGCGCTAGCATCTTTTCTAAGTTGCCTTTCACTATATCATCACGCCCCATTTCAAGTAGCTTGAGGCAGTTTTCGCTGTAAGTTCTCAAGGCGGCTAGCGGTTGATTGATCTCGTGGTTGATGCTCGCGGAGAGTTCTCCCAATACCGCGAGTTTGGCGGTTTGTGTCAGCTCTTGTTCCGTCTGCTTGAGCTTACTTTGCGACTCTTGATACTGGTGTATGGTCTGCTGCAGCTGTTGGTTTGATTGCTGTAGGTAAAGAGTACGCTTATTAACCGTCTCTTCGAGCTTATGGTTGAGTGTAGTCAGCGCGACTTTGGCTTTGTAGGTTTGACGCCATGACCAAGCGATCAACAGTACTAGGCTATATATCACCAAGAATATCACGTCGATCTGCATGACTTTTTTCATCTCTGTGTCACGACCTTTAAGCGCGACGACTTGGTACTGCTGACTACTGGCCGCAGCAGGGTAGATGTTAAATGTCCCCATCCTGCTTAATTTCTCACTCGGCAAAGCGTTGTCGGCTTGTGGTAAATCGAGGAAATCGTCAATCAATGTGATCTTATCTAACCCATACTGACGCTGTTCGGCAATCTGTTGTTGCTGAATTGGAGTGAGAGGTTGAAGAGAGTGATAGAGCCAATGTGGCTGGCTTGATAAGAACACCACTTGGTTGTTGTCGAGCACCACAATATCGAACCCATCACTGGTTAGGATTTCTTCGATGTTTTCTAGGCTTACTTTTACCGTTAATACGCCAACAATCTCTTGCTTCACGTATAAAGGAGATGAGAGAAAGTAGCCGCGCACATTCGATCTTGCGCCAAGCCCGACGTATTGCGAGCTGAGGCCGTTTATCGCTTGACTGAAGTAGGGACGAAACGCAAAGTTCTCACCAACAAAGGTTTTTGGATCTTGATAGTTGCTTGATGCGACTACGGTACCGCTATCGTCATGGATGTAGATCGTGTCGGCTAAGCTCTGGTTGGCCCACTCTTCTAACAACAGGTTGAGCTGCTGAGCCGAGGTCTGCTCTGAAAAGTACCCAAGGATTCGAGGGTCGTGACTCAGGATTGCGGGCACCTGTTTGAATTTTGCGATCTCAGAGTCGAGCTGAAGATTGGCTTTGTTGGCGGCTTCTTGCAGCTGCTCACCAACCAGACGTTGCTGATATTGCTCTGCCAATAAGTGAGTAGCAGCAAAGCCCGCTGCACCCAATGACAGTGAAGCGATAACAAAAGGGGTGAAGAAACGGGATATTTTGTTGGCCAAGGTGAACTCAGAGCAGGTTGAAAGTGTATATAGATTAGCAACATGGCTATCAAAGTACCGAGATCTTGTTAACACCGAATCCAAGAGATAGCACAATCGGCTACCACAGACTTGTATTTCCCTATGCGAAAGCGCAGAATCACAAAAAAATGAAAAGGAGCAACGAAATGGAACTGAAAGATATTCGCCGTGAATATGCTCAGGGTGGATTGAGACGCAAAGACTTAGCGGCTGATCCGATTGACCAATTTAATCTTTGGCTTGAGCAGGCTATTGAAGCCAAACTTACCGACCCAACTGCAATGACAGTTGCGACGGTCGATAAGGACGGCCAACCTTTTCAGCGCATTGTGTTGCTTAAGAATGTCGATCAACAAGGTTTCGTTTTCTACACAAACCTTGGCAGCCGTAAAGCGCAGCAGCTTGAGCACAACAGTAAGATCAGCTTGCACTTCCCGTGGCACCCACTAGAGCGCCAAGTGCACATCACTGGTACCGCAGAGAAGTTGAGTGCTGTGGAGAACATGAAGTACTTCTCTTCTCGTCCAAAAGAGAGCCAACTGGCGGCAATCGCAAGTAAGCAAAGCAGCCGCATTTCTGCACGTGGCATCTTGGAAGGTAAATACCTAGAACTTAAACAGAAGTTTGCTAAGGGTGAGATCCCAGTACCGAGCTTCTGGGGTGGTTTCCGTGTTCGAGTAGACAGCATTGAGTTCTGGCAAGGTGGTGAACATCGCTTACACGACCGTTTCTTGTTCTCGCGTCAAGATAACCGTTGGGATATCGATCGACTTGCGCCGTAGTTAGGCGTTCCGAGTTTACCAAGGCTAAATACTTAAACACCGCGCTGTAATCTTCAAAGATTGGCGCGGTGTTTTTTTATGGCTTTTGAAATGAGGTAGAAGAGAGATAAAAGCCAGTGATCATTAACCGTTGTGAGTCATATCGGGTGCTTGATGAGTATCATGGTTAATTGGTTGTCGTCACTTCACTGTGCAGCACCACTGAAATCTGCCGATTGAGCAAGCTCTCTGGAATGACGGAACCAAGACCAGAGTCTAGTGCAAACTCAATCAATTGGCTTTTACTGTTGGCATCGAACTTTTGTTTAAGGCGTGCCACGTGACCCTCTACGGTTTTGATCGAAATCGTCAGAATCTGCGCAATGTACTGAGGCTTCTTTCCAAACAGCAGCAAAAATAGCACTTCGGATTCGCGAGCTGTGAGCTTCTTATTGAGCTTTGATTGTCTGGGCTCTGAACCAGCAATCGAGCCATCACTCTTTTTGGCACTGGTCGCTTGGCAAACCCAGTGACCCACCTCCAAAATGGCAGTATCAGTCAGCTCTTGGCCATAGAATATCGTTCCCTGCACCTCGCCATCATCATCTAACCAAGGCGTTTTGGTAAAAATATGGGCGTGCCAACGGCCGTCAGGATATGGGTGAATATCTAGAATTTTTAAAGTCTTACGTGTTTCCATCACGTATTTATCTTGCGCTCTGAAGTCTTGCGCACATTCCGTTGTTTGGCTTGGCATATCGAAGTCTGTCAAACCTGCGCTGTTTTGGTTGTCGGTCAAACCGATCAGTCGATTGTAGGCTTGGTTAGCATAAACAAAGACAGAGTCAGTATCTTTGCATCCCCAGCAGCCCGGCAACTGTTCAAACAGAGAGCGTTGTATTGAGTTAAGTGTTTTCGACAAAATATTATCTCAGTTTCGGAACTAAGCTAATGATATCAGTTTCTTATAACGCTGTATTGTAAATTCATGGAAGCGTCCCGAAACGATGATCAAGGGAAGAATGATCAAGGATAGGGAGGGGGATGAGTGTCTGGATATCGCGAGTTGATCCGCCACAGCATATTTTAAGCAAAAAAAAGCCAGCCTGAAGACGGGCTGGCTAAAGACAAGATCTGCCTTGTCGACGTGTAGAAGATTTCAGATTAATTCACGAGGGTCATACAAATTAACCTGAGGTATCAGTGAGATACCCAGAGTGACTTACTACTCTGTCGACAAATTTACTCCTAGGAGTGCGAATGCATAAGGGGGGAATTCCCCTATAAACAAGACTCAACACGACAAATGAGAAGTGAGAGCCCTGTTTTGTGAGAGGGGGAATCGAGAAGTTAGTAATCGAGAGCCTATAACTCTCGTAATACTCTGAAGCCTAAGTGGTTGGCTGCTGTTGTCGGTGGAACGTAGAGTTCATTGAAAACTTTAGCTTCTTCAGGAGAGAAGCTCCATGCGCCACCCTTCGCGATGCCTTTGTGATTGGTTGTCCACTCCCATACATTGCCTACCATGTCGTAGAACCCAGTTGGGGTCGGTAAGAATGATTTCACTGGCGAAGTGCTGACGTTTGACCATGGTGTTCCTGCCCAGCCAGTATTCGCTTTGCCTGAGCGGAACTCGTTACCCCACCAGAAGTTGGTGTCTTGGCCTGCACGTGCTGCCGCTTCCCACTCCTGTGGTGTAGGTAGACGATAGGTAAAGCCTGTTTTTTTAGATAACCAACGCGTGTAGGCCTTGGCGTCGTTTTGACTAACGCATACCACAGGTGAGCTATCAGTTTGCTTAAAGCCAGGGTTTCGCCAGTAACTATTCGATACGGCAGTGATCTCGGTATTAACGAAGGTATCACAGGTGTTCATCAGCTCGGCATCTGTTTGGTAGCCAGTACTGTCGATGAAGGCTTTGAAATCTTGCACTCGGGTTGGTGTCGCCGCTAACGCAAATGGCTTTTTGATCGTCACTTGCTTAGCATTGTTCTCACCTAGCAGGTAACGACCCGCACCGACAACGATCATCTCTGGGCTCTGGCTATCATCACCCATAGGATCAGCAAACTTACTACCGACGTTGAGTGTGTTTTGCTTGGCTTGCAATACAGCTCTTAGGTTGTGGTCGCGAGCAATTTTAAGTTCTTGATGGAAAGAGAGGTACCCCTCTTTTTCAATCGTCACCATATGCTGGCCAGTCGGTAACATTACTTCAACGGGTGTACTGCCGTAGTTAACACCATTGATTGATACCTTGTCGTTGTACTGGTTTGAACGGACCACCAAGTTAACCCAAGCCACCTCTTTTTGCTGATCATCGGCTTTCTGGTCAGTTTCTGTAAAGCAGTGCGATGATTGAATCCCAAGTAGGCGACAAGGGGTGTTCTTGTCTGGGCGAGTTTCTAGGCTTGCCGTGATGTTTGCTTGGTAGCGGTTTTCGGCACCAAAACCTGAACTTGTCACTTTGTGTTGTAGAACGTGAATGTTTAGCGATGTCGATGCCAAATGCTCTTTTGCTGTCTTTGATTCTGTCGCGTTGTCGATCACACTGTTTTGGAACTGTTCGACGGCTTTTTGAAGCGCCAATGTCACCGTTTGCTCCGAGCATTGCGCTAGTGTCATGTCGTCGCTGCAGCGATTGGTAAAGCTAACCGTCTTCTCTTCGGTTTTGGTGATCTCACTTCTGAGTCGATCGGCTCTCGCTCTTAGTTTTCCTTTGTCCAGATCCGCAATTGAAGCTTCAATCGCACTCTTTTCGGCTTGGAAAGCCTCTAGCTCCATCATTAACGCTTGTTGCTTTTGCTCAGAATCAGAAACAGCCAGTTTTCCCTCTTTCACCGATTTCCAAGCATCTTGAAATCGGTTTTGAGCTGGCGATATATCGAAGTCAGGCTCATCAATCATGCGGCTGTAATCTTGCTCTAAGCTTGCTTTCGCTGTCGCAAGCTTTTGCTGTGATTGTTCAGATAACTTGGTAAGGCGGACCACTTGCTCTGTTTGATTGTCAACTTGGTTCTGTTTGTCGGCAATCTTCTTTTCGACTGCTGCCAAATCGGCATGTTTTTCGAAAAGTGAGCTTTCTATGTCGATAACAGATGTAGTGACAGCGGGTGATGTCGCTTCTGCCAAAATAGCGGGTGCCATTAAGCTAGGAGCGAGTGCAAACAGTAGAGTGGGTAAACCTTGGCGCATGATGGGCTACTTCATTCGTAAAATGGGTGAATCAAATGTTTTAGCGAAAGCCATGTTGGCTGCAGTTGAGTCGTATCACTATCAACACAATGGAGAGTTTTACATCGGCTTAGCTCTATAAAGCGCTAAGCCGATAGGCAGGTTTAGCTTTCCTTGTTTGGAAGAAGCTTAACCCAGATAGTATCGCTGCCGTTGATCGTCACTGTGCGGTTGTAAGACTCGTAACCTTGCTTTGAAACTGTTACTTGGTGACGACCGCTTGGT
Organism: Vibrio sp. D420a; assembly: GCF_030248625.1. NCBI lineage: Bacteria > Pseudomonadati > Pseudomonadota > Gammaproteobacteria > Vibrionales > Vibrionaceae > Vibrio > Vibrio sp. D420a. The sequence goes on along the minus strand of NZ_JAHGAN010000007.1, from coordinate 197,243 downwards.
AGCGCAACTTGCAGTGGTGTGCTGCCATACTTGATGCCATTAATCGTAACAGAGTCGTTGTACTGGTCAGAACGAACGGTCACGTTAGCCCATTGCTTATTGTTCTTGTTAGTCACAGCTGCGTCGCTGCCTGTTAAACAGTAGCGTGTTGATACGTTCAACAGGTTACATGCAGCAATTGCTTTAGGTTTAGCTTGTAGTTGAGCCTGCATCTGCATGAAGTACGAGTTGTTACCAGAGAAGCCACTCTTGATTGGTTGGCTGTCTTGAACATGGATATTGAGTTGAACACCTTGCAAGTTCTGTTTCGCTAATGTGCTTTCTGTGAGCTGCTCAAGCAACTGGCTCTTGAACGTTTGCACCGCTTTTTGGTTGGTTAGGTATTTACCCTGAGCAGTACACTCACCTAGCGTCATTGTTGAGGCACAAGTCGTGGTGTAGCTAGTTTCTAAAACTGCGCTTTCGCGTAGCTCTGTTGCAATACGTTTTACACGTGCTTCAACTTTTAGCTCTTTTAGATTGGCCAACTCATTGTTCAGGCGAGCTTGCTTCTGCTTAATCTGAGAGAGGTGAATTTCGCTCTCGTTGATCGCTTGTTGGTTGTCTAGCTGAGCCGATTGATTTTCTTTAACGGCTGCCCACGCATCTTGGTAGCTTTTCTGGAAAGAAATAAGATCGGTTTCTGGGTCTTCAAGTAGACGGCTGTACTGTTTATCAAGTGCAGACTTGGCTCTGTTACGTTTTGCCTTGAGTTCTTCACCCTCACGCACCAATTTGCTGTTGTTGTTTTGTAGCTCTTTTAGCTTCTCAGCAGCCGATACTTGGGTTTCTGAAATTCGCTCAATATCTGAGTTTTTCTCAGTGAGTTTTGCATCGATAGCTGAAACGGGATCGACTTGATTCAGTTCTTCAGCTGATACCGATGCAGATACCCAAAGAGGGGATAGCGCAAGCAAAAGCGCTGAAATTCGAAAGTTAGTCATAGGTCCCTGCAACTTATAGATTGAAATTGGCTCGTTGATACGGTGTCTACTTCCTAGTTGTAAGTCACTAGATTATTAGCAATTAACACAGTACCCGACTTTATACCGTTTTATTTCCTTTCAATCTACCGAAATGGGTAGACTTATTACTAATTTTTATAAACTGAAGGTGATTTATTTGAGCTATATACGAAAATCTCTTGCGATGTCCTATCGATTAGATTCTCAATGATGAGTCACACCAAGAAGCGCTGGTGGCTTGTTTTACATAAGTCGCTCAAAGTTGGTTTTACACTCCCCGTAGTTTGTACACTCTTGATCATCTTTCCGGAGGCATGATCACCGTGATCGCAAGAATGATCTTGTGGCGATTACCTGTGCTAAATGACTCTCATGATCATTTACAAATTCATCTTGAGCTAAAATCAGAGTATTATCCCCGATCTGTGACTATCAAAACTGTTTCGACATGCCAAAATTACCCATCATGCCCAACCTCGATCTTTCACCGCTAGGCTTATCAGGCCCTCGTCCTGCTGAGATCGTGACTTTGCCATCTCATATGGATTGTCACGAGCACCAATATTCGCAAGTGGTGATCGGGCTTAAAGGCCAAGCTGAGTTCGAAGTTAGCGGTAAGGGTAATCTAGTCGGGCCTGGTCAAGGTTGTGTAGTAACGGCTTGCTCTGATCATGCTTTCGGTGGCGTGGTGGGGCAGTCTGATATCTTAGTGCTGAACATGCCTATGCCAAGTAATGATGACCCATTGATGTTAGAGAAGATCAATCAGCTCGCGACATCTAACGTTTACTTCCAGTTGGACGGGCAGATCCAAAAGCTGATTCAGATGCTGGTACAGGAGATGCAAGCAAGTCCGGACGATCTGCTACTAAGCCGAGCTTGTAATGACACGGTGATCGCGCTTCTACAACGCCATATCTCTGAGTTTGAAACATCTATTAAAGAATCACGCTTTGATCTTGAGGCGCTGGATCGCTACATCGAACAGCATTTAGCAAATAAAATCTCAGTGGCGCAATTGGCTGGTAGTGTGTTCTTAGGTGAAAGTCAGTTCCATATGCTGTTTAAAGAGCAGATGGGCATCACTCCACACCAGTACGTATTAGGTAAGCGAATCGACCGCGCTCGCCGTTTAATTGAGCAAGGCAACCTCAGCCTTGGTCAGGTAGCAGAGCTGGCAGGCTTCTCTGGTCAGTCGGCATTTACCCATACTTTTTCCCGCCTTCAAGGGATGTCACCATCTCAATACAAAAAGCAAATAACTGTTAAATAGTGAAACAAAACGGCACATTCGTTTGAAGTTTCATATGTGATGATGTTTTTGTTTTGTTAATAAACCCAGTTTTTAGCAAAAAACTCGGAGTTTTTGACAAGTATTCCTTATATACTCTCAATACACTGCAGCCATTGTAGAAATCTCGGACGTTTTTTGTTCGGGTGTGAGATTAAGGAAAACGCATGTTTACAGCTACTGATGTGTTAAAACCAGAGTTCAACGAGCAATCGCTTGGTGAACTGTGGTCGCTTATCTCACCATTATATATGGTGGATGAAACCCAATGGCTAGAGCAGCTTCTGCCGCTAGCTACGCCTTCTGAGTCTGAAAAGCAACAAATCGCGGACAAGACAACCTCGCTTATCGAAACGATTCGTGCAGACAAAACATCGATTCAAATGATCGATGCACTGCTGCTTGAATACAGTCTAGATACGCAAGAAGGTATTTTGTTGATGTGTCTTGCTGAAGCACTGATGCGTATCCCTGATGCTGCAACTGCTGATGCATTGATTCGTGACAAGCTAAGCGTTGCTGACTGGAAATCTCACCTGAAGAATTCTGACTCTGTGTTTGTGAATGCATCCACTTGGGGTCTAATGCTAACGGGCAAGGTTGTGGGTCTTTCATCAAATGAGCAGAGCCCAACTCAGGCGGTAAACCGTCTAGTTAACAAGCTTTCTGAGCCGGTGATTCGTAAAGCGATGCACCAAGCGATGAAGGTAATGGGTCATCAGTTTGTTTTGGGTCGCAGCATCGCTGAGGCACAAAAAAACGGCAAACCTATGCGTGACAAAGGCTTTACCTATTCATACGACATGTTAGGCGAAGCGGCATTGACGACTGCAGACGCAAACAAGTACTTCAAAGATTACCTAATGGCGATTGAAGCTGTAGGTCGAGACACTTATGTTTCATCAAAATCTAGCCCTGCGCCATCAGTATCTATCAAGCTTTCTGCACTGCACCCACGTTACGAAGTAGCGAATGAAGAGCGTGTTCTGACAGAGCTTTGCGACACGCTAGAGCAGTTACTGCGCCGCGCGATCGAGCTTGATGTTGCGATTACCATCGATGCTGAAGAAGCGGACCGTTTAGAGCTTTCTCTAAAACTGTTCGAGAAACTTTACCGCAGCGAACTAGTAAAAGGCTGGGGTAAATTTGGTCTGGTTATTCAAGCGTACTCTAAGCGTGCACTTCCGGTATTGGTGTGGCTGAACCGCTTAGCAAAAGAGCAGGGCGATCTGATCCCACTGCGTTTGGTAAAAGGTGCGTACTGGGATAGCGAAATCAAATGGTCGCAACAAGCTGGCTTTGATAACTACCCAGTTTACACACGCAAAGAAGCAACCGATGTTGCTTACCTAGCTTGTGCACGTTACCTACTGAGCCCAAGTGTTCGTGGCAACATCTTCCCGCAGTTTGCGAGCCACAACGCACACACTGTGTCTGCTATTGCTGTAATGGCTGACCACAAAGATTTTGAATTCCAACGCCTGCACGGTATGGGGGATTCCCTGTACAACCATGCGATGGAAGCTTACCAACAGTCAGTGCGTATTTACGCGCCAGTTGGTAGCCATAAGGATCTACTTCCTTACCTAGTTCGTCGTCTGCTAGAAAATGGTGCGAACAGCTCGTTTGTACACCGCTTGGTGGATGCACGCTGCCCTGTGGCAGAGCTAACGCAACACCCAGTGGACATGCTTCTAGCGTTCGATACGCTGAACAACACTAAGATTCCACTGCCACCATCTGTGTTCCCAGAGCGTAAAAACTCTTACGGTGTCAACATTGATATCGAAAGTGAAGCGCACAGTTTTGAAGAGCAAGTAAAAGGCTTCTTGGATAAACAGTGGACGGCTGGCCCGATCATCAACGGTGAAGCTCTTGCCGAAAGCATGATCAAGGCTGATCAAAATGTTGAGCAAGTAACAGCACCTTACGATCGTCGTATCAATGTTGGTCAGGTGGCTTTCGCAAACCTTGATCATGTTTCCGAAGCGATCAGCGGCGCAGATATGGCGTTCGCAGATTGGAATGCGACTTCTGTTGAAGTTAAAGCCGCGGCTCTTGAGAAGTTGGCTGACTTGATGGAAGAGAACCTTGCTGAGCTGGTGGCAATCTGTCATCAAGAAGCGGGTAAGACAATTCACGACAGCATTGATGAAGTGCGTGAAGCGGTCGACTTCTGTCGTTACTACGCAAAGCAGGCAGACAATCTACAAGAATTTGAACTGAAAGGCTTTGATGGCCAAGTTCGTTTGGCATCTCGCCAAGGTCGTGGCGTGTTTGTATGTATCAGCCCTTGGAACTTCCCACTGGCGATCTTCCTTGGTCAAATCACAGCAGCATTGGTTGCAGGTAACACTGTCGTTGCAAAACCAGCAGAGCAAACCAGCTTAATCGCTGCTCGCGCAGTTGAGTTGATGCAACAAGCTGGCTTCCCGGCAGGCACAATTCAGCTTCTACCGGGTCGCGGTGCAGAAATCGGTAGCGCACTAACTAGTCACGATGCGATTGCAGGTGTGGCGTTTACAGGCTCTACACCAACTGCTCAGCGTATCAACGTGTCATTGGCAAGTCGTACAGCTAAACCTGTTCCATTTATCGCGGAAACAGGCGGCCAGAATGCGATGATCGTCGACAGTACGGCGCTTCCAGAGCAGGTAGTACGTGATGTTATTCGTTCAGCGTTTGCTTCTGCAGGTCAGCGTTGTTCAGCACTACGTGTGCTTTACATCCAAGAAGACATTGCTGATCGCGTTGTTGCTCTTATCCAAGGTGCGATGAACGAGTTGAGTGTTGGTATTCCACACCTACACAAGACTGACGTTGGCCCTGTTATCGACAGCAATGCGAAACAGAAGCTAATGGCTCACCTTGAGAACATGACTCAAACGCAGAAGCGTGTTGCTCAACTCACCCTAGGTGACGCGTGCGAACACGGTGACTTCGTGCCACCAAGCGCTTTTGAGATAAACGATATTAGCTGCCTAACTGAAGAGCAGTTTGGCCCTGTGCTGCACATTGTTCGTTACAAAGCGAGCGAGCTGGCGCAAGTGGTTGAACAGATAAACCAAACAGGCTTCGGACTGACTATGGGTATTCATAGCCGTAACGAAACTACTTACCGTTGGATAGAAAAACACGTTCGCGTGGGTAACTGCTACATCAACCGTGACCAAGTTGGTGCGGTGGTAGGTGTTCAACCATTCGGTGGTCAAGGTTTATCAGGAACAGGACCGAAAGCGGGTGGACCACACTACCTATACCGCTTTACCGATGTTCACTTTTCTCAAGCGCAGGCATAAGGAGCGATATCATGGTTCATCAAGTGACAGGTTTTTCCGATGCATTTCAAGCGTGGGAACAGTGGAACCTAACCGATTTTGATCACAAGAGTGCTCAAATTCTGGCATTAAAATCTGAGATCGAGAGTCAATCAGCGCCACTAGCGTCGGTTGCTGGCTATCACATCGAACAGGCTTCTTCTCTGTTAGCTGAAGAGCACCTACTTGTAGGTCCTACGGGCGAAACGAATGAGCTATATGCGGCAGGCCGTGGTGTAGCTTTGGTTATCGTTGATGAGACTCAAGATTCATTACCAAAGCTGCAAACGGCAACGGCAATGCTGACGGCTGCGCTTGTTGCAGGTAACAGCGTGATTGTGTGTAGTGATGATACTCAGTTCAATACTCTGATTGCGGATGCAGCAAAACAAGCGAATCTGCCATCAAACCTTGTTCAAACGACATCGTTCGATGCGTATCAGCAACTGCTTGCTTGCGATGTTCGTAGCGTGGCGTATGTGGGCAATCCACAAACTGAACAAGCGATTAATTTACAACTTGCTAAGCGAGACGGCGCTATCGTCGGTTTAGTGTCTGAAACGGATCTGACGGCAATGCATGTTGCTCACGATCCACACCTATCGTTGCGCTTTATTACTGAGCGTACACGAACCATAAATATAACAGCCGTGGGTGGTAATGCGACCTTGCTTGAGCTTGGGAGCGAAGCCCACTAACCTTCAACACCACTGATGACTGGAGGCAGCTTCGGTTGCGCCGTGATATCAGGAACCCTATCTGACTAAACTTGGCCAACATTGTGTTGGCTAAGTTTTATTGGCTAGGCATGGAAGGATTTTTCTAAATGAGGACTATCAAATGATAGAAAACAGTTTTGCAATAACATCAACGTTCATTGCGTATCTAATTATGATGCTGGCAATCGGGGTTATTGCTTACAAACGTACATCTAACTCAACTGACTACTTTCTTGGTGGTCGTGCACTAGGCCCTTGGCCTGCAGCACTTTCTGCTGGTGCGTCGGATATGAGTGGTTGGCTACTACTAGGTCTGCCTGGCTACGCGTATGCAGCAGGTTTTGAAGCTTTCTGGTTGGCTGGTGGCCTACTAGTTGGTACTTGGGCTAACTGGTTAATCAGTGCTAAGCGTCTGCGTACTTACAGCATTACAACAGATGCATTGACTCTGCCTGAGTTCCTAGCTCGTCGTTTCAATGATACGTCTAAGCTGATCCAAACAATTTCTGCTTTCTTCATTCTTCTCTTCTTCCTTTTCTACACGAGCTCAGGCTTGGTAGCGGGCGGTAAGTTGTTTGAAACAGTATTTGGCTTAGACTACACCACAGCGGTTATCATCGGCACAGTATGTGTTGTGTCATACACGCTATTTGGTGGCTTCCTTGCGGTATCTTGGACTGACCTTGTTCAGGGCCTATTGATGTCTGCAGCGCTACTTATCGTGCCTATCGCAGCGATGAACGGCGGCCTTGGTCAACTGTCTAGCGACCTACACAACATCAACCCAGAGCTGCTAACGCTATGGAATGATGCGAAAGGTGAGCCTCTATCTGCGATTGCAATCATCTCTCTAGCGGCATGGGGTCTAGGTTACTTCGGTCAACCCCACATCCTAGCGCGTTTCAAAGCAACACGTACTAACAAAGACCTAGGCACTGCGCGTCGTATCGCAGTGGTATGGACTGCACTATCTATGGCTGGTGCGATGCTAGTAGGTCTAGTGGGTCTAATCTACGTAACCAACTCTGGTGCACCTAAACTGGATGACGGCGAGAAGATCTTCATGCTTCTTGTGAACGCAATGTTCCACCCAGTAATCGCAGGTATTCTACTGGCAGCTATCCTAGCGGCAATCATGAGTACTGCGGATTCACAACTTCTTGTATCTTCATCTGCAATGGCAGAAGACTTGTACAAGCAAGTACTGAAGAAAGACGCGACATCTGAAGAGATTGTACGTGTGGGTCGTTTTGCTGTTGTGATTATCTCACTTATCGCACTGTTCCTAGCGATGACACCAGACAGCTCTGTACTTGGTCTTGTATCTTACGCATGGGCAGGCTTCGGTGCTGCATTTGGCCCAGCTATCGTACTTAGCCTGTACTGGTCTCGTATGAACCGTAACGGCGCTCTAGCGGGTATCGTTGTGGGTGGTGTGACTATCGTAATGTGGAAACAGCTAACAGGTGGTTGGTTCGACGTGTACGAAATCGTACCGGGTATCATCTTCTCTGCAATCTCTATCGTAGTTGTGAGCCTAATTACTGGTGAGCCAGAAGAGTCAGTTAAGAAGCAACACGAGAAGTTTGAAAAGCAATTAGTTGAACTAGACTAATTCTTCACACGCCAATCTATTGAAACAAAGAGTCACTTCGGTGGCAAGCCATTACGCTTTCGTGGTGCTTGTGATTGGTTTCTCACTTAGATAACTAAAAAAGGCTAGAAATCTTGATATTTTCTAGCCTTTTCTTTATGTATCATATTCTTATGTTGCTTTTTTAGTGAGTGCCTTATGGCTGATTTGGTTGAGTTAGGATTAGAGCTTGTCGATTTCTATAAATCTGAAGGGTTATTCTCGAAAAGCCAAGCAATCTCAAACGACGTTCGTGGGGCTGCTGACTATTTAGCTTTAGTTGCTTATCCCGCAGAGGAAGATAACCATCATCGCATCAAGTTCAGAGATGCAATGCTAAGTGCTGCACTAAAGGAATACACTAAAAACAAAGGGATAAGTGCCAAAGAAAGGAATAGTCTTGAGAAGCACCTTTGTATACAAGAAAACATGATTTGGAGGGATATTGACCGAGCCATCACTGGCGGCCCCAATAAAGTCGGCGGCGGTACGAAAAAGCTGTTAGATAGATTCCATGCATATCATGTGTTCAGAGCCTATGATAACGCTCTGTCTGATGATGCAGGCTTAACCTTTGAGCACGTTCTTGGGCATATATCTACCGTGTACGAAAGTAAGCAATCTAAAGTATCCCAGCCAGAGACAAGAATAGAAAACCTAAAACGAACTTTCAGGCAGTCTCGCCCTGTTTTGCACTTAACTTGGGGAATAGTCGATAGCTTCCAATCAAAAGGATGGTCTAACGAGAATAACCAACTTAGCCTTGGGGTAAAGCCCGCAATATTTGATCCGTCATGGATAGCTAAAGCTCTTGAGCTTTCTAAAGTCGTCTTAGGTTTACAGTTAGTTGAACATGAGGCTCATAAGTGCAATGGCAGAAAGTATCGAGGACACAAGTTTGCGCCTGACGAAATCATCCACCTCTTCCCAGAGCGATAGATGATCCATTTTTGATGTGCGAAGACATTTGGTAAACATGACATCATCTCCTTATGACTTAAAACGGAGATGGTTCAATGACAAAATCAAGCAATATCAACAAACTAGATGTAGTTAACTGCCAGCATCTATCATTAATCAAACGCATCAATGATCTTGAACTAGATTGCTTAACCTCCAGAGATATCAATGAAATATCTTTAAATTCTCAGTTAATAGCAAGGTTAGAGCGTGACTTACTAGTCCTCGAAGTTAAGTTAGATAAAACCAGTTCCTTAAGTACTAAATTGGACTACTGATTTAACTAGATTCGTTGTTGCTCTAGTTAATAGCTACCAAGGGTAAAGGATCTTACGTATTTCTACTGCACCTTTAGCAAGACCAATCCTTTCAGCCGCAGTCAGGCCATCGGTTTTACTGATGTAGCAGTAGTTATAAAATACTCTGAGTATTTGGAGTAACTTATTGATCATTGCTGGGTTGTAAGGACTTTTGCCTGTCCACACTCTGCCAGCATTTGAACTGGTGCTTATTGGCCTCTCCAAAGAGGAGAGCCTTCGCCTTACTATCTGAAAAAAATTATCAATGGGGTGTAATGATGCATCTAAGAGCATCATTGCCAATTGTTCGTGTTTTACTGACTGAATTGGTGTGAGAAATGATACGTACTTTTGGCACTCATATATTTTATCTATGGGAAGCGTATACCAATTATCACTTTTTCCCTTGAAAGTTATAGGATTTTCTATCGAATGTAGAGCTATGATCTTTCGAGCCTCTTCCTCATCAACACAATTTTCTTCTTGGACTTGTTTAACGAAAATTTGCGAAGCATTTACTAAAGCTCTGCGTTGATCAACCGTGAGGTTCTTGTTTATTTTGACGTACAAGCTATGCGCTGTCCCCTCTAAAACGTTATCAGCAAAAGCTAGATGACAAGCTCTGTTTATAGCTGGCTCTTTGTCCAAATAAAAGCGAAGCCCTTCAGCATGACCTATTAATGATGCTAGTTTTAGGAAGTGAGCATACATGGTGTATTCAGAGTGAACCAAAACTCCATTTTGAGGGAGCTTCGTCGAAGAGTTATGCCCAAAGGCATCCAGTCCGTAGTCAACAGATAGTTGTTCTTTGAAGTAATCGAATCCAATATCGCTTAGAGGCAACGGTTGAGATGAAAAGCGAATAATAAGGTCTTTTTGCTTTGCCGCTAACTCACCAGAAAGGTTTTTACTTAGCTGGTAATCATTGGTTGTCCAAACCCTTGCAAACTCCCGATTATAGTCCTTCAGCAAGGTATCCAGTTCAAATTCAGCAGTACTTTCAATTTCATCAAGACTCATACATGGGTCATAGTTAACATCCATGCCAAACACATATCGGCTAGCCTTATCAGCAGTGCCAATAGCATTTAAGATTATGTTCTTCTTGTCTTTTCGGTTAGACCAGTTGACGTGATACTCTTGGCGATCAGTGGAGAGCCTCATAAACTCCAGCTTCATCTGTCGTAAGTTTCGCTCCCTGTGATAGGCGAAGCTAATACACCTCTCATAGAACATATCGATTTTACGGTAAATCGTTGGAGCGCTTAGCTCAGTGACTTCCATGATTCGATTGATGCTCATATCATTGACCAACAAGCGAAATAGCGTGACATTCTGATGACTTTTACTATCAGGATGGCTTTTCCGTTTGTCTGATTGGTGAGTGAAACTTGTCTTACAGCATAGGCACTTGAGGCGCTGCTTCCCTTTGCTTGTCTTTCCGTTAAGTTTGTATAAGTCAGGGTGAGCTGTGAACCTTTTGCCAAAGTTCGGGCAATCTAGCTTGTGACAAGCGGTTCCATCTTGGCGATATATGGTACTTCTCTCTTTCAAAGCCTCCATGCGCTCAAGCTCTTCAGCTATTGCTTTATTGCTCTTGATCGAGTTAAATCCACCACACTTTTTACATCGTAAAGATGAACCATTCCTCTTATTACCACTGACAGAGTAGTTGACGTCTGTTCTAGACGTTGAAGCCTCTATATCAAAATTCACGCATGACGGATTAGAGCATCGATTAACATCGATCCCTTCGATAGTTAGTGGAATTCTTGGTTGAGATGGTCGTTGGACAGATTTTTGTCTCATGAAAGCCCCTAGTATACTGTCTGTATAAACAGTATACTAGGGGCTTAGCTAGATTAGCGCCAGCCTTTTAGCACCACGAAAGCGTAATGGCTTGCTTCGGTGGCTCTTTTTTTATGCCTAAACATCATCATGTCACCACAACCTTGTTCCCTAAGACATCGTTCGCAGAGAGTTCCTAGAAAGCGGTAATTGGTTTATAGCTCTGAGCTCATTGTCTTTTCTTAAAAGCTCAATAAAAGAATGCATGGCAGATGTCTCAAACTAACAGAATGGCTATTTAGAATTGTCTTTGCGATGACTTTCTGAGCAAGTTTACATTGTAAATTATCGCCGCTTTGTGACTGAGTTTTTCATAGGATTGAATGAAGACTAAGCTCGCCTTGCTTCAAAAAACCGTTTACCGATACGGTGTTTTTTTGAACTTAGCCCTCATTTTTATAAATCATACGGTGAATGTTTGAACTGAATTGGACATGATATGTCAATTGTCAGTAATGAGGACAAGCCGGATAGGATAAAGGTATGCCAGATCTATATTGCAAAACGTGTAAGAAAACCACTCACCACAAGTCGATCATGAAGCGCTGTGAGATCGCACCGGAAACCTTATCAGGTCGTATGTTATTGCTTACCTCAAAACTGTTCAGTGGCACTCAGTACTATGATATGGAAGTTCAACACTTCTGCAGAACGTGCAACAGCCGAGCAGAAGAGCTTCCCAAGAAAGAGAGCGAAAGTGTCGCTCCGCAAGTCGGGTTAGCTTAGCTTTTCGCTGTAGATACCTAGCTGAACGGAAAATCTTAAAAGAAGCATGAAGCTAAAGACGAAGAAAGTAGCGAGATTAGCAATAAAAAACCTCCAAGATGGAGGTTTGATGTGCTTAAGCGGCTTGCTTGATGCCTTCTGGTTCAACGAGAAAGCCATCTAATTTTACTTCCCAGCCGTAGCTTGAATATTCGTTTGCAAGTGCTTGAGCGACGTCTTTAGATACGGTTGCTCGAGTCCATAAGCCAATGCCGTAAGGTTTGTATGCGATTTCTTGTGTTTTCATATATAGAGTCATCCTTTCTCTCTGTGCAATCTATTATTCACACAGCCCTCAATAGATACTTTTCTCTATAGCTCAACTTATTTGTTAAAAAGGTCAAATTTATAACATTATATTAACAGTCTGAAACTGAATTTATAAGTTATCAATATGGCTAATTCTCTTTATATCTTCTTTGTAAATATGGTGTTGTCGACCTGTTTTTAATTCTGTGAGCCGTGCTCTGCAGGTTTTGGTCAAGCATGGAATATACTCACCCTATATTGAGACTGTTTATAGAGATGTTATGCCTCAACACCAATTGGATCGTATCGACAAAGAGATACTACGAATCTTGCACATGAAGGGCCGACTACCGGTCGTTGAACTGGCTAAGCAGGTAAACCTCACCACTTCTCCATGTTCGGATCGTTTAAAGCGTCTCGAGAAAGAGGGCTACATTACTGGCTATCACGCTGAGTTATGTTCAGAGAAATTAGGCCTCGATGTACAGGTGTTCATTCATATCCGTTTAGACCAGACCAGCTTTTCGATTTTCGATAAGTTTGCACAGGCCGTAGAGATGATGCCTGAAATTGAAGAGTGCTATTCGCTCTCTGGTGACTTCGACACCATGATCAAAGTACGAGTTAAAGATATGAAGGCGTATCAGTCGTTTATGTCGACTAAGCTTGGTACGCTACCTGGAGTGATACAGACAAGAAGTGAAGTGGTTATTGAAGAGCACAAAAAGGGCTTTGGCGTGAACCCTGAATTGCTCTCTACCTTGGGCTAGTTCTGTTTTCGCTCTGATTATGGGATATAAAAAATGGAAGCCACATGGCTTCCATTTTGCGTTCTAAAGGAGAGAGTTTACGGTTTATAGAGTGATAGCCGCTGAGATAACGCCAATTACGCCACCGAAAACACCACCCCATACCACAAGCCAGCCAAGGTGCTCTTTGATCATTTTCTGCACCATCTCTTTTACCAATTTTGGTGTCAGCTCGCTCAAGCGCTGGTCGATGATCGCTTCTATGTTCTCTTTGATTTCGTCCATCATTGCAGGAGACTCAAACTGCTCTTTGAGGGCATTTTTCACAGTGTCACTTTGGCCAATCTCAATGATAGAAGTCTGCATTTTCTCTACAAATGGTTCTTTCAGCGGTTGAAGTGCTTCTGTGCCACCAAGCATTGCGAGCATCCCGCCAAATTGAGAGTTGGCGATCACTTCGACCAAGGAATCGAACGCAGGGTTAAGGTCAATCTTCTTGATCACTGGCTCTAAGTTCAGCGACTGGCCGCCAGCCATTTCGCTGCTCAAGAAGCGGTCGATGTTACTTTCGGTAAAGAACTGTTCCATCATCAACTGCTTGATGGCCGCTTTAAACTGTTCGAAACGAGCTGGAATCACACCTGAGCCATACAATCCCGGCACTTTTTCAAACAGCATGTGAATGGCAAGCCAGTTGGTAATCGCGCCAGAAAATGCGAATAGGCCCGCATAAAGTAAGTATTGGCTAGCCGTAAAGTAACCCGAAGCCAGCAGAGCTAAAGCCACCGCGTTAGTGATAACACTCTTGTTCATAGTTGTTCTCTAGATTAAGTCTTGCGCGCATTTTAAAAAAAATCAGGAAAGAAACAAATAGAAAGCAGCAAGCTTATTTATGGATCTAGACTAATCATGAAATTTAGCTTGCCGTGGATCATAGCTTGATCGTTGACTTTGTTTGATAGTCAAACTACATTGATAGGCAAGTATTTTGATTATCAAACTAAAATGGAATAACGATGAACCCTCAAGTTAAGCATTCACACCACTTTTCTGCCCGTAACCAAACGGGTGAAAGAAGGACTTTTTATGTCTTGTTGTTAACCGTAGTCACTATGGTGGTGGAGATCGGGGCAGGGACGGTATATGGCTCTATGGCGTTGTTGGCCGATGGTTGGCATATGGGGACCCACGCTGCCGCATTTTGTATCACGCTATTTGCGTATCGCTATGCGAAGAAGCATGAAAACAGTGATCGGTTTTCATTTGGTACGGGGAAAGTGAGTGTGTTGGGTGGCTACACCAGTGCTATTGCGCTGGGTATTGTTGCTTTGTTGATGTTTACTGAGTCGGTGCATCGCTTGCTAAATCCTCAAGCTATCCAGTTCAATGAAGCGATAGTGGTGGCTTGTATCGGTTTGGCTGTGAATGTGGCGAGTATGTTCTTATTGGGTGATCATCATCACGAACATCACGAACATCACGACCATGACCACAGCCACCATCATCATGATCACAACCTCAGAGCTGCTTATATGCATGTGTTGGCTGATGCGCTCACCTCTTTGTTGGCGATCGTCGCGTTGTTGTTTGGCAAATTCTACGGTTGGAACTGGTTAGATGCGATTATGGGTATGGTCGGTGCCGTCGTTATCTTAAAGTGGACAATGAACCTGCTTAAACAAACGAGCCCGATCCTGCTAGACGAAAGCATTGACTCAAACTATCGCCAGCAGATTATTGAAGAGCTTGCGCCGGATGCAGAGGTGATCGATTTGCACATATGGAGAATCAGCGGTCATCACTATTCGGCAGCCATTGCGCTGCGATCAAATGGTGATTTGAGCGTGAATGACTTTAGGCAACGACTGGCGAAGTTTGATAAGATTAATCATCTTACTCTTGAATTAAATTAGTCATTTGTCATGCAAAACCTTGAACACCTAAGTCAGCTTATTACCGAATTCTACGACAAGATGTCTTCTTGGGAGCAATCGGTTGTGAAAGAGACGGGCTATTCGCTAGCTCAGGTACACACCATCGAAGTGTTGGGTGTTCATGGTGCTCTGCGTATGAAAGAGCTGTCCGAAAAGCTTGGAATTACGACGGGAACGTTGACGGTTCAGATTGAAAAGTTAGTGAAAGCAGAGTTAGTGAAGCGCTGCGAGCATCCCACAGACAGACGCGCCATCGTGGTTGACTTAACGCCAGCAGGGCAAGCGATTCATACCCAGCATAACCAGTTACACCTAGAGCTAGTGAATGACTTAACCAGTGGCATCTCTTCGGAAGAGACACAGGTTTTGACAGCATGCTTAGAGAAAATGAATCGCAAGTTCTAGTTAATAAAAAGCCAGCCAATAAAAAAGGCTAGCCTCCCCCCGAAGTCTAGCCTTATTCCAGAACGCGCAAGCGAAGCGTCTTTGTCTGTTAGTCATATTATATAATTACGACATAACATTCTGCTACGCCCAATTTACGACTATCTAACAAATTAGTGTGAATCGCCCCGCATATTTAAAATTGCATACAATTTAAGCGTTGGATGCCTGTTCCAGATCATCTCCGATAAAGCCACCTGTTTGATGATTCCACAGTTGAGCATAGATGCCGTCTTGTGAAATGAGCTCTTGGTGCGTGCCCTCTTCAACGATATTGCCCTGATCTAGCACGATCAAGCGATCCATTGCTGCGATAGTCGACAAGCGGTGCGCAATCGCAATCACCGTTTTACCTTCCATCAGCTCAATCAAGCTCTCTTGAATTGCTGCTTCTACCTCAGAATCGAGTGCAGATGTCGCTTCATCAAGTACTAATAGCGGTGCATTCTTCAGAAGTACACGAGAGATCGCGATACGCTGACGCTGACCTCCTGACAGTTTCACACCACGCTCACCCACTTGTGCATCGTAACCTAAGTTGCCGAACGGGTCGGTTAGAGTTTCGATGAACTCATGAGCATGCGCTTGCTTGGTCGCTGCATACAACTCTTCGTCAGTCGCATCTGGGCGACCGTAAAGGATGTTGTCTTTGATTGAGCGGTGAAGTAGTGAGGTGTCTTGTGTCACCATACCGATGTTGCTACGCAGCGAGTCCTGCGTAACCTCTGCGATCTCTTGCCCATCAATCAGAATGCGACCTTTTTCAACGTCATGGAAGCGAAGCAGCAAGTTAACCAGCGTTGATTTACCAGCACCTGAGCGACCCACGAGACCTACTTTTTCACCCGGTTTGATGTTGAGGTTAAGGTTGTTGATGACCCCTTTGTTCTCACCGTAGTTGAAACTCACGTTATCAAAGTGAATGCCACCTTGAGGCACTTGCAATGGCTCCGCGTTCGGCTTGTCTTCGATAGCGATTGGTTTAGCTAGCGTTTTCATGCCGTCAATAACGGTACCCAAGTTTTCAAATAGGCCACCGATTTCCCACATGATCCACTTAGACATACCATTGATACGCAGTGCTAAGCTGACCGCGATAGCGATCGCACCAACGGTGATCGCGTCATCTAACCATAGATAAATCGAGATACCTGCGATGGCGAAAACCAGTAGGTAGTTAGCAAACTCAACCCACACGTTAAAGCCAGTCACTAAACGCATTTGACGGTAAACCGTGTCTAGAAAACCTTCCATTCCCTCTTCAGCGTATTCCGTTTCACGCTTGCTGTGTGAGAACAGCTTAACCGTCGCAATATTGGTGTAGCTATCCACGATTCGACCTGTCATCAATGAACGCGCATCGGCTTGTTCAGAAGAGACATCTTTTAGCTTAGGTACAAAATGCAACTGAATACCGACGTAGACGAATAGCCAGATCAGCATTGGAGCCATTAAGCGCCAATCGGATTCGGCCAACATGAATAGCATTGCCGTAAAGTAGACTGTCACATAGACGAATACATCGACCATTTTGGTCACGGTTTCGCGAACGGCCAATGATGTTTGCATCACCTTAGTTGCGACACGTCCTGCAAAGTCATCTTGATAGAAAGAGAGGCTCTGCTTGAGAAGGTAGCGGTGGGCAAGCCAACGAATCGACATTGGGTAGTTGCCCAGCAAAGTTTGGTGAAGCAACAGAGAGTATATCGCGATCATGACTGGCATGATGACCAATAACAGAACCCCTAAACCAATCAATGTTGATTGATTGTCCGCAAGGAAGGTCTCTTTATTACTGGTCGACAACCAATCCACGAGCTGGCCCATGTAGCCAAACAGGGCAACCTCGATGATTGCGATAGTCATGCTCATTAAGCCGAGAAGCAGTAATGGTTTTTCAAAGCCACGTGTGTAATGTCGACAAAAAGCCAATATGCCGCTTGGGGGCTGTATTGGTTCGTCTTTTGGGAAGGCCTCGGTAAAGCCTTCAAATTTCTTAAACATAGATTTCCCTTAGTCAACCTCTGCATCTGTGTGCAAAGTTGTAATTATTGTGGTGATTTTAGATCACGAGTAAAACAAGTCCATGACAACGCGATAAGCGAAATCATAGTTATTTTTTAATGAGTTAGGGTTGATGTGAAATGAGACGTTGACTGACTGCCGCGGGATCAACGTGTTATGCAACAGGGCTATCCTAACGCTAATTGGATTAAATTGTAACCAAAACTGACACTTAGCGTAATATTACTGTTCGAATAGGATGCGATAAGTGAGTAGAGGGCGGCGCTCAAGTTGGTGCAGTAAAAATTAGGGAGAATCGGACATTTGACAGGAATTATTGAGGTTAGCTAATGAAATTATCAATAATTCAGTGATTTTTCTCGTAACAACCTGTTTACAATTAGCGGGTAAATTCCAGATAGGGACAGTTGAGATGTTAAACCTACATGAAAAATCACTACAAACAACGAATGTACAAAATGCAAACTGTGTAGTGATGGTGCCACCTAAAGAGTTTCGTTTTAACGAAGAGACCGCGCGTGACAATGAATTTCAGCAGCGCGTTAACTTGACTCAAGAAGAAGTAAAGTCGCAAACCATGGCTGAGTTTAAGGCAATGGTGAAGGTACTTCGCAAAGAAGGCGTGCAAGTAGTCGAGTTTGATTATCCTGAGCTTGGTGTTGAAACACCGGATGCGGTTTTCCCAAATAACTGGTTTAGTACTGTTAGTGATGGCAGCCTATATACATTCCCAATGGCGTGTGAAAACCGCCAACATGAAGTGAAGCCTAACGCTCTCATCGAAGCGCTTGAAGCATCTGGTCGTATCGTAAACCATGTGGACACGCTTGAATCTTACTTACAGCAGGGTGCTTACCTTGAAAGTACGGGCGTAATGGTGATCGACCACATCAACAAGACCATCTATGCAGCCCTTTCTCAACGCTGTGATAGAGAAGTACTGGAAGACTACGCCAAGCGTATCGGTTATTCGCGAGTGGTTTCTTTCCAAACAGCTCTGCCTTCAGGCCACCCGATTTACCATACCAATGTGATGATGGCGATTGGTGATAACTTCTGCGTGATCTGTGATGAAGTGATCCCAGAGTTCGAGCGTCGCTTTGTCGTGAAGTCCCTTGCGAAAGACAAACAAGTGATCTCGATTTCAATTGATCAGATGAACCGCTTCTGTGGCAACATCCTTCAACTTGAAACTGTGAATGGCGATAAAGTGATTGCGATGTCGCAGTCAGCTTTTGACGCGTTTTCTCCTGCACAACGCGCTCAGCTAGCGACGCACGGTAAACTGCTACCATTCAACGTGAAGACAATCGAAGATATCGGCGGTGGCTCAGTACGTTGCATGCTTGGTGAGGTGTTCCTACCTACCAGAGTGAATCGCCTGTAACTTGCAAACAATTAAAAAACCACTTCATGATGAAGTGGTTTTTTGTATCTGAACTCTCTTAACGAAAGCTTTTATGCTCAATGAAGTAGCTGGATCGCTGCACCACTTCTTTCGAATACACCAAAGCGGTGTGATTGAGGTTGAGTGCGCAGGTGTCGGTTGCCCCTTTTAGGTTGGCATCTGCCAGTGTGACCGTTCCATCGCCATGATTCTTTCCGAGTACGATTCTACCTACGCCCGCATCATAAGTGCCAGTGATAACCCCGATCGGCACGTCGTTATCATAGTCGCCAAGCCCATCATTGAGGATATGTTTGGTTGAACCAAAAATGAATCCGAGTCCATGATTCGAGAGTGTCTTGGCTATAGTTGCGCCATTGTGTGGCGTGCCCGCGGTAATGATGCAAGTATCGGCAAATTTGGGCTGATAATGTTTGAAGTAGTGACGAATCAGTAAACCACCGAGTGAGTGTCCAAAGAAGTAGACCTCATCATTTTCGTCAAAGCGAGCAGTGACAAATCGATTCAATCGTTTGGAAGCGGATGGAAAGCGCAAAGAGTTATAGGCAAACTTGTGAGTTTGAAAGCCGCGCTTTTTAAAGTTTCTATCTAGATACTGCATGATCAATGCAGGCATATAGAGGCCGTGAATTAATATTATGTGCTTGTTTTTATTGTTCATTTCACCTCCGAGTAATGCTCTCTTCAGTGTATTTATTTGCCTAAATAAACTCAATATAAATCGACTGCAACAGAGTGAAGATCGAGTATGAAAAAAGCCACTACGTGAGTGTCTTTATTGGGGAGTTATTCATGATTTGCCTAATCAGCTTTTGCCACGGTTCCCGTCACCCAAAACTCGTTCTCACGTGATTGAATCTGTTCGCCGAGAAAGTCGACAAAGCGACGAATCCTTGCAGTCCGGCGTAGGTCTGTGTGCAGCAACAACCAGATGCTTCGATAGGGCAGCGGCTTTTGAAATGGAGCGCGCACAAGGTTTGGGTGTCTGTCACCTAAATTGCATGCCAGATAAGCCATCCCAAGTCCTGAAGCGGCTAAGTTTATCAACGGGACTAGCTCCGAAACTCGGTGTTTAAGTGTGGCTTTTGGGTAGAAGCTCTCTTTTAACCACTGAGCACTGACATCCCCCTCTGGTTCGTGCCATCCAATAAAGTGTAGCCCTTCGCCAGCGTTGTCTTTTACTTTCTCTGCGTATTCTCGGGTGCAGTAAGCCGCTTGCGACATCTGAACCAAGCGTCGACCTACGGCGTCGTCGTAAACTTCATTGGCTATGCGAATCGAGACGTCTGATTCACGACGGCTCAAGTTAGCGATGTCGTTACCGAAATTGAGATTAAGTGTGATATCTGGATAACGCTCAGCAAAGAGTGCTAGGTCATCCATGATCGAGGTCATCGCTAATCCATGAGGCATAGAGACATAAACGGTGCCAACAGGCTCACTGTCTTTGCCAATGATCATGCGTGATGCTGCGACCATCTCCTCTTCGACGCGCTCAGCGTATGGGAGCAGTTCTTCTCCTATCTGAGTGAGCTGTAAGCCTTGCTTGGAGCGGTCAAACAGTCGACTACCAATCTGCTCTTCCATGACTGACAGGCGACGGGTGAGCGTGGTGTGATTGATCTTGATGCTCTCGGCTCCCCCACGCAGTGTTCCGCTGCGTACCACCGCGAGAAAGATCTTCAGGTCATCCCAGTTAAAGGTGTAAGTCTCATTGTTCAGCATAATTCTGCCTATGGTTCATTTTTGAAACACAGTGTCCACTTTTACCTATATACAGTCCATTTTTCAATCATGTTAGCTTAATTACACGTTAAACATCACCGAGAAGGGAACATGATGAACTCAATAACAAGTGTATTAATTACCGGTGCCAACGCTGGCTTAGGCTTTGAAGCAGCGCGCCAGTTGGCTCAACAAAGTGGCATAAAGAAGATTTACTTGGGTTGCAGAAACCAACAGAAAGCGAACGAAGCGAAGAGAAAGCTGGTTGAAGCAACAGGCAAAGATTTGTTCGAGATTCTGCTACTTGATGTCTCCGAGTCATATTCTGTGCAACAGGCGGTCTCGCAAATGAAATCCCCAGTTGATGCAGTGATTCTGAATGCAGGCGGTACGGGGGGAAGAACACCACATCAACTGACCGAAGATGGCGTGACCACTATCTTTGCCGCGAATGTTCTGGGCCATGTAGTACTTGTAGAAGAGCTAGTGAAAAAGCAGTTGGTTACGTCGACCATTCTTTATGCGGGCTCAGAGACGGCGCGCGGTGTACCAAGAATGGGTGTTGCTAAGCCTGAGCTAAAGGACACCTCGGTACAGGAATTCTCGTCAATTGCAGACGGCAGCAAATTTGGTTCAAACGCGGATCCGCTGGATGTTTACGGCACCATTAAACTGACTGGTACTCTGTGGATGTCCTCGATGGCGAGACAGCACCCGCACCTTCGTTTTGTAACCATCAGCCCTGGTGGCACGACAGGCACCAATGGTATGGATGATTTGCCACTGTTGAAAAAGGTGTTCTTTAAGTACGTCGGCGGAACCATTATGCCGTTGTTTGGCATGATGCACAGTGTTGAGAAAGGGGCGAAACGCTACGTAGAGGGGCTGTTTAACGCGAGTTTTGAGAGTGGCCGATTTTATGCGAGCCGAGCCGGCTCACCGACAGGGGCTGTGATCGACCAAGTGACACTGGAACCACTATTTAACAATAGTTCTGCGCAAGACAACGCGTATCAAGCGATTCAACAGTTTTTAACAGCGAAAACACCAGCATAAGGAGAGATATGATGGATACAGTAATGAATACATTGGTTGGCGTGATTGCGTTGATGTTGACTGGGCTTGGCATGATGTCGATGTTTGCACCTAAGAAAATGTTGGCAAATTTCGCTTTGGAGCCGATTGGTAAGGCGGGTATGAACACGATTCGTTCAGTAATGGGCGGCCTATTTTTGGCAAGCGTTTATATTATCGCGACTGGACTTCTTAATAACGACACCGATGGCTACTTCTTTGTTGCCGTGGTGATGTTGGCTGTCGCGGCCGGGCGAGTGGTCGGTCTGGTTCTGGACGGATTCGATAAAGCGGTCGTCCCGCCATTGGTTCTAGAGCTGGTGATCGCCTCTATCTTGCTTTTTGTGCACATGAAACATGGCGGCTTTTACTGAGCGAGTTTCTGGAGACGAGTAATGTAAAAAATCCGAGTGTCGTTAAACACTCGGATTTTTTAATTAAGCTTGTTTTGCTTCTTAGCCAATCACTAAGAAGAAGATAGCAGTTGCGATGATACCGATCAGTGCGTACGGGAACTGAGTCGTAGCGTGCTGCATTGATGTACAACCTGAGCCTTGTGCTGACAGAACCGTTGAATCACTGAAGAAACAAGAGTGGCTGCCCGCTGCTGATGCTGATAGTAGCGCCGCTACAGTAAGGTGCAGTGGTACGCCAAGCTGCTCACCAAGTGGCAATACGATTGGCATTGCTACAGCGAATGTACCCCATGATGATGCAGTCGCGAATACCAGCGCGCCAGTGATCATGAAGATGATCGCAGGGAAGTAAGATGCAGATAGGTAAGGGCTCACCGTTTCGATTACATATTGAGTTACACCCAGAGAATCGTTAACCGATTTCAGCATAAAGCCGCCGATTACCGTTGCTAGTGGCAACAACATCACCTTGATACCGTCGTAGACCGCTTCGAACATGTCGTTCATCGAGATCAGACGCTGCACACCGTAGAAACAGATAGTGAAGATGATTGCGACAAACACACCGGCTAGTAGATCGATACCGAAGTACCAGCTCGCTGCAACTAATACCACCATTGGTAGTAGGAAGTTGATTAGGCCCATGGTTGGGTTAGTGTGTGCTGAGATGTCTGCGC
The DNA here is from genome assembly GCF_030248625.1 of Vibrio sp. D420a. Classification (NCBI taxonomy): domain Bacteria; kingdom Pseudomonadati; phylum Pseudomonadota; class Gammaproteobacteria; order Vibrionales; family Vibrionaceae; genus Vibrio; species Vibrio sp. D420a. The sequence goes on along the minus strand of NZ_JAHGAN010000007.1, from coordinate 174,706 downwards.
CAAAGTCGATATCTGTTGCGCCATCTGGGCGAACTTGACCCTTCTTCGCGCGCTCTTCAGCGACTTTCATTGCGCCTAGGTCAGGCAGTTTTTCCATTGCAACGAGAAGTACAATTGCCAGTGTTACCCAGCCGTAAGCCATGTAAGGAATCGCTTCGATGTAGGCTTTGATGCCTTGGCCAGCTTCAGCAACGCCGTTTGCTTCAAGCAGTGAGCTAAAGAAGATTGCCCAAGTTGAAATCGGAACCAGAATACAGATAGGTGCCGCGGTCGAATCCACTAGGTAAGAGAGTTTCTCACGCGAAATGTTGTAGCCATCCGTGATCTTTTTCATTGAAGAGGAGATAGCAATCGCGTTGAGATAATCATCAATGAAGATCAGAATACCGAGGAAGAAGGTCATCAACATAGATTGCTTGCGGCTTTTAACCTTAGTCACCAGCATATCAGAGAAGCTTAAGATACTGCCGCCCTTCTCTAGAATCGCAATTAAGCCGCCCATCAGACCACAAACAAGCACGATCCATGCAATGGTCTCGTTCATCATCACATCCATTGAGATGCCAACGATCTGCTCCACTGCTTCTGTTGGGTTCAGTAGCAACACACCAGCAATCGTGCCACTAAATAGCGCTTCTACGGTGCGGTGCGTTGTCAGTGCGAACACCAACACCAGAGCAGTCGGAAGCAAACTCATCCACCCGTAAGCTTCCCCTTCTTGGTGGTTCAATCCGATTGAAGTGAAGAACACAAACGTCGCCACCACCAATAGGGATACCATGATGTGTTGAGTGTTGATCTTCAGCGGCGCGTCCAACGCCTTGGTTTGCGTAGTCATACGTATATTTCCTTTATTTATGCTGAGTGCAACATCCATTCGATTTCTAATGGGGTGATTTCGCGTTCAAAGTCGGCGAGTTCACTCCGTTTGCAAGCTAAATATAAATCGATAAAGTCTCTAGAGATGTACGGAGCCAGCTCACTGCGTTCTAGCTGGTCGAGTGCCTCTGACATACGCAGCGGTAGGTCAATTGCATCATCACTGAGGGCTTTAGGACATTGGTCTTTGGTATAGTTTTCACTCGCTAATACCGCGGAAAGTACTACTGCAGCGAGAATATAAGGGTTAACGTCAGCTCCTGCTATACGATGTTCAATTCGGCGATTTTTGCTATCGCTGATGGGCACACGCATCGCAACACCACGGTGGTTTTCTCCCCAATCGGCTTTCGTAGGTACGTAAGCGCCAGGAACAAAACGGCGGTAAGAGTTTACGTTAGGACAAATCAATGCCATGGAATCGGATGTCTGAGCCAACATCGCGGCCATGGTTTGATAAAAGAGGTCACTGGCTTCGCCATCGGCTTGGCTAAAATGATTGTTGCCGAGAGCATCCACCAAGCTAAGGTGAATGTGCATGCCATTACCGGCTTGGTCACCAAACGGCTTAGCCATAAACGTGGCATCAAAACCGTGCTGGTGGGCAATCTGGCGGATAAGACGCTTAGCGATGATCACTTCATCACACGCTTTGAGCACGTCTTTTGAGTGGTTGAAGTTAATCTCAAACTGCCCCGGTGCGGATTCAGAGAGTGCACCAGAGGTATTTAACCCTTGTTCTTGGGCGACCTTGTTAAGATCGGAGAGAAAATCTGCGTAGTCATCGAGGCCGTCTAGGTCATACACCTCGGTATCTTTCTCGCGTGACTTTTTGGTTGGGTTAATAGCGGTTTGCAGAGCGCCCATCTCGCCACGTTTTTTGTCGATGAGGTAGAACTCAAGTTCTAAGGCAACGCATGGGTACTGATCTTTAGCGTGCAGTTTATCGAGCATGTCTTCGACGATATTACGAATGAATAGCGGACTTGGTTGCTCTGCTGTCTCATCCATCATACTTAACAGTATCTGGCCGACTGACTCTTTTGCTGTTGGCATCAGTGTGTCAGCAACAGGGAAACAGATGTTATCCGGCTCGCCTAGGTCTTCACCTAACCCTGCGCTCTCTACCACATTGCCTTTAGTATCGAGAGTAATAGTAGACAGCGGTAGTGCTACCCCTTTCGTTAGCTTCTCTAGCGCATTGACTGGGATTCTTTTGCCTCTTGGCGTGGCATTGATATCGGTGAAAATGAGATCAACAAACTCGATGTTGGGCCATTTTTGTCGAAAATTTTTAACTTCCTGTAGATACGATTCCATTGAGTTCTCCAACTAGCCTCTGTACAGCAAACCTAAAGCAACAAAAAATAAACAACTGAGTTGTATTGATAAGACTAAAGTCTAAAGATTTTGTTTTATTTGCTTAAAATACAATGGTTTATTTTGATTTTCTTTCAAGTTGTAAATTTTTTGAAAGATGTTTTTGTTAACTATTTGTAACAGCTGATCGGTTTTTGCTCAATATAATGAGCAAAATTAGCCGTTTTTTTGACCAAAAAAGAGGCGTTGGTCACGATTTGGTCAGAATATCGAACATCGGTGTTGATAATTTTGTACATGGTTTGTAGTGTGAGTGTTAAATAAATCGAGCACGGAAGTAACATGTCTACACAAAGCAAACCCATTATTGGAATTGTTAGCTGCGCGAAAGAGTTGGGTGGTTATCAAATACAAGCCGTTAATGACTTCTATCTAGCGGCAGTAAAAGATTTTGGCGGGTTGCCGCTGATGTTGGCGCCAGATATGTCGAGTGAAGATATCGAACGAATCCTTGAGATGTGTGATGGCTTTTTATTTCCGGGCAGTCACTCGAATGTTGCGCCACACCACTACAACGCGACGCATCAAGAGGCAAAGAAAGATGAAGCGCGCGACGAGCTCTCTTTTTCATTACTGCGCAAAGCCATTGATAAAGACATCCCATGTTTAGGGATCTGCCGTGGCTTTCAAGAGATGAATGTGGCGCTGGGCGGTTCGTTAAATCCGGCGGTTCACGATTCCGGCTTTAATGATCATCGAGAGATCCAAGTCGATGACTTTGAAGAGAAATACGCACCATCACATGCGGTACTGGTGCAAAAGCAGAGCCTTTTTGAAAAATGGCTGACAGAGAATCACTGGGAAACCACGGTCTTTTTTGAAGTGAACACCCTTCATAATCAAGGTGTTGACCAATTGGCTCCGCAACTGCAAGTGGAAGCGAAAGCCCCCGATGGTTTGGTGGAAGCATTTAGCCTTCCAGGACAAAAATTCTTTGTTGGCGTGCAGTGGCACCCAGAATGGAAAGCGAAAACCAATCATTTCTCACAAATTTTGTTCAAAGAATTTATGATGGCTGCCTCTCTATAAGTTAGGAGCCAGATAAATGGACAATCAAGAGATTGGTAAAAATATTGTTCAGTTACGAAAAGAACATGGATTGTCACAACGAGAATTAGCCGAGCGAGCTGGCATTACACATAGTGCTATCTCCTCTATTGAGAACGCTAAGGTCAGCCCTTCAGTGAGCTCGTTGCAAAAAATAGTGAACGTTTTTTCTTTGTCGCTATCGGAGTTTTTCACCTTTGAAAAGCCAGCCAGTGATGAAGTAAAGGTTGTCGTTACCCCTGATGAGTTGGTGGAGATGGGCAGTGAGTCCGTTTCAATGAAGCTAGTCACCAACGGCAGTAAAGAGCAGGTCATCGGGTTTTTAATCGAAGAGTATGCCCCACATGGCACGACTGGTGCGGCAGAAATTAAACATGAAGGCGAAGAGATCGGAACCATTCTTGAGGGTGAAATCACGCTTGAGTATAAAGACCAATCTTACGTCCTTAAACAAGGCGAGTCGTACGTCATTGATACAACTCAGCCGCATAAGTTTACAAATCACACAGACAAGGCTTGTCGAATGATAAGCGCGCATACGCCAACCACATTCTAAGTGGGCCTTGCCTTGTTGTGATAACAAGGAGAGCGTATGAAAACCCAGGAACAATGGATTGAATTACAAAACAGTCTAAACATCGAAAATCGAGCATTTATTAACGGCGAGTATACTCTTGCCATCAGCGGTCAAATGCTTGATGTCATCAACCCAGCAACGGACGAAACGCTTACAGAGATCGCTCGTTGCCAAGAAGAAGATGTTGATCTTGCGGTAACATGCGCTCGTCAAGCCTTTCAAGCAGGTGAATGGAGCAACAGCGCCCCATCTCATCGTAAAGCTGTCCTAAGCTTATTCGCTGATCTCATCGATGAACACCGTGAAGAGTTAGCGTTACTGGAAACGCTCGATACCGGTAAACCTATCAATCACAGCGTCTCTACCGATATCCCGGGCGCAGCAGGCTCTTTACGCTGGTACGCTGAAGCGATTGATAAAGTCTACGGTGAAGTCGCGCCAACCGAAAAAGATGTTCACGCCTACATCTCTCATCAACCTATTGGTGTTGTCGCCGCTGTGGTTCCATGGAACTTCCCTCTATGGCTAGCCTGTTGGAAGCTCGGCCCTGCGCTCGCGGCTGGTAACAGCGTTATTCTAAAACCATCAGAAAAATCTTCTTTAACTGCGATCTTCCTTGGCAAGCTTGCCAATCAAGCGGGTCTTCCTCGTGGCGTATTCCAAGTTATTACTGGCTTTGGTCATGAAGCTGGGGATGCGCTAGCTAAACACCATGATGTTGATTGCATTGCCTTTACCGGTTCAACCCGAATCGCTGGTCAGTTAATGGTTCGTTCTGGTGAGACCAACCTAAAACGCGTCTTTGCAGAGGCGGGTGGTAAGAATGCCAATATTGTCTTTGAAGACTGTGACGATCTTGACCGCGCAGCCGCTGAAACGGCAGGTGGTTGCTTCTATAACCAAGGTGAAGTGTGTGTTGCAGCAACTCGATTGCTGGTTCATGAAAGCATTAAAGATCAGTTTGTTGAGAAGGTGATTGAAGCGTCTAAAGCCTTCACGCCAAAAGACCCAATGGACACCACTTGTTCTATGGGCGCGCTTATCGATCAAGGGCATAAAGCCAAAGTGTTGGAGTACATCCACCTTGGTCAAACTGAGGGTGCAACACTGCGCTGCGGTGGTGATGTCGATGGCAAAGGTGCGTTCGTTGAGCCAACCATTCTCGACAACGTAGACAATAAAATGCGTGTCGCTCAGGAAGAGATTTTTGGCCCTGTGTTGTGCGTGATTCCTTTCAAAGATGAGCAAGAGGCGATTGCCATTGCTAACGATTCTAAATATGGCCTAGGTGCCGCTCTTTGGAGCAGCAATATTAATCGTGTTCACCGTGTGGCTAAGCAGCTTCAAGCGGGTTCAGTCTGGGTCAATAACTACAACGAAGGTGACATGACTGTCCCATTTGGTGGATTCAAAATGAGTGGTAACGGCCGTGATAAGTCACTGCATGCCATTGAAAAATTCACAGAAACCAAAACGACTTGGATTCGCCTACACCCTTAAGCCTGCTGACGAATAACAAAGGAATAAAGCAATGAATAAGCATACGGACTCGTTTTACGCGCACTCAGTACCAAACATGCCAGATTTCCCACAACTTCAAGACAACATCGAGTGTGATGTATGTGTAGTTGGTGCCGGTTTCTCTGGTTTATCTTCAGCACTGCATCTGGCAGAGAAAGGCTTCAAAGTGGTAGTGCTAGAAAGTGCGAAAGTCGGTTTTGGCGCAACCGGTCGCAACGGCGGTCAGATCGTTAACAGCTACAGCCGAGATGTTGATGTGATTGAAAGCCGTTACGACCAACCTCAAGCTAAAGCTCTGTGTGACATGATCTTTGAAGGTGGCGACATCATTCGTGGCCTTATCGATAAGTACGATATCGAATGTGATCATAAGCGCGGTGGCCTATTTACAGCACTAAACAAAAAGCAGCTCGCTGGCCTAGAGCACCATAAGAAAAACTGGGAGCGCTACGGTAATGACCAACTGACTCTGCTTGATGCCAATGAGGTAGAAGCGGCAGTCGGTACTCAGGTTTACACTGGTGGTCTGCTTGATATGCGTGGTGGTCACATCCATCCGCTAAAACTGGCTCTCGGTGAAGCAGCAGCGTTTGTCTCTTTGGGGGGGCAAATTTTCGAACAGTCTGCAGTAACCTCGCTAGAGAAGGGCGTAAACCCTGTGGCTAGAACGGCTCAGGGCAGCGTGAAGTGTAAATATCTAGTGTTGGCAGGTAACGCGTATCTTGGTGGTCTTGCACCGAATATCAGCAACAAAGCGATTCCGTGTGGTACCCAAGTGGTGGCGACAGAGCCGCTGACTGACGAGCAACTTAAGCAAGTACTGCCAAGCGACTACTGTGTTGAAGACTGTAATTATCTACTGGATTACTTCCGCCTAAGTGCTGATAAGCGCCTGCTGTTTGGTGGTGGCGTAGTGTATGGCGCACGTGATCCAGAGAATATCGAAGCCTTGATTCGTCCTAAGCTAGAGAAGGTTTTCCCTCAATTGAAAGGGATTAAGATTGATTACACTTGGACGGGTAACTTTCTGCTAACTTACTCGCGTATGCCTCAGTTCGGCGCATTCGACGACAACATCTACTACCTACAAGGTTACAGCGGCCATGGCGTCACTTGTACGCACCTTGCAGGCAAACTATTGGCGGAAGCCTTAACCGGACACGCAGAGCGATTTGATGCTTTCGCAGCATTGAAGCACTATGCCTTCCCGGGCGGTCGCCACTTCCAAATCCCATTCACGGCAGTGGGTGCAGCGTATTACAACCTAAGAGACAAACTGGCTATCTAATCCAGACACAGATAAGGAACATCGAATGAGTAGAGTAGTGAAATTTGCAGCCTTACAACTGACTAAGAGCTGGGATCTGGAAGATAACCTGAACAAAGCCAAGCAGGCGATTCGTGAAGCCGCGAGCAACGGTGCCAACGTAATTCTCCCACAAGAGCTGTTTGCGGCGCCTTACTTCTGTAAGAAACAAGAAGCGAAATACTTCGAGTTGGCAGAAGAGACAGAAAACTGCTTACTGATTAGAGAGATGAGCGCTCTCGCTAAAGAGTTGGGCGTTGTGATCCCAGTGAGCTACTTTGAAAAATCGGGTAACACCTTTTTTAACTCGTTAGTGATGATCGATGCGGATGGCACGGTACTCGACAATTACCGCAAGTCACACATTCCAGATGGACCGGGTTACAGTGAAAAGTACTACTTCAGCCCTGGTGACACTGGCTTCAAGGTTTGGAAGACTAAGTTTGGCACTTTCGGCGCCGGCATCTGTTGGGATCAATGGTTCCCAGAATTGGCTCGCAGCTTAGCTCTGCATGGCGCAGAAGCGATCTTCTACCCAACCGCGATCGGTAGCGAGCCACAAGACCCAACCCTAGATTCACGTGACCATTGGCAACGCACGATGCAAGGCCATTCAGCGGCCAACTTGGTACCTGTGATCGCGTCAAACCGCGTGGGTACTGAACTGGACGACGGCATTGAAACGACCTTCTACGGCTCATCTTTCATCACTGATCATACCGGTGGCAAGCTTGCTGAAGCTCCACGTGAAGGTGAAGCGATTATCTATGCAGAAGTCGATTTGGCCGCAACGGCGCAGGCTCGTCACTCATGGGGTTTATTCCGTGACCGTCGACCAGATCTGTACGGCAGTGTAGGCAAACTGGCGGTATAAGGGGGCACTATGCAGCTATCAACCACGCCTCGACAAGATGGCTTCTACTTTCCGGCTGAGTTTCAACCGGTGAGTGAAGTGTGGCTTGCTTGGCCAGAGCGAAAAGACAATTGGCGTGAACAAGCGCAGCCTGCACAGCAGACCTTTGCTCGCATTGCCAACGCGATTTCGGAAGTGACCAAGGTGTGCGTGGCAGTTAGCTGTAAACAGTTTGATAGAGCTCGTGCTTTGCTTCATTCCGATATTCGACTGGTCGAAATCCCGTACAACGATGCTTGGATGCGCGATATAGGACCAACGGTGGTAGTGAACGAGCAAGGCGTGCGCCGTGGCATCAGCTGGCAGTTCAATGCATGGGGCGGGGATTACAACGGCTTGTATGACAACTGGCAGCAAGACGATTTAGTGGCGAGTTCGGTGTGTGACATCATTGGCCTTGACTACTATCGAGCTCCGTTTGTTCTGGAAGGCGGCGCCATTCATACCGACGGCGAAGGCACCCTGTATACCACGCAAGAGTGTTTGCTTAGCCCAGGCCGCAACCCTGAGATGAGTCAGCAACAGATAGAAGCGAGCCTTAAGGAGTATCTTGGCATCGATAAAGTTATCTGGTTACCAAAGGGGCTGTTTAACGACGAGACCGACGGTCACGTCGATAATCTGATGCACGTTATTGCGCCGGGTAAGGTGGTGCTGAGCTGGACTGATGATCCAAGTGACCCACAGTTCGAGCTATCACGCCAAGCAGAATATGCACTTAAGTCGCAGACCGATGCTCAAGGTAGAAGTATCGAAGTGATCCGCTTGCCGTTGCCGGGGCCTTTGCACTACAGCGAAGTTGAAGCCAACGGTGTCGATAAGAGTGAAGGCATGGTGCGCGATGCGGGAGAACGCCTAAGTGCCTCTTATGCAAACTTTCTTATCGTAAATGAGTATGTCTTTTTACCTTTGCTCGATGATACAACCGACTCGCAAGCGATAGAGATACTGCAACAGGCAATGCCTGAACATCAGGTGATTGGGATCCCATCACGTGAAGTGTTATTGGGTGGTGGCAACATTCACTGCATTACCCAGCAGATCCCCGCTTAGCCATCATCAATTAAAATTACTAATAGCCGCGGATGACTGAATCAGTCAACAGAGAGCGGCATTGTTTAGCTGTCAAAAGGAATCACCATGCAACAAATTAACAACCAAACATTGCTGTCGTTTATGGTGTCGGACCAAGAGCAGGGCATTGCTGTCACTAACCCTGCTACTGGTGAAGTGTTGGGTTATGCCCCAGTCTCTTCAGAGCAAGCCATTTTAGATGGTGTTGAACGCGCGAGTGTCGCGCAAAAAGAGTGGGCGGCAATGCCTGCAAAAGCACGCGCAGCTCTATTGAACAAGTGGTATCAACTGCTGCTTGAAAACAAAGAAGACCTTGGCCGTTTAATGACGCTAGAGCAAGGTAAGCCTCTAGCCGAAGCGCAGGGTGAAGTGCTCTATGGCGCGAGCTTTATTGAGTGGTTTGCTGAAGAAGCCAAGCGTACATACGGCGAAACGATCCCTGCCCCAAGTGGTGATAAGCGCTTAGTTACGATTAAGCAGCCAATTGGTGTTGCATGTGCAATTACGCCTTGGAACTTCCCAATTGCGATGATCACTCGTAAAGCAGGGCCTGCACTGGCTGCGGGTTGCAGCTTCATCGTGAAGCCATCTGACTCGACCCCGCTGTCTGCGTTCGCTGTCGCTGAACTTGCGTACCAAGCGGGCATTCCGCGCGATGTATTGCAGGTGACTCTGGGAGAAAGTTCTCGCCAGATCGGTGCGATTTTTACTTCTCACCCACTGATTCGTAAGTTCTCGTTTACGGGCTCAACTCAAGTGGGTAGTGTTCTGATGCAGCAGAGTGCACACGATATTAAACGCACCTCAATGGAACTGGGCGGCAACGCGCCATTTATCGTGTTTGATGACGCAGATATCGACGCAGCCGTAGCGGGTGCGATGGCCTCTAAGTTCCGCAATGCAGGTCAAACGTGTGTGTGTGCGAACCGATTCTATGTTCACAGCAAAGTCTACGATGAGTTCGTGACTAAATTTGATGCAGCGGTTCAGCAGCTCAAGGTCGGCAATGGCTTAGACGAAGGCGTGAATATTGGACCTGTGATCAGCGAGTCAGCGAAAGCGGGCATCCAAGCTCTGATTGATGGTGCAATCGAGCAAGGTGCGCAGCCAGTTTCGGAAGTACCGAATCTTGATGGCCTGTTCATGCAGCCGGTCGTACTCAAGAACGTAACTCATGACATGCACATTGTCTCGCAGGAGATCTTTGGCCCTGTCGCACCTGTGATTGCATTCGATAATGATGAGCAATTGATTGAGATGGCTAACGACACTATCTACGGCCTCGCATCGTACTTCTACAGCCAAAACATCCATCGCGTTTGGAAGATCGCTGAAGCGCTCGAGTACGGCATGGTCGGCATTAATGAAGGTATGATTTCTACCGAAGTGGCTCCGTTCGGTGGGGTAAAACAGTCTGGTATCGGACGTGAAGGGGCAAAACAAGGTATCGATGAGTACATGGACATCAAATATCTCTGCTTTGGCGGCAACTAATTTAAGGACAAAACAATGACAAACCAACAACTACACCAAAGAAGAAGCCAAGTAATCGCTCAAGGTATGGGCGCACTTTACCCACTTTACGTTGATAAAGCAGAGAACGCCCATGTGTGGGACGTAGATGGCAATAAATACATCGATTTTGCTGCAGGCATTGCGGTAACCAATACCGGTCACTCAAACAAACGCATCAGTGAAGCAGTGAAAGCGCAGCTGGATAACTTCTCCCATACCTGTGCGATGGTAACACCTTACGCTTCGTTCGTTGAACTGGCGGAAAAGCTGACTGAGCTTGCGCCGGGTGAGTGCCAAAAGAAAGCAATCTTCCTAACTACGGGCGCAGAGGCAGTAGAGAACGCAGTGAAAGTGGCACGTGCTCATACTGGTCGTAGTGGCGTTATCGCATTCAAAGGTGGTTTCCACGGTCGTACTAACATGACAATGGGTCTGACAGGTAAAGTTGCACCATACAAAGCGGGCTTTGGTCCTTTCCCGAATGAGATCTTCCATGCACCATACCCAAATGCCTTCCATGGTGTGAGCACCGAGCAGAGCCTACAAGCGCTTGAAGACCTGTTTGCATGTGATATCGAGCCATCACGCGTAGCGGCTATCATCTTTGAACCTGTGCAAGGCGAAGGGGGCTTCTACAAAGCACCTGCTGAATTCGCACAAGGGCTACGTGAAGTGTGTGATAAGCACGGCATCATGCTCATTGCTGACGAAATCCAAACTGGCTTTGCGCGTACTGGTAAAATGTTTGCTACGGAATACCTAGGCATTGAACCAGACATGATGACTATGGCAAAAGGCATCGCAGGCGGTTTCCCTATCTCTGCTGTGGTAGGCAAAGCGGATGTGATGGACTCGGCCCTGCCGGGTGGCCTTGGTGGTACATACGCAGGTTCACCGCTAGGTTGTGTTGCGGGTCTTGAGGTTCTTAAAATTATCGAAGAAGAGCAGCTGTGTGCGAAAGCGATGGGCATTGGTGAGGTGGTTAATGCTCGTATGACTAAGCTTCAAGAGTCTGTACCTGCAATTGGTGAAATCCGTACTACGGGTGCGATGATGGCGATTGAGTTTGCTTGTCCTGAAACGGGCAAACCTCTGCAAGATCTCACTAAGGCCGTTATTAGCAAGGCACAAGAGAATGGCTTAATTCTGCTGTCTTGTGGTGTGAAAGCGAACGTAATTCGCTTACTGCCACCATTGACGATCGAGTCTGAGGTTCTTAGCGAGGGTTTGGATAAGCTCGAGAAGATCATTCTTGAAGTCGCGTAACTCAAGTTATTCATTTTAATTCAGAAAGAGCACCATTGAGTGCTCTTTTTTTGTGCGGATTTACAATGTAAATGGGACTTTTCATGAGTTGCCTAAGGTTTTTGGTTTCTAGAATATCTTTGCTCGCTGAGCACCTCTCTGTTGAATTAAATTTTTTTCTGCAAAGGTGCGTAGGGGAATTCAAAAAACACCCTGTTAAAAGGGCTTCTAGGTGCCTTAAATTGGCGATTTTGGGGTATTTTAAATGTTTGTTTTTAAAGGTTTTTAAAGTCGTGACTTGGTAGTGAACCAATGTTACGTTTCGGGGACGCAAATAAGGAGCGGCCATGAAAACCAAAAACCACACTTATCATCAGCACGATTTCTCTCATCAAGACCTTAGTTATTTGGCTTTTGAGTCCTGCACTTTTTTGGAGTGTAACTTTCATAGCGCTCAGCTAAAAGAAACCACGTTTAAACATTGTAAGTTTATTGAGACTTCCGACATGGAAGGGTGTCAGTTTAATTTTGCTGATCTGAGAGATGCGAGTTTTCAAGACTGTAAGCTCGCGATGGCCAACTTCAGTAATGCCAATTGCTTTGGTATTGAATTCAGGAACTGCGATCTAAAAGGCGCGAATTTCCATCGTGCTAACTTTGCCAACTACGTGACGCAGAAAGTCTTCTTCTGCTCGGCTTATATCACAGGCTGTAATTTGTCCTATACGAACCTAGAGAGCGCCAACTTAGAAAAATGTGAGCTGTTTGAAAACCGCTGGATAGGCGCACATTTGGTGGGAGCGTCGATGAAGGAGTCGGACTTGAGCCGCGGTGTTTTTTCAGAAGATGCTTGGACTCAATTTAGTTTCCAAGGCGCAAACCTATGTCATGCTGAGCTAGAGGGGCTTAACCCGAAAAGGGTGGATATGACAGGTGTTCAAATCGCAGAATGGCAACAAGATCAATTGCTTGAAGCTATGGGTATTGTGGTGATGCCGGACTAAACGTGCTGTGGCTAGTCTAAAATGAGCGACTTAAGCGCTCATTTGAGTTAGAAGCCTGCTAGTTAGAAACCTGCTAGTTAGAAACATTGTTGTGATAGTCAGGCTCAGACAGATTTTCAGCAAAGCCTATCTCACCGATGATATACAGAGCACTGCCAATCGCATCGAGAGTTTCATTAGAGTTTCTTTCAGGCACGTTAACTACAGTGATGTTGTCGAAATCATTAGAGGTCGAGTTGGTATCGAAAGAAGCGTAGTCGTTACACACTATGCTTTGGCAATCATGATGCTGCTCTGGTGCAGTGGGTAAGTTTTGAGTCGTTAGGTTCTGAATTGGTAGGTTTTGAATCGAATTGATATCAAATCCCCCCGGGTTTTCTGCACTTGAGCTGCCTGCACTTGAACCCTCTGTGCTTGAAGTTCCTGCACTTAGGGCGTACCCAGAATATACCAGCAACAACGGTGCAATCACTTTGATCATAAAACCTTACTCCATTCATCAGTCACGCCAATGATAACCAAAGCTAGTTTGAATTGCACAGTGTTTTTTATAAGTCGTGTTTTGCATTGTTTAGAGTCGAACAACCTAACGACTATCAACCAAAACTCCGACGCTAAGGTCGGAGTTTTGGTTAATAACGAAGTAATACCATCACGATATTAGCCAATGCTATCAATATGAATCACCACTGAATCGGGGCGCCAGTATTCGAATTCACAGTCCATTAATTCGCCGTCTTGCTTGTAGTTGACGCGGCAGATCTTCAAAACCGGTTGCCCCTCTGAGAGATTGAGTGCCTTGGCGACATGAGCGGGTGCAGAGGTGGGTATCACATCAAATCGAGAACGCTGAGTTTCGTAACCGTAGTTTTTCTTGTAGATATCGGTGAGTGACATCTTGAGATCGTGCGAGAGGATCTCAGGAAACAAACTTGCTTTAAGTACGTTCTCCACAAACAGCACTACTCTTCCGTCGATGTAGCGCAGCCGTTCAATGACATGAACTGGTGTGATGCTTTCCACTTTCAATGCCTTGGCATATTCACCAGCGGCCATTTCTGAGCGGGTATTGATAAGACGAGTCTCTGCAATTCGATTCTGATCGCGAATCATTTGATGAAAGTGAGAGCGAGATAGGGGGTTGTATCGGATACGCTCAGGAGAGACAAACCAACCGCGTCTATCCTCGCGATAGATTAGCCCCTCGGTCTCAAGAGAGATAAGCGCGTCTTTGAGCGTGATGCGAGTGGTAGCAAAGAGCTCACTGAGTTCTCTTTCTGAAGGAATCTTTTGCCCCTCTTTATAGATCCCAGACTGGATCTGTTCGCGGATACTGTTTTTGATTTTTCCTAATTGTGTCTCTGAATGGCTGTTGCCCGGCATTCTCATTGCTGATCTAGTCCATGATTCCTTGTTGTTACCAGTATAAGTCGGCTGTTTAACAGTAATGTGACAACAGGTTCTGGTTAAAAGTCGGACTGTTGAAACAGTTCTGCCATATAAATGCATTTGAACTGTCAAATAAGTTGCCATAAACCGTAACAATCCGCCTCTAGCATACAAAGTGAACTTACTGACCTAGTCCAGAAGGATAGAGACAATGAAAACTTTGCTTTGCCGTTCAACGCTATCACCATCAAAACTGATTGGCGCAACCTTGATGACAGCGACCATTTCAATGCCAGCGATGGCGAATGATGCTGACTTAGACGCACTAGTAAAAGCCGCTCAAAAAGAGGGCGCGGTTTACAGTGTGGGTATGCCAGATAGTTGGGCAAACTGGAAAGACACTTGGGCGGACCTAAAGGAAAACTATGGCCTAAAGCACCAAGACACTGATATGAGCTCGGCGCAAGAGATCTCAAAATTTGAGGCAGAGAAGCGCAATGCAACTGCTGATATTGGCGATGTGGGCTTTGCTTTTGCTCGCGTTGCAGTGAAGAAAGACGTGACTCAACCCTACAAACCATCAACTTGGGACGACATTCCTGAGTGGGCGAAAGACAAAGATGGCCACTGGGCCCTAGCTTACACGGGAACTATCTCATTCATCTCAAACAACAATCTAGTCAAAGACGCGCCTAAGACATGGAGTGATCTGCTTGAGGGTGACTACAAGGTGACGGTCGGTGATGTAGGTGTTGCCGCACAAGCAAATAACGCAGTACTAGCAGCCGCGTTTGCTAACGGTGGTGATGAAAGCAACCTAAAGCCCGCGATTAAGTTCTTTGGTGAGCTAGCGAAACAGGGTCGTCTGTCTTACACCGATCCAAATATGGCGAACCTAGAAAAAGGTGAAGTTGAAGTAGCGATCATGTGGGACTTCAACGCACTGAACTACCGCGACAAGATTGACCGTGAGCGTTTCAGTGTCAACATCCCTCAAGATGGCTCTGTTATCTCGGGTTACACCACCATTATCAATAAATACGCGAAGAACCCTAACGCGGCGAAGCTTGCTCGTGAATACATCTTCAGCGACCAAGGCCAAATCAATCTAGCTGAGGGTTACGCGCGCCCAATTCGTACCAACATCACTCTGCCTCAATCAGTACAAGACAAGCTTATTGCGAATGAAGAGTATGGCAATGTTCACCCTGTGACTGATTTCTCTGCATGGGAAAAATCAGCACGTCGTCTGCCACGTCAATGGCAAGAAAGCGTTCTGATTCACCAGCAATAATCCCCACTTGAGTAAGAGAATAAATCATGAGCAATAAGGTTATCCTTGTTGTTCTAGATGGACTGAATTATCAGGTAGCCCGCAATTGCATGGGCTACCTGAATGGTCTTCTAGAACTGAGTCACTCGTCCAGTAATCAGAGTGATTCACAAAGCCCATTGCAAGGAAAAATGCGCGCGACGCTTTATCCGATGCAGTGTGAACTGCCTTCTATGTCGCGCCCACTTTATGAGTGCATCCTTGCTGGGGTTCGCCCTGTGGAGAGCGGCATCGTTAACAACCAGATTGTGCGCCTCTCCAATCATGAGTCGATCTTTAGCTTGGCAAAAGCGCAGGGCAAAACCACTGCTGCTGCAGCATATTACTGGGTGAGCGAGCTTTATAATCGTGCGCCATTCAATCCGGTTCGCGATCGTTTTACTCATGACGAGAGTTTGAACATTCAACACGGCTGCTTCTACCACTGGGACCATTACCCAGATGAGGCGCTGTTTCTGGATGCAGAGCACTTGCGCTTAACGTATCAGCCAGATTTCTTGTTGATCCACCCAATGAATATTGACGATATGGGCCACAAGCATGGACTGGACTCTCGCCAGTATCGCAATAGTGCGCGTGGCGCTGATATCTTCCTATCGAACTACATAAAAGGTTGGATCGAAGATGGCTATCAAGTGATTGTGACCAGCGATCACGGCATGAACGACGACCTTTCTCACGGTGGTATTCTGGCTGAAGAGCGTGAAGTCCCATTCTTTGTGATTGGTGACAAATTCACGCATCAAGAGTGTCAGGTAAAACAGACCGATATCTGCGGCACTGTGTGCCAACTCCTTAATTTAGAACACAATAAATCTTACACTCAGGAATTGTTAGCACTATGAGCAGTCCTGCCATTACCCAAAAATCGAATTCACTAAACGCAAACGCGTCGAAACCTAAGGCCTCTTCTTGGTTCAAACGCTTTAAGCCCGCTTTATGGTTGGCGCCGTTTGCGCTGTTCTTCTATCTGTTTCAGCTAGCCCCTATGGTTTGGGTACTGATTAACAGCTTCTTTTACGACGGCGAGTTGTCGTTCGAAAACTACACCGAGGTGTTTGATTCTGCTTTCATGATGCAGGCCTTTGGTAATAGTTTGTGGCTGTCCGTGTGGTCGAGTGTGTTTGGCCTAGCGATTGCTACCTTATTGGTTTCTTCTCTGCGTCGCGTTGACTGTAAAATTCGCGACGGCGTGATCGCCTTTACCAACATGAGTAGCAACTTTGCCGGTGTACCACTCTCTTTCGCTTTCATCATCATCCTTGGTACCAACGGTGCGATAACCTTGTTGCTGAAGCAATATGGTCTATTGGGAGAGTTTGACCTCTACGGAAAGTGGGGCTTATTGGCGATCTATATCTACTTTCAAATTCCACTGGCAGTGTTGCTGTTATACCCAGCGTTTGATGCGTTGAGCGACGATTGGCAGGCAGCGTCTGCATTGCTTGGTGCGAAGACGTGGCAGTACTGGCTTAAGGTTGGTTTGCCTGTGCTATCTCCAGCGCTATTCGGCACTTTTATTATTCTGATCGCCAACGCGATAGGTGCTTACGCCAGTGTCTATGCACTCACTTCAGGTAACTACAACGTCATTACTATTCGAATCGCGAGTCTGGTATCTGGAGACCTGTTCCTTGAACCAAATCTAGCCGCTGCAATTTCTGTGATTCTGATGGCGATGCTGGCATTTATCACCGTGATTAACCAATGGCTTATCAGTAAGAGTTATGCAGGGAAGAAAAGCTAATGCAAAACGTTAATACTCGCTTTCATAAAACGGTGGTTTTCTCGATCGTTGGCATCATGATGATTCCAATTCTTGCCACGTTCGTTTACTCGCTGTCATCACGTTGGGGAGCTACTATTCTGCCAGATGGTTTTACTCTGGATTGGTACGTTAGCCTACTGACGGACCCTCGCTTCCTACAAGCGTTTGGTCGTTCACTGTTTATCTGTATCGCGGCATTAGCACTGAGTGTGGTGCTGATTCTTCCGGCAATATTTGTGGTGTTCTACTATTTCCCGAAACTGGATAAAGTAATGAATATCATGATCTTATTGCCGTTCGCTGTGCCACCTGTGGTCTCTTCGGTTGGCCTGCTACAGCTGTATGCCGACAGTGAAATTGCACTTATCGGCACACCTTGGATCTTGATTGGCACCTACTTCACCATTGCTCTGCCATTCATGTATCGCGCAATCGCTAACAGCTTTCAGGCGATCAATTTGCAAGATCTGATGGACGCTGCGCACTTACTCGGTGCGAGCACCACTAAGGCTTTCTTGTTGATTATTTTACCGAACCTGAAGAAGGGCTTGATGGCTTCTCTGTTCCTATCGTTCTCGTTCCTACTGGGAGAGTTCGTGTTTGCTAACATTTTGGTTGGAACACGCTACGAGACGCTACAAATCTATCTATACAACATGCGTCAGACCAGCGGCCACTTTACTTCAGCTTTGGTGATGACCTACTTCCTATTCATTTTCTTACTGACTTGGATGGCAAGTCGTTTTAGCCGTGGAGTCAAATAATGAGTTATGTAAACGCACACAATCTAACGAAAAGTTTCGGTGACAACACCGTTTTTGAAGACATTCAATTCACTATCGAGAAAGGTGAGTTTATTACCCTGCTTGGGCCAAGTGGTTGTGGTAAATCAACCCTGCTACGCAGCTTGGCTGGGCTAAACCCAGTCGATGATGGCCAAATCTGGGTCAATGGTGAAGACATCACCCACCAAGCGCCACAGCAGCGCGGCATCGGTATGGTTTTCCAATCCTATGCATTGTTTCCAAACATGACGGTGGAGGGAAACATCGCCTTTGGTTTGAAAATGAAAAAGCTGGCTGGCGACGAAATCAAACGTGAAGTAGCAAAAGTGATTGAGCTGGTGGACTTGAAAGGTAAAGAAACCTTCTATCCACATCAGTTATCAGGTGGTCAGCGTCAACGCGTCGCTTTAGCGCGTGCTCTGGTGGTGAAGCCACGTATTCTGTTGCTTGATGAACCGCTATCGGCATTGGATGCCAAGATCCGTAAGCACCTTCGTCAGCAGATCCGTGATATCCAAAAAGAGATGGATCTGACGACTATCTTTGTTACTCACGATCAGGAAGAGGCGATGATCATGTCCGATCGCATCTTCTTGATGAACAAAGGTGAGATCGTTCAGGCAGGCACACCTGAAGAGATCTACACTCAACCTGCCAATGAGTTTGTCGCTGGCTTTATGGGACACTACAACTTAGTACAAGCGAACAAAGCTAAGCAGTTGTTTGATATCGATACCGACTGGAAGGTCGCGATACGTCCTGAATCTATTTATGTCAAAGAGCAGGGAAGACAATACGGTGCACATATTTCAGCGCCAAAAACGGGTACGATCCGTAATCATCAGCTGCTGGGTAACGTGATTCGCTATCAAGTTGATGTGGATGAGTGTGAGCTCACTGTCGACCTATTAAATCGCTCTTCTGAGCGTCTATTGGCTAACGGTAGCCAACTAGAGTTGCTATTTAATCTAAACGAAATTCAGCCTGTGAGAGCCTAAAATGTCTAAGCCTTTGTATGTATTTGATATGGATGAAACCCTAGTCAACGGCGATGCTGCGATGATGTGGAATGAGTTCTTAGTCGAAAAAGGTATTGCGAGTGATGCAAGTTTTGTTGAAGAAGATCAGCGCCTTATGGGGCTTTACACCCAAGGTAAGCTGGATATGGAAGATTACCTAACATTCGCCATGCAGCCGCTTGCTGATATGACGACACAACAAGTGAATGCCTTGGTTGAGGAGTGCGTTGACACTAAAGTTCTACCTAATCTGTTCAAGCAGACTCTGCCATTGATAGAACAGCTAAAGCGCGATGAAATCGACATGTTGATCATCTCTGCCAGTGTGACTTTTTTGGTTGAAGTCGTAGGGCGTAAACTTGGCATTCCAGAGGCTCTCGGTATCGATCTGGTCGAGAAGCATGGCCGCTACACATCCAAAATAGAGGGCGTTCCGAGCTATCGAGAGGGTAAAGTGACGCGCTTAGAGCAGTGGATCGCTGCACAACCGACAACTTACTCAGGGGTTCATTTCTACACTGACTCGATCAATGATCTGTCTCTTTGTGAGTATGCGGATTATGCGTATTTGGTGAACCCATGCCCACGATTGAAGGCATTGTCAGATAGACCGAATTGGCAGATTCTGAATTGGGACTAGCGGCGATTGTGGTCGATTGAACAAAAAACTCCGACATTAGGTCGGAGTTTTTGTTTTGGGTGAGCGGTAAACTTAATATCTCGTCAATTGCTTTTAGGACGTCAACTTCATTCTCAAAATGAGAAAATCGCATCCAGTGTCGCTAACTTTATGAAATTAAACGACTAAATTTTAGGCACCATACTTGCTCTCTTCTACTTTACACATTTACAGTCAGTTGAGAGGGAAGATAATGAGAATATGGAATCCACTGGTTGCGGCAGGCTGCATGGTTCCCAGCCTAGCACTTGCATTAACAACGTCCGATTTTACTTTTGAATCTGGAGCAGACAGCTCAAATTACTCTGCCTTAGGTAAGCCCAACGATACCTATTCGATTGCCGGAACATTGCCTCATGACACGCTAGACAACGTCTATTCGATGTTGCCTGAAGGAACTTATATCAACAGCGCCTTCATCGCACCAGAGCGTTACTCTAATATTGATATTGATGACGAATTGGGTGGTGCCGAGTTCGCATCGGCAAAAATCACTTTTTTGAATGAAGGAGCGGGTTATCGAAACGCGCTCGGTTACTTTGTCTACGATACCAACAACCCGCCAGCTTCAATTGACGACATTACAGCGCATACCATCGTCTTTCCGAACACTTCAAAAGCCCCAGATGGTGAAATGGTCGAAGGTGACACCATCGACTTAGGCGTCGAATTGACCGCGGGTCAAACCCTCGCCTTCTTTGTAGTTCCCAATGGTTGGGGGTGGTCGGGTTCATACAATAACATTGCTTCACTTGGTAATTGGGGCACCCCTTTCTACAGTTACTCTGAACTTAACCCTGAGAACACGGCAAGTCTGCGAAGACATAATGTGGCCTTTATCGACACTGAGAATGAGTTCTTCGTATTGGGCTTTGAAGACCTAAAACGTACGGGGGGCGACCATGACTTTAATGACCTGTTGTTCACGGTTGAAGTGACTCCGTTTACTGCGGTGGATGGGGTTAACCCAGACGGTTCAACAGACTCAAAATATGAGCCATTGGTGCAGCAAGACAGCGACATCACCATCACCTCTGTTTATCCAAGTGGTAGTGATTATGCGACCATCGCATTCGAGGACAGATGGCCGTTGATGGGTGATTACGACTTCAATGATGTGGTGTGGCGTTACCAAATTACAGAGCAATTGAATGGTCAGCGTGAACTGAAAAACATCAGTTTTGACTATACGCTGCAAGCAATGGGAGCAGGCTTCTCAAACGGCTATGGTATCCATCTTCCGGGCGTTGACCCTAGTAACATTGCTAATGCGACTCTGACCCGTAATGGTGTTGCGGTTAGTCATTCGATTGTAAAGCAGGGTACTAGCGATGCAGTATTGATTGTTTCTGAGGACCTTAAAGAGGATCTTCAGAACCTAGGTGAACTTACTGAAAGTTGCACATTCTACAGAACACAAACCGACTGCTTGGCCACACAAAATGCTGGCGCATTGCAGTACCAACTCTATGTTGAGTTCACGACCCCAGTGTCGCGAGACATTGTCGGTTATCCACCTTACGACTCGTTTATTTTTGCTGCTCAATACATGTATCACGGTGACTTTACGAGCGAGGCTCCTGGGTTCACATGGCAGACTCATTTGAAGCAGTTCTCGGGTACCAGTGACATGAACAATGCTTTCTTCAATACCCATGATGATAAGTCTGACAATGTTGCGTCGTTTACCACTGAAAACAATATGCCGTGGGCGATAAACATTCGTGACGAGTGGGATCATCCGATTGAATACACAGACATTTGTGAGGCCTACCTAACCTTTGATGACTGGGTAGAAGCAAGCGGAGAAAACCATGGTGAGTGGTACAAAACCGCTGTAGAAAACACTTCAGTATCAGCAACGGGCGAATAAGGAGAGCATCATGAAAACATCTATCAAGTTAATTAGCCTACTTTCCATTTCAGCCCTGACTGCATGTGGTGGCGGAGGAGGTGGAGGTGGTGGCTCAACGGCTCAACCTGCTACCGCTCAAGATATTGTTGCCCAACGTGACTTTTCGTTTGATGTGGGTGAGAAAATTACCTTGTCGATCGATTATTCAGGGTCAACTAAGGGAGCGCTGCACCTCTATTCAGAAGCGGCGTTCGTAAAAGCTGATGGTGAAGTGATTCCAGATCCGGTTTCGCGCATTACTACGATCTACCCAGATCTTACTGGCGAGGTCGAACTTGAGATCAATACGAATTGGGACTCGCTATATGTGCGCTGGGTACCAATGGCCAGTAGCGAATCAGAGCAAACTTG
The DNA here is from genome assembly GCF_030248625.1 of Vibrio sp. D420a. Lineage (NCBI taxonomy): Bacteria > Pseudomonadati > Pseudomonadota > Gammaproteobacteria > Vibrionales > Vibrionaceae > Vibrio > Vibrio sp. D420a. Next base: position 153,006 of record NZ_JAHGAN010000007.1, on the reverse strand, counting down.
GAGTATTCCTTTAGGGCAGCCGAGTAACAGTTACCACCTTACATTCTAACCTCCCATGATTTAACTCTAAATCACGCGGAGAGTGCCATTGGCTACTCTCCGTTTTTTATATCATTTATTTTCAAGGTCATCTGTTTTCGACTCTTTCTATTTTCAAGCCTCAAGTCTTCCCCTTTTTTCTGCTCATCTATTAAACAATCTTGCCTAAAACTATCGAGCAATAAACATCACACCTCAAATCTTTTGGATATTTATTTAGTGGGCGAATGATTGTATAACCTATTGTTTTAGTGCTTATTTTTGTTGTTTTTGCGTTTGTTTTGTAATTGCTTTGTTAAAATAATCATTTGAACCCTAACTAGTTTTCTGTCATTTTATAATTAATCGAACGTTCAATTAAAAATAAAAGGACCCCAAAATGCCCAAGGTAGGGATGCCAGATATCCGAAAACCGCAACTCGTACAAGCCACAATGGCGGTGATCGATCGTGTCGGTTTGCATTCGGCCAGTATCGCTTTGATCAGTAAACAAGCTGGCGTATCGACTGGGATCATCAACCACTATTTTGGTGGTAAGCATGGGCTGCTTGAAGAAACGATGCGCGAAATCTTGCGCCAATTGTCGGTCACTATCACTAAAGCTCTAAAAGAGTTACCCGCTAACGCACATCAACAAAGAATCAACGCCATCATCAACGGCAATTTCGAAGGCTACCAAGCAGAGAACAAGGTCGCGAAGACTTGGTTGGCGTTTTGGTCTTACTCAATGCACGACGCTCAGCTTAAAAGGCTGCAGCGTGTAAATGAAAAACGTCTTATTTCTCATTTGCTTATTGAACTAAAGGCACTTTTGGAGCCTGAGCAAGCTGAGTTAGTGGCGCATGGTATTGCATCGCTTATTGATGGCATTTGGCTACGTGGGACGCTCAACCCTGAAGGCATAGATGCCAACAAAGCACGCGCAATCATCAATGATTATCTCGACAAGCAGCTGACGTTTTACTCTCTGAATGTCGATTAACGCGTTTAACACCCGTAATTTTGAATGGGCCAGCTGAGCCTAAACATAAACTAAGTCAGAAACTCACATGGAAATGAACACTTTATACATAGATGGAAAAACGGTGGCTGCTACGTCTGGGGAAACCTTTGTCAGCACTAACCCTGCCAATGGTGAACCTATTGCGATCATTGGCCAAGCGTCTCAATCAGACCTTGAACAAGCGGTCGAATCGGCGAAGCGCGGCTTTGCTGTATGGTCTGCTATGAGTGCCGTGGAACGCAGTCGCATTTTGATGAAGGCGGTAGAAATACTTAGAACACGAAACGATGACCTTGCAAAGCTTGAGGTTGCTGATACAGGCAAGCCATTGCAGGAAGCGATTGAAGTGGATGTGGCCTCTGGCGCTGACGTAATTGAGTACTACGCAGGTCTTGCTCCGACTCTGCAAGGTGAGCAACAACCCCTGAGCGAAAGCCAGTTTTTCTATACCCGCCGCGAACCTCTGGGTGTGTGTGCCGGTATAGGTGCTTGGAACTACCCAATTCAAATCGCAATGTGGAAGTCGGCACCTGCATTGGCCGCGGGCAATGCAATGGTGTTCAAGCCTTCAGAAGAAACTCCCCTTACCGCACTAAAATTGGCTGAAATCTTTACCGAAGCGGGTCTACCAGACGGTGTGTTTAACGTTGTTCAAGGCGATTACCGAGTTGGTCAAATGCTGACGGCTCATCCAGATATTGCCAAAGTCTCTTTCACGGGGGAAACGGGTACAGGCAAAGCGGTAATGGCTGATAGTGCAAAGACGCTTAAGTCTGTCACCATGGAGCTTGGCGGTAAGTCGCCAATGATTATCTTTGATGATGCCAAGCTCGATGATGCGGTATCTGCCGCGATGGTGGCTAACTTCTACACCCAAGGTGAGGTGTGTACCAATGGCACACGAGTTTATGTGCATGAAAATATCTACCAAGAGTTTGTTGACCAGCTCAAGGCGCGTACAGAAAAGCTTGTGATTGGTGACCCGATGGACATCGAAACGCAAATCGGTGCGCTCATCTCCAAACAGCATCTGTCTAAAGTCCTTGAAGCGATTGAGACGGCTAAGCAGTCTGGCGCAACTCTGCTGACTGGCGGCTATCAAGTGACTGACAATGGGCTAGGTAATGGCAATTTTGTTATCCCAACCGTATTCGTCGATTGTGACGATGACATGCCTCATGTTCAGCAGGAGATCTTCGGCCCTGTCATGTCAGTGCTCAAATTCACCGATGAAAACGATGTGATTCGCCGTGCCAACGACACCCACTATGGCTTGGCTGCGGGGGTATTTACGCAAAACCTATCTCGTGCCCACCGTGTGATTCATCAAATGCAGGCTGGAATTTGCTGGGTAAACACTTGGGGTGACTCACCAGCAGAGATGCCAGTTGGTGGCTATAAGTTATCGGGGATTGGTCGTGAGAATGGCCCTGAAACCCTACTTCACTACACCCAAACCAAGAGCATTCTTATTGAGCTAGGCGACTACGCCAGCCCTTATGCATAACGCTTAACCTCTCACGGAGAACAGAACATGGAACAACGCTACGATTATATTATCGTCGGCGCGGGTTCGGCCGGCTGCGTGTTGGCCGATCGGCTCACAGCAAGCGGTCAACATAGCGTGTTATTGCTGGAGGCTGGTGGTACGGATAAGAGTATTTTTATCCAGATGCCGACGGCTCTTTCTTACCCGATGAACACCGAAAAGTACGCTTGGCAATTTGAAACTCAGCAAGAGTCTGGGCTCGATGGACGTCAGTTACACTGCCCACGCGGTAAGGTTTTGGGTGGCAGCTCGTCGATTAACGGCATGGTTTACGTGCGTGGTCATGCGTGTGACTTTGACGAGTGGGAAGAGAAAGGCGCAGCGGGTTGGAACTACCAAGCGTGCTTGCCTTATTTCCGACGCGCAGAAACATGGAATCAGGGCGGCGATGAGTACCGCGGTGACAATGGTCCTTTAGGAACCTGTAACGGCAACGACATGGCGATGAACCCGCTCTATCAAGCCTTTATCGATGCCGGCAAAGATGCGGGTTACCCAGAAACCAAAGACTACAACGGCTATCAGCAAGAGGGCTTTGGTCCTATGCACATGACGGTAGACAAGGGTGTGAGAGCCTCAACCTCTAACGCGTATCTACGTCGTGCATTAAAGCGCTCTAACCTGACGCTCATTAAAGGCGTGGTGGTTCGTAAGGTATTGCTAGAGCAAGAGTCTGACCAATTGAAAGCGACAGGCGTTGAGTTTGAAAAGTCCGGCAAGATTCAAACCGCTTCGGCTTCAAAAGAGGTGATCTCTTCGGCGGGGTCTATCGGTTCAGTTCAGTTACTTCAGCTATCTGGGGTTGGGCCAAAAGCAGTGCTTGAAAAAGCGGGCGTAGAGCTTAGGCATGAACTCAGCGGTGTCGGTGAAAACCTGCAAGACCACCTCGAAGTCTACTTCCAGTATCACTGTAATGAACCGATCACGCTCAACAGCAAACTCGGTTTAGTCAGCAAAGGCATGATTGGTGCGGAGTGGATTTTGACTCGCAAAGGGCTTGGAGCGACCAATCACTTCGAATCTTGCGCCTTTATCCGCTCTCGAAAAGGTCTGAAGTGGCCGAACATCCAATATCACTTTCTGCCTGCAGCGATGCGTTACGACGGCCAAGCGGCCTTTGATGGTCATGGTTTCCAAGTCCATGTTGGTCCCAATAAACCTGAGAGTCGCGGTACTGTCGCAATCACATCGGCTGACCCACATGCCAAACCTGAAATCATTTTTAACTACATTTCGACAGAGCAAGACCGTCAAGACTGGCGTGACTGTATTCGTCTGACGCGTGAAATCCTCTCTCAACCTGCGATGGATAAGTTCCGTGGAGAAGAGATTCAGCCGGGGGCAGATGTCACCTCTGATGAAGCGATCGATGAATGGGTAAAACAGAATGTCGAGAGCGCGTATCACCCGTCTTGCGGCTGCAAAATGGGCGCAGATGACGACCCAATGGCGGTTCTGGACGAAGAGTGTCGAGTGCGCGGTGTCGCTAACCTACGTGTGGTCGATTCGTCGGTATTCCCAACTATTCCCAACGGTAACTTGAATGCGCCAACCATTATGGTGGCAGAGCGCGCTGCGGATTTCATATTGGGTAAAACGCCACTGGCTGCAGCAGATGTACCCGTTTGGATTGCGCCTCAATGGCAAGAAACTCAGCGTGAAAATGAACCGTTAAGAGCCTTAGCCGACGAAACCTAATTACAAATCGAGAGTCGGTCGTGAATAAAGGCCGCAAAAAAGTATGAGTCAGAAACCACATCGACGTGGTGAAAAGGAAGAATAAAAGGAATCACTATGACAATTATCCGTACCGTGACCAAAAAGACAGTGGCCGCTAGCGCGATGAGCCTATTGGCATTAAACGCTTATGCAGCGGTTGAACCTCAACAGTGTGAGAACGTGCGCTTTGCTGATGTCGGCTGGACCGATATTACCGCAACGACGGCAATCACCACTGAGCTCCTAAAAGGATTGGGTTATCAGACCAAGACAGACCTGCTTTCTGTGCCTGTGACTTACTCTTCAATGGCTAACGGTGACATTGACGTTTTCCTTGGTAACTGGATGCCAACGATGGAAGGCGATATTGCTAAGTACCGTGAAGTGGGAACCGTGGAAACTGTGCGCGCTAATCTAGAAGGCGCGAAGTATACGCTGGCGGTTCCTAAGTATGTTTACGATGCTGGTGTGAAGAGCTTCGCCGATCTCGCTAAGCACGCAGACAAATTCAAAGACCGCATCTACGGCATTGAGCCGGGCAACGATGGCAACCGTTTAATCCAATCGATGATCGACTCAGATGCTTTCGGTCTGAAAGACTTCAGTCTGGTTGAATCAAGTGAAGCGGGCATGGTTTCACAAGTGTCTCGTGCGGCTCGTCGCAACCAATGGATCGTCTACTTGGGTTGGGCGCCGCATCCAATGAACAGCAATGTTGAGATGGAGTACTTAGACGGTGGTGACGACTTCTTCGGTCCAAATTACGGTGGCGCTAATGTTTACACTAACGTACGCGCAAATTACCTGTCTGAGTGTTCAAACGTCGGTCAGCTCCTGCAAAACCTAGAGTTCACTCTAGAGATGGAAAACGAGCTGATGGAAGCGATTCTTAACCAAAACGTTCAACCAAACAAAGCAGCTCAGCAGTGGCTTAACAGCAACCCACAGCAAGTGGAAGCGTGGCTTAAGAACGTGAAAACGCTCAAGGGCGATTCAGCTCAAGACGCTGTATCAGCATACCTAAAGCAAGTGAAAGCGTAATTAGAAGGAAATGGTGAGTTGCGTTAGCAGCTCACCATAGAAAAGGCAATATTGTGAATTTTATTACCGACAACAAAATCCCAGTGGGTCAATGGATGGAAGCTGGCGTCGACTGGCTAACCATCAATGCGGCAGGGCTGTTTGATGCCATCTCTATTTTTCTAGAGACGGTTATTCTGTTTCTGGTTGATGTGTTTAAGTGGATGCCACCGGCTCTACCGATTTTAATTACCGCGGCTCTCGCGTGGTACCTGCATCGTAAGATCTCACTGGTGGTCTTTGTTGTGGCGGCGCTGCTGACCATTCTTAATCTTGGCTACTGGCAAGAAATGCTGGAAACCTTTGTCCTCGTCTTTGCTGCGACAACGATTTCCGTATTAATTGGCGTTCCAGTGGGCATCATGGCGGCGCATCGTCCATGGCTCTATACCGTGTTAAGGCCGATCCTCGATTTGATGCAAACCGTGCCAACCTTTGTTTATCTGATCCCAACCTTAGTGCTGTTTGGATTAGGGATTGTGCCGGGGCTTATCTCGACCATTATCTTTGCCATCGCAGCACCGATCCGTTTGACTTATCTCGGAGTAACCAAGGTGCCAGAAGAGCTAATTGAAGCGGGTAAGGCGTTTGGCGCGAGTCGAATGAAACTGCTAATGAAAGTTGAGCTGCCTGCGGCTCTGCCAAGCATCATGGCTGGTGTCACTCAGTGCATTATGCTGTCGCTGTCGATGGTGGTGATTGCAGCGCTAGTAGGTGCGGATGGTCTAGGAAAACCAGTTGTACGCGCGTTGAATACAGTGAACATCTCTCAAGGCTTTGAAGCGGGTTTAGCGATTGTTCTCGTAGCGATCATCCTTGACCGATTGTGTAAAACGCCGAACCAGAAGGAGGCTTAATCATGAGTCATGACAAGCAAAAAATGGATGCGATTACCATTAAAAACCTCGATGTTGTGTTCGGTGACAATACCCAATTAGCACTTGAGAAGCTCGACCAAGGTAAGTCTCGTCAAGAGATCATCGATGAGACAGGCCAGGTAGTTGGGGTCGACAACGTGTCCTTGAATATTCAAGAGGGTGAGATTTGTGTGTTGATGGGATTATCCGGTTCTGGAAAGTCGTCACTGCTGCGCGCGGTTAATGGCTTGAACCCAATCAGCCGTGGCTCACTGGAAGTGAAGGATGGCGACAAACAGGTCGATCTTGCCCAGTGTGATGAAACGACGTTACGCCACCTTCGCACTCATCGCGTGTCTATGGTGTTTCAAAAGTTTGCTCTTATGCCGTGGCTTACCGTTTTAGATAACGTGGCGTTCGGGCTAGAGATGCAAGGCATGGCGAAAGACGCACGCCGAGCGAAAGCGCGTGAGCAGCTAGAAATGGTGGGTCTTGCAGAGTGGGAAACCAAGTTTCCACACGAGCTATCAGGGGGTATGCAGCAGCGTGTTGGTCTGGCGCGCGCGTTCGCGATGGATACTGACATTCTGCTGATGGATGAACCGTTCTCTGCGCTTGACCCGTTGATTCGTGCTCAGCTACAAGACGAGCTGATTACTCTACAGAACAAGCTTAATAAGACCATTTTGTTCGTCAGTCATGATCTCGATGAAGCCCTTAAAATCGGTAACAATATTGCGATCATGGAATCCGGCAAACTGATTCAACATGGTAAACCAGAAGAGATCGTACTTAAGCCGAAAACTGAGTATGTGAAGGACTTTGTTGCTCATACAAATCCATTGAACGTGCTCAAAGGGCGATCTTTAATGCAGCCTCTTGAGTCGCTAGAGCAGCAAGACGATAGCTGGAAAGTGTGCGCGAGCAAAGATGTGTGGGTAGAGCAAGTTGAAGGGGCGATCACCATTAAGGGAGAGAATGACCTTAACCTACATACATGGCAGGCGTCAGATTCGGATGAGCTTGATCTTGAGCCGTCAACCTTAGTTGTTGCCAGTCCTGAAATTGGTATGCGTGACGCAATCAAACTCAAACAACAGAGTGATTACCCAATCTTGCTGGTGGAGAACAAACAGTTGGTGGGCATTTTAGATGACAGCGAGTTCTATAGCGCGTTGACGGGCAATTTTCAGCTCAATAATGCGGCTTAGAAAATCGAATCTCCAGTCGCTAATCGGTAAATGAGAGAGCTCGAAATGGTTGTCTCATTTACCTCACAGTTATGTATCAATCGTGCTCTACCCTATGTGATTTCACAAAACTGCCACGCGACGCAGGTTTAGGGTTTGAGAAAAGATTGAGAATAGTCTGAACATAAGTACAATGCGGAAAAATCAATGAAGTAATCTATTAATTTACAGTGGAATTTCCATCTTGCTGGTAGCATAAAGGCGATGGTTTTCTTTGCATTGTAAAATCACTCACAGCATATAAGAACAAAGGTCTGCATCTTGGACAAACATGACGAAATCCTGGTCGCTATTCGCCAAATTATTCGCGCTATCGATTTACACTCGAAGAAGCTGAGTAAAGAGTATGGTTTGACTGGCCCTCAATTGATTTTAATGAGAGCAATCCAAGAGATGGGCAATGTGACGATCAAAGAGCTATCGAATCACACCAATGTGAGTCAGGCAACGACGACTACCATCATCGACCGTCTTGAGCAGAATGGTTATGTGCAACGTGTACGTAGTGTGTCGGATAGACGTAAAGTTCATGCGAATCTAACCGAAAAAGGTCAAGATCTGCTAAACAGTGCACCACCGCCACTTCAAGATAATTTTGTTAATAAATTCCAGAACTTAGAGCCATGGGAGCAGAGTCTACTTCTTTCTTCTATGCAGCGTATCTCTTCGATGATGAACGCAGAGGATATTGATGCTGCGCCAGTTCTTCAGCTCGAAGGCATCACAAATACTGTCAAAACGGACGAGTCAGCGAAATAACTAACTGAAGTATCAAGCTGAAGTAACTGTTTCGATTCGAATACAAGACCACGCATTTGAGCGTGGTCTTTTCGTTGGTGTTGAGTCTGTTCGGCTATTTATTCTTTGTCTCTTGTCGGTTCTGGAACTTAGCAATCAGACCTAATACATCGTCCTCGGTGACAGGCGTTCCATAGTAGTAACCTTGCAGGTAGTTACAACCCAAGCGAGTGAGGAAAGTTTCTTGCTCTCTGGTTTCGACTCCTTCAGCAACCACCTTAAGAGAGTAGTTTTTCGCGAGGCGATACAACACATTCACCATCTCTTGCTTGGATGGGTTGTTATTGAAGATCTGATCAACAAAGGATTTATCGATCTTTAGGGTATCGAACGGATAACGAATCAATTGGTTGAAAGAGGTAAAGCCAGTACCAAAATCATCGATGGCTAAGTCCACCCCAATCTTTTTCAGATCAAATAGCACGTCTAATTCAGTGGTTTCGTCAGGAACGAACGCCGTTTCTGTAACCTCGAATTCGATATTCTCGGCAGGGACTCCAGTGCTGATTAGCATACGATTGACGTCGGCAGGAAAGCCCGGAGACATTAATTCTAAACTGGAGATATTAATGGCAAATTTGAGTGAACTGTTTCCTCTGTCGATGAGTCTTTTGGCGGCCATCAAACCATTACTGATAACCCACATATCGATATCGCGGATAATGCCTGTACGTTCAGCACAAGGGATGAACTCATCCGGACCGATATTCTGCTTGGCTAGCTCAGGGCAGCGCAGTAGCAGTTCGAAACCACGTAAGGTTTTAGAAGGCGCATTGATTATGGGCATGAAAGAGAAGCAGAATCCGTCTTCGTTGAGTGCTTTAAGTAACGTCTGCTCGATAAGTTGCTCTTTGGCGACGACTTCTTCGAGATCGGAGTTATAAAAGTAGTGGCGAGCCTCAGACTCTTTCGCCACATACATGGCTCTATCTGCTTGAATCATTAAAGAGTCAGTAGTGAGGTTCTCATTGTGTTCATTGATTTCAACTACACCCAAACTGATACCTACGCGATAGCGTTGATCCCCAAGGAAAAAGTTGGATTCGAACTGCGCTTCAATGCTTTCAAGTACGCTCAGAATATCGGACAGGCGAGTTATGCCGTAGGTGTATATCGCGAACTCATCGCCACTGAGTCGAGCAAATAGGTAAGATTGAAACAGGCGGCCCCGTGAGCGTTGTAAAATTTGTTGAGTTGAGGATGCAAAGCGTACTAAGAGCTCATCACCTGCATCGTGACCATAGTTGTCATTCACAGCCTTAAATTTATCGAGGTCGATGTAGATAAGGTAGCTGGTACCGTGATGATCTTCAGAGAGTAGCCTTTTTAGGTTCTGCATGAAGAAAGTACGATTATCAAGACCAGTAAGCGCATCGGTTTCCACAAGGGTTTTGACGCGTTCAAATACCGATTGATAGCTTGGATCTAATGGGTCTTCCTTGTTTGGTTGAGCATCTTCATTGGGTTTTAGTGCATTGAGTTCTCTAGTGTATGCCTGAAGGGGCTGTAGCACCTGTCTATAAAATAGAAAGTAGCCGCCACTAATTAGGAACAATGTAATGGCTAAGGTAACGCCCCCTATCGAAATCTTGGCTTGGTTGAGTTGGCTTTGGTAATTTTCAGGGAAAACATGCAGGGATGCTGAGATGAAAGGGTCCATGTGTTTGAAAGCGACGCCGTCAGAGAAGTCCACTTCCATTTTCATCGCATGGTTATCGAAGGCGTGATAGTTAGTGAGCGCAACCACTAACGGTTCCGCCTCGTGGGGTGAAAATATGCTTCGTTCTTGGCCTGTTAGAAAGCGGTAGTCAAAAGAGAACCCGAAGGGTAGCTGTTCCTTCAACGTCGCTTTGAAGCCGTCGAATACAGAAATTGGTAATATGAGTACTGCAATGCGGTCCTGGTAGCCTTCCAAAGTGTGAGCGGTAACAGCGTATAGCTTGCCATCGATGATCGAGAGCTTTTCTGAGTTGTTTGGATCAGTGAGGTAGGTGCGACCCGTATCGAGAAACAGCTGGTTCGATTGATGTTCTAAAGTTTGCACTGAGCTCGCAATGAGGTTGGAGTGTGAATCGATGATAGCAAATGAGTAGGAATTGTTGGTGTTGTAATCAAACCGTGTGCTACTAAGCTGTGTATCGATCGATGCAAACGCGTCGTAGACTGTTCGATTCAAGTCTGCGCGTTTTATAAAACTCTCTCTTTCCGCGATGTTGTTCAAGAAGGCTTTTTGATCCCTAAGCTCTTCTCCCATCTGCTTAACGACAAATTCAAGCTGTACACACCATTTACTTACGATTTGGTTTTTTATTTGCTTTTCGTAAGACAGGTAGTAAGCAATGCCACTTGAGAAGACAATGATGAAAATGGCGGGTATAAAAATGCGAGCGGCCTTGTTCGTTAAATCCATATAACACTCCAATCTCCCAGTCGTACTCCAAGGTTACTGACTGTTATGCTACTTTGCACATAATTGAAGTTAGGTTAGATCTCCGACCTTTGCAAAGGGATTTGAGAGAGAATTTAAGTCCGTGACTGAATATCACGTTTCTACTGTTTGAATTGTAAAGATAATAGATAGATTTATTAATTTTCAAAGTCTTATGGTACTTGGCTTGTTCAAGTAAGTGACTTTAATATCGGCTTTCGGAGTGTGTTTGAAAATTAAGTTGCCTTTCATTGGTGAGAGTTAAGCCTATCTCATTAAACTTATTAACTGCTGCAAGCGACTCTTTGATTTGGCGGGGCATTTTATAAAACCCCGCAGTGTAACTATGTTACTTTTGAGGGATACGCAACTCATGTAAATAATCGTATTTGTAATCATCCGAAGTACGTTTCTGTTCGTATACAGAGCAGTTAACTTTGACGGAGTCTTTATGTCGGCAAAAGAAAGAAATATCCCAACCCATAGAATTTCACGTTTCGGTAAGTTTGCGTCGCTGGCGACTCGTGTTGCCGGAAACGTACTAACTGAAGGGACAAAGCAAATCGTGCAAGGTAATCGGCCGAAAGCGCGCGACTTATTGCTGACACCACAGAATATCGGCCGTCTCACCGAGCAGCTTGCACATCTTCGAGGAGCGGCAATGAAGCTTGGTCAAATGCTGTCGATGGATGCCGGCGATGTTCTTGAACCGGAACTTGCGGACATACTAAGTAGGCTGCGCTCGGATGCGGACCCTCTTCCTTCCAAACAACTGAATCAGGTTTTGGAAAATTCACTAGGATCTGATTGGAAGTCGGAATATATCGCTTTCAACTTCAAGCCTATCGCGAGCGCCTCAATTGGACAGGTGCATCAAGCGTACAGTGACGCGGGTGATAAGTTGGCGGTGAAGGTGCAATATCCTGGCATTCGCAAGAGTATTGATAGCGATGTCGATAACGTTGGCACCTTGTTAAAAGTTGTCGGATTGATTCCCGAATCAGTGGATTACAAAGGCTTGTTGGAAGAGGCAAAAAAGCAGCTGCATGATGAAGCCGACTATCAACGAGAGGCGCAATTCGCGATACGTTACCATCAAGCGTTGCAGGCCGATGCTCATTTTGTTGTACCGAAAGTTCATCTACCGAGTTCTTCTGATGCAGTGCTTGCAATGGAGTTTATTGAGGGGCGATCGGTCGAATCGGTAGAGCATGCGTCACAGGAAACGCGCAATTTTGTTATGACGAGTCTGCTTGAGCTGCTGTTTAAGGAACTATTTGAACTCAAGATGGTGCAAACCGATCCTAACTTCGCTAACTATCTCTTCAATGAAAAAACTAACCAGATCGGCCTGCTTGATTTTGGAGCGACGCGAGAATACAGCGACAAATTCAGTAACGGCTATCGTCAGGTGTTTCGCTCTGTGATTGAAGGCGATGAAATAGGTCTTAATCGAGCTTTGGAAGATATAGGCTTCTTTAGCGACACCATTGTTGATAGCCAACGACAAGCGGTATTGAACCTCGTGAAAATGGCCTGTGAGCCTATGCTGGTCGAAGGTGAGTATGACTTTAAGGGCAGTGACCTTGCTAAGCGACTGCGAGAGGCGGGAACGATTTTGAGTATGGAGCAAGAGTATTGGCACACGCCTCCAGCTGACGCCTTATTCCTGCACAGAAAGATTGGAGGCATGTATCTGTTGGCTGCGAGAATTGGCGCCAATGTTAACATCCGACAGCTGGTTGCCCCTTATCTAAACAGCTGATAGCGGTACAAGTTGACGTGGCTGTTGGTGAGGTATCGAGAGTCGAGTAAAAAGTAAAAAGCAAAAAGGCCAGAACCTAACAGGATCTGACCATTCTTTGTTTAGCGTTTTACTTGCTCTACAATTTCGCGGGTCAAGCGAGCAACCTCGTCCCATTGCTGGCTGTCTACCAATTTCTTATCCACCATCCATGTGCCTCCGCAAGCAAGCACTTCTGGCACCGCTAAATAGTTATCGATGTTACCTGGTGTAATTCCGCCCGTTGGCATCAGTCGGATATTACCGTATGGACCAACCAATGACTTGACCATGTTAATGCCACCAGAAGCCTCTGCAGGAAAAAATTTAAGTGTTGTTAATCCCATTTCTAGAGCAGCCTCGACGGTGCTTGGGTTGTTCACCCCAGGGATAATGTCGATACCAATCTTTTGGCAAACCTTAACTGTATTTGGGTTAAAGCCAGGTGACACGACAAAGGTTGCGCCCGCCTCTTTAGCAGCCAAAGCTTGCTCACCATTGATGATAGTCCCAGCGCCGATAAGCATGTCAGGTTGCGCTTCGCGCAGTAGGCGAATGGCCTCAACCGCCGCGTCAGAGCGGAAAGTGACTTCAGCTACTGGTAGACCGTTTTCTGCTAACACTTTGCCGAGTGGAATAATATCTTGCGCGTTGTCGATGGCGATAACTGGAATTACTTTTAGTGCTTTTAATTGATCGTTAATAGTTGGCATGAGTTTATTTCTCGATAAGAGTAGAAAGATTGTCTGTGATAGATTGTGGGATTATTGCCCCATGATGCTGGATGACTAACCCAGCCAGCGCGTTACCATGTTGACACGCTTGTGCAACGCTTCCACCTGTTAGGTAACGTGCAAGGAATCCACCATTAAATGAGTCACCCGCAGAGGTCGTATCAACCACGTTGGTTACCGGTGTTGTTGGGATAGAGACAGGATCTTGGTTTGGATTTTCGCTGATCAAGCAGCCCTCAGAGCCCATCTTAACGACTACGATTTGTACGCCGAGTTTATGCAGTCTAGCAATTGTGTCTTGGGGCGTTTTGTCTTGCCAAATCAATTGTTCGTCATCGAAGGTAACGAGTGCAATGTCGGTCGCTTGATAAGCAAGTAAGTACGATTCTTGGGTTGCAGAGATGCTTTGCCAAAGTTTCGGGCGGTAATTGCTATCAAATGCAGTCTTAACGCCGTTGTTACGCAACTTGTCTATTTGGGCTAGCAGTTCAAGTCGGTCTGCGTCAGGCAAAATAGCCAGAGAAATGCCGCTGAAAAAGACCATGTCAGCATTACCAAGCTGAGTTATTACATCCGTAAATTCAGGGTGTTGAACCATATAGCGCGCCGCGGAGTCATTGCGCCAATACAGAAAGGTGCGCTCGCCCTCATCGTCCAATTGAATTAGGTAGAGCCCTGGAGAGCGTTTGGGGTCGCTTAGTACCAAGTCTGTTGATATCCCTTCACTTTGCCAACGACGGGTCATTTCTTGGCTGATTGAATCGGTGCCAAGCGCGGTTACGTAGCTCGTACGGACGTTAGAAAAATCCACATCTTGTTTGAGGCTGCGGTTCAAATATATCGCGGCGTTCAGTGTGTCTCCGCCATAGCTTTGGAGCATGTTGCCAAAGGGCGCACCATTTAGCTCAATCATGCATTCGCCGATGATTGCGATATGGGTCATAGAATAAACCTTAGAAAGAGAAACTTAGAATGAAGGTTAGAGAAGTAAAGCGTGATCATCAGGAGCGACGATCACGCTTGGCTCGTTCAACCCCACAGTGGTGAGGCTGGGGGATTTACTTATTGTCGAGCTTTACAAGTAGCATTGTCAGAACATAAGAGAGTGCGAATACACCTACTACGCCCATCAGTGCTTGAACAAAGTTCTGAGTACCGCTAGCTAGGTAAGCAGGTAAGCTGAATACCGAAGATAGAATGTAGCTCGTTAGGTGAGTGTCAATCGTTACAGAGATAGCACCGAATACGCCCGCAGCTAGACTCGCAGTCATCATTGCTTTGGTGTACTTGGTTAGAACACCAAATAGAGCCGGCTCTGTGATACCTAAGATAGCTGTGACACTTGAACCCGCAGTAATTGAAGACTGCTCTTTAGAAACATACTTACGTTGTTTGTGCCAGATAGCCATGGTTGCGCCCGCAATCGCCATGTTACCCAGACACATGATTGGCATTAGCAGATCCTTACCGTACAACGCGAAGTTGTTGAGGCTGATTGGAGTCATGCTATGGTGGATACCAAACACAATCGTGATCGGGCGAGTTAGACCAAAGATAAAGCCTGTTAGCGTAGGCGAGATCTCAAGCAGTGAGCTCATCACCCAACCAGCACCGTTACTTAGCCAGATACCTGCAGGACCAACAAAAGAGAGGGTGATTGTTGAAGTCACGGTAAACGCAAGTAGAGGGGTAAATACCGGTTTCGCTGAAGAAGGTACTAGTCGGTCAACCAGAGGGGTCACCTTAGACAGCAACCAAATCGCTAAAATAGCGGGTACGATCGCCCCGCCATAGTTCAGCAGTTCGATAGGCACAACACCAAGTACTGTTAGCTCTGGCGCAGCGCCAGCGTCTTTAAGTAGTGTTGCCTTCTCAACCAGCAGTGGTGCCAGCATGGCTGAAGAAACTGCTAGTGCGATGTACTCATTAATCTTAAACACCTTAGCTGCAGAGAAAGAGACCAGCATAGGTAGGAAGAAAAACACAGCTACAGAGATAGAGCGGAAGAAGTACACCGTATCTGAGGTTTCGGAGATAACATTGGTCGCGATAAGCCCTGATAACAGACCCATCAGCATACCGGCACCCGCGATAGCAGGAACAACCGGACCAAAGATACCGGCGACGATACGCATAACGTCTTGGAACAGTTTGCCTTTTTCTATTTCGTCAGTGACAGAGTCGTGAGCTTGTTGTGTGCCTGACAGCGCGTTAAACCATTTTTCAACTTCTACGCCGATGATCACTTGAGTTTGACCCTGTTGGCTTACCATGCCTTTTACGTCTGAAATCGCTTTGACAGCATCTTCATCAGCCAAAGACTCATCTGCCAATTTGAATCTCAATCGAGTCATACAGTGAGTGATACTCACAATGTTATCTTCACCGCCAAGAGCAGAGACTAATAACTGTATATTTTCATTAAAACTTTTCTTTTTGGGTGATGACTTTGAGTTATTAATAACAGCATCATTCTTTTCAACAATTTGCATACAACACCTGTTACTGGGAGATATTTAACTCGAGCAATCATAGCGATAAGCGTTTTTAATCCAATGGGATAAAAAGAGATCCCAATCACAATTAAATTTCTAATAATTTATTTTTTACCATTTTTCGGCAATTGGTATGTTTTGTTTGTGAAAAAAAATCACTTAACGTACCAATTATTTTTGACCAAAATTTAGCGCTTGAAATGTGGTTTTTAACACGGTTAGATAATAGGAGTTGACAAAGTTTAGGTTATTTAATTGTGAAAGAAACTATTATATCTGACGTCCAATGCGTTATTACAAAACCGGATAGACATAACCTCATTACCGTAATCGTTGAAACGAATGAGGGGGTGACTGGCTTTGGTTGTGCGACATTCCAACAAAGACCATTGGCTGTAAAAACCATGGTTGACGAATATTTAAAACCTATTCTCATTGGAAAAAATGCCAATAATATTGAAGACTTATGGCAAATGATGATGGTCAATGCATATTGGCGCAATGGTCCTGTTATTAATAATGCGATATCTGGCGTTGATATGGCATTGTGGGATATCAAAGCAAAACTTGCTGGCATGCCGCTGCATCAACTATTTGGTGGTAAGGCTCGCGATGCTATTCCAGTCTATACACATGCGACCAGCGATACGATGGAAGGTATTTATGACCTAGTCGATTCATTTTTAGATAAAGGCTATCGTCATATACGTTGTCAATTAGGCTTCTATGGTGGTGTACCGACGGAGCTACATGCGACTCAAAACCCGACTGAAGGATCGTATTACGACCAAGATCAGTACATGGACAATACCTTAACCATGTTTAAGTCGTTGAGAGAGAAGTATGGCAATAAATTCCACATCTTACATGATGTGCACGAGCGCCTATTCCCAAATCAAGCTATTCAGTTTGCCAAAGAGGTTGAGCAATACAAGCCTTATTTTATAGAAGACATTTTGCCGCCAAACCAAACGGAGTGGCTAGATAACATTCGTAGCCAAAGCTCGGTATCATTGGGCTTGGGGGAGCTGTTTAACAATCCTGAAGAGTGGAAATCTCTGATTGTTAATCGCCGTATTGACTTCATCCGTTGTCACGTTTCACAGATTGGTGGAATTACACCAGCTCTGAAATTGGGGCATCTATGTCAGACCTTCGGTGTGCGTATCGCATGGCATTGTCCGCCAGACATGACGCCAATTGGCGCAGCAGTAAACACTCACTTAAATGTGCACTTACATAATGCTGCTATTCAAGAACATGTGGAGTACAACGCTAACACTCATAAAGTATTCCCGAACGCAGCAGAACCCGTTGATGGTTACCTATACGCTTCAGAGATCGCTGGTATCGGTGTCGAAATGGATCATGAAATGGCACAGGAATTCCCAGTGATGTACCGTCCTCACGAGTGGACACAGAGCCGACTCCCAGATGGCGCAATTCATACACCATAGAAATTACCTTCAAATCAAATAGCCACGTTCAGTGGCTATTTTTTTATGTAAAGTTCTTATAAGTAATGTTTAGCTTTATCAATGAATAATAGCCTCTTCAAAGCTTATGCTCTTCACTAGAAAAACCTATACTTTCCCATTGTTATCAAGCAGTTTCTAATAACGTTATACCAGATATATTATTAATTTGACTATAAGTATCCCTGTAGTGTGGATACTCATATATCAACGTTCATTGTTCCGAACTTATTAAACTAAAAATGTTACTTCATTAGAAAAAGAGAAATATGAATATAGGTTGGTATCTATGCCAATCATATCCTACAAGCTAATTTCAATACTATTTTCGTTATGAAATTTGTTGTGCATATTCATTAATCATGGATTGGATTTATATTGATTTTCTGTGCAGAGGTAAACAATGATTTTTCACAATTTATACATTATCTATTTTTGTCTTATTAAATAGATAATGTTTTATTTTATCCATTTGTTTTTATGTTTAAGTTATTGAAAGTAAAGGGTTTTAATATAAATGTAAAACAGTGATTTAGGTCTGCAAATATAATTCCATAGCATTGTGAGCGCTTAGTTATTTCGTAAATATACGTCGTAGAAATTAAGTCGAATACTGTCCATAAACTTCAACTTGATTATCAGAAAGTTGCTATGCAACACATTACTATAAAATGCTATATAGGGTTAATATGAAAAGCACATTCAAGCTGTCTTTAGCTGCGGTACTGGTTTCATCTGCAATGGCTGCCAATGCAGGTATCGCAATTGTGGATAATGAAGAGGGGAACTTCTCAGTTGGTGGTAACGTTGAATTGAACTTTAACTACCAAGATAGAGAGTCAAACGAAAACGGCGATGCAGAGTTCAACCAAGATGGCCGAGTTCTGATTGAGTTCGCCGGTGAGAAGTACACCACAAGTGGTCACTATGTAGGAGTAAAGGCGCAGCCTCTATTCGAGAGTACGGGTAATGTTGCCCTCGATGATGCTTATTTTGAGTTTGGTAAGAAAGATAGCTGGGCGATCAAAGCAGGTCGTTTTGAAGCATACGATATGTTCCCTGTCGGGTTAGATGTATTCCTTGAATACTCCGGTGATACTTCGAATGAGCTATACACTGGTGATAGTGCTTACGTATACCAGATGAAGGAAGCACGAGGTCGTGGCTCAGATGGTCAACTGATGTATAACCAGAGCTTTGGCAACCTTTACTTAGAAATCGGAACCATGATTGGTGACCGTTCAGATCTATTCTCTGATACTTATCACGGCACAGCCGTAGACCACGACAACGCGAAAGACTCGTTCCTTGTTCGTCCAGTTGTCGCGTATAACATGGGTGATTTTACAGTCGCGGCATCGGTGGAAACTAACCTAATTAGTGATGCGATTGTTGATGTAAACGGCAAGGACATTTCGGATCGTACCGGTTATGGTTTGACGGGTAACTGGAACCATGGTTCATGGAATGTAAACGCTAACTTTGCTTACCTTGATGCAGTTGATGAGACTAATGCCAGCGTTGGTTTGAACGCGTTGTATAACAATTTTGGCTTGGGCTATGTTTATGGTGCGAATGAGTATGACTCAACATGGGCACAAGGCGATGTAAAAGTGAACACAGGTTATGCGTCTTACGAGTTCCAAAACGTATTAGAAGTTGAGGATTTCTCTATCCTACTGGGCACTTATTACACCACGGTTGAAAACAAGACTAATAACGTAAGTGCATTCTCAGAAGATGATGACTTTGGTGCACGTGTACGTTTGTACTACGAGTTCTAAGAATTGCGCATAAGCAAATAGTAACAACCCGCCATCGAGCGGGTTGTTTTTGTTTGTATCGTGTAACTTGCCGTTTTTAAACTCGTTACTTCTTATCTCTGTAGCTCATGCTTTCGCTATTGAATGGTGTGTGATAGGTACATTGGTAGTTGATGTCGATAATATCACTGACGATAAACAGTTCACCTGATGCTAAGAACCCTCGATTGGTAATATTCATTGCCGCAGCGTTTTTCTTACAGCCAAGTAATTCAGCATCATCTTTCGAAACATTTACTGCTTGGTAGGTGGTGAGGTAGCTGTCGATTTCAAGCCCGATAGATAAGGCATGCTTTTGAATGGAGCTTTCGATGATATCGGCGTTCATCTCGGGGAATATATGAACGGGTATTCTTGCTTCTTCTACTTGTACCACTTTGTTGTTGATCAATCGTAGGCGTCTAATTTTCCAGATGTACTCATCATCTGTAAGTGAAAATATCTGCTGTTCGTGTTGATCAGGGAGAGCTTTATTAAGCTGAAGTTTTTTGTAGGAGATCTCTTCGAAGCTGTTCTCAGTAATTGAGTTGTAAACAAGCGGTGTGCCGATAAGTGCGGTATTAACGAAGTAACCTGAACCCACTTTAGATTTGACCATGCCGATCGCTTCGAGCTTAGCCAAAGCCTTACGAATCGTAAATCGAGACAGCCCATAGATCTCAGAGAGTTCTCGTTCTGCAGGGAGTTTATGGTTGATGCTGTTCTGGCAGATCTTACTAACAATATCTTGAACAACTAATTCATACTTCTTCATTCTCAGAACCCAAAAACACTCATCATGACTAAATTATAGTTAACTAAATCAGAGACTCAGCGCACTGCCTCTGGTTCAAAATTCTAACACATAAGGTGAAACAGCATGTTGGGAAATCACGCTGGAAAGTGATCAAAAACCGACCTTAACTAGTAAAACCAATATTGTTACTAATTGAGATACACGGATGAATAAATATCAACTTAGCTTGGCAACATTCTGTCTGAGCACGCTACCATTTTTGGCTAACGCGTCATCATGCCCAGATATATTAAAAGGCTCACAACGTCTCTTGAACTCTACTGATGAGGTTAACTTGTGTGAGGAATTTCGTGGCAAGACCTTACTTGTTGTCAACACAGCAAGCCAGTGTGGATTCACGTCTCAGTTTGGTCAGCTTGAAGCACTCCATCAGGAGTACAAAGATAAGAACTTCACAGTGGTTGGGTTCCCTAGTAATGACTTCCGTCAAGACAAAGGCAGCGAGGCAGACAGTGCCAAAGTGTGTTATCTAGATTATGGCGTCACATTCCCGATGATGGCGCGCTCTTCAATCTCAGGGTCTGAAGCCAACCCTGTGTTTAGTGAAATCAAGAAGCAAGCAGGCGTTGCTCCTCGATGGAATTTCTACAAATACCTGATTGATAAAGATGGCAATGTGGTAGGGACATTCGGAAGTTCGACTTCACCTTCAAGCGCTACTTTAGTAAATGCCATTGAGCAGCAACTGTAGGGAGGCGATATGTCACAAACAAGAAGCACCATGCTAAGGCTAGGTTATCTTGGCCTGATACCTTTTGCGTTCGGACTGTTGTTGATGCTGTTGGACGCCCAGTTTTTCTCTTTGGGAGCAGATCAGCTCTTTGTCAGCTACAGTGTTGTCATTCTGAGTTTCCTATCTGGTGTGTTGTGGGGCAGAGCTATCGACTACCCAGAACAAAGCTTGAGTCGTAAAGCGCTACTGCTGAGTAACGTATTTCTATTGATTGCGTGGGCTGCGTTATTGCAAGGAGCAGGCAGCACTACCCTAACAATTATTGTGCTAGCGGCAGGTTATATCGCAGTCTGGTTCTCTGAACACCAACTCAGGCCTCAACCTCAAAACCAACTACCTGAAGGGTACATGGGGATGAGGGGAATTCTCACATCCAGTGTCGTGGTAATGCATGGTGTTGCCTTGCTAAGTTAATAAAAACGGCCATCGAAATGATGGCCGTTTTTGTTGGTATGTTTAGCTACTCTGCTTATCAACATCGAGTCTGCGAATCAGCTTGGCAGGTGTACCACCATAGAGGCAATCTGGTGGCACATCGCTGTTGACTACTGAGTTTGCAGCGATGACTGAGCGGGCTCCAATGGTGACACCTTGATTGATCACGCAGTTACCACCAATCCAAGCATCATCTTCAACAATGATTGGTTGGCAAAAGGTTTCCCATTTACGACGGCTTAGATGATCCAATGAGTGGGAAGCGGTATAGAGCTGTGCACTCGGACCGATCATCACGTTGTTGCCGATCTTAATGTTCGCCCCGTCTAGCATTACCACATTCATATTGATGAAGGTGTCATCACCTATCTCGATGGTCTTGCCGAACTCGCAATGGAAGGGAGCGCGTACGATACTTTTACCGACTTTTCCAAATAGGTTGGCTTGCAAGCGGTCTTGCTGAGAGGCATCTGTACTTCGGTTAAATTCAGAGAGAGCATGCAGCGCATGAGTACGCATTTGGTCGATTTCTTGATCGGCGCCATCGAAGAGCTCGCCTGACAACATTTTTTCGAGTTCTGTTTTCATCTCTGTACTACTCATTAGTCAATATTGAATATAGGGTAACGACAAATAGGTAATAAAAAAGAGAAAAGCTTTCGCCTTTCTCTTCCTGATTTATCTTGCGTTACTCAAACCTAATTAGATTTGGTCTGCGAAGCTCATTAGGTGCTGTTTTACTTCATCTGAAGCAAACGCGTTTTCTACAGAGTATTTGTAGATTTGAGCGTAATCTTCTTTGGTTAGGTCGAACGTTTCACATACACGCTTAACTTCGTTAGTCATGGTTGTGTTCGATACTGTGCGGTTATCCGTGTTTATCGTTACCACGATACCGTCTTTCTGGAACTCAGAGATTGGGTGGTCGCTGAATTTGTGAATACATTTCGTTTGTACGTTACTTGTTGGGCAAGTCTCTAGTGCAACTTGCTTCTCTTTCACGATGTTGTACGCGTCTTCGTTGCCTTGGATGTGAACACCGTGGCCGATACGCTCTGCGTCTAGTAGAGTCACTGCATCGTAAACGTTTTGACCGTGCCATTGCTCACCTGCGTGTACTGTCACACGGTAGCCTTTTTCGATAGCGTATTTTGTGTATTCTGGGAATTCTGCACAGAAACCTGGTTTCTCACCGCCTGCGATATCAAATGCGACAACGCCTTTACCTAGGTAAGCTTGACCTGCATCGATCACGTCTTTGATAGAGTCTTTCGGGAACATACGAAGAACAGAAAGGATGTAGTTACCTTTGATGTCGTACTTCTCTTCTGCACGCTTCATGCCTTTCACAGCGCTTGCGATGATCGTATCAAGTGACAGACCTTTGTTTACGTGAAGAATAGGTGCAAAACGCACTTCAAGGTATTTCACGTTCTCAAGAGCTGCGTCTTCGTAAAGCTCGTAAGAGATACGCTCAATCGCTTCTTCAGTTTGCATTACTTTAAGCGGCAGAGAGAAACACGCTAGGTACTCATCTAGGTTTTTACAGTCTTCTGGCACAGTAAGAGACTCAACTACGGCATCACGGTCTGCAGGTAGCTCAATATCGTATTGCTTTGCAAGATCAATGATGGTGTCTGGACGAACGCTTCCGTCTAGGTGGCAGTGAAGATCAATCTTAGGGAGTGCTAGAAAGTTCATGAGTATTCCTTAGTTCTATTATTCTTGAGTAGTTAACTCATAGGTTATATGGGTCTAAATTACCAACTTCATGATATGATTGAAAGTGACATAAAATCATTTTTGATGTGAATCTGAGGAATATCATGGTTGATGTGAAGCGATTACTGAAATGCGATATGAATCTTTTGCTCTGCTTGCACGTTTTACTCGAAGAGCGCAGTGTAAGCAAGACCGCACAGCGAATGTTTTTGAGCCAATCAGCAGTGAGTAAACAACTCACAAAACTTCGGACTTTGTTTGATGATCCTTTGTTCGAACGTGAGTCTAAAGGTCTGTTTCCAACGCCCAAAGCACTGGAAATTGCCCCGAAAGTGCATCAGATATTACTCCAAGTTGAGCAGCTTACTGTACCAGAGGACTTCGACCCTCTTGGTAGTGAGCGCACCTTTAACATTGATCTCGTCGAGACGGCCTATACCGCTATCTACCCCAAGTTTATGCCTAATGCGCTTGCGCAGGCTCCAAACATCACCATTAACAGCACGACGTGGACGGGTGAAACCTATAAACGCTTGTTAAAGCGAGAGGTGGATTTCGGTATTGGTATTTTCGAGCTAGACGAGCGCGCCAGCACGCACGTTCATAGTATTCCTTCTGATCTCAATTACGTTGAGCTACTTCAAGATTATTCAGTCTGCTTGATGCGTAAAGATCACCCTGCATTGAAGGAAGAGTGGAATCTAAACACTTTCCTTAAATATCGACACATTCAGTTGGTGACGGGTGGGGTAGGCGACTGGTTATTGCTAGAAATACTGCAAGCGAAGCAGCTCAAGATTAACAAGGCGGCTAACGTCTCTGATATATCGAGTGCAGTAAAGCTTTGTAAGCAAAGTGATCTATTGATGTGTTATCCCTATAACTCGGTAAGAGACTATATCGAGAGCGGTGAATTGGTGATGAAACAGATACCGATGGAGCTGGTGCCGGGTGGTCTATTCTTACTGTGGCACCGTTACTATGACTCTGAGCCAAGCCATAAATGGCTCAGAGAGCTCATCATCGAACAGACTCGATAACAGTCTGATTTTTTGAGCGTGTCTGCACATCAAAACAGAAGATTGAAAATAATTTAATTGTTTTTCGTCTTTTGGGATTAAGCGACGTCTTACCTAGGGTGTCCCTAGCAAATAAAGAAACAATATGAAAACCAATACTCCTGTGTTAATCCCGCAACAGCTTGTACAAGAAGCTTGTGAATGGGCAATTATGCATGGCGTCGCGTTCCGACAAGCGGACAATACAGCGCGACACTGTCCGTTTAGCATCGCGCCGATGACCATGACACGCGACAGCTTTGAACTCTTAAAACGTGTTGTCCCATTGATCACTAAGTTGATCCACAAAGTGTCGGAAGATCATGACTTTTTACAAGCCTCTTTGAGTGATATGGCCAAAGCCGATCCTTTTTTTGGACGGTTGATGGCGCTGCACCGACAAGCTCATGGTGATGCTACACATCGTCAGTTTCCTGCACGCAGACCTTTGTTATTAATGCGTACCGATTTTATGGACGACCGAGAGCATGGTGCAAAAGTCGTGGAGTTTAATGGTATCGCGGCGGGGATGGGACCCTTTGGTCAAAAAGCGACGGAGTTGCATGCGTTTTTACAAAACCAATGGCCGCAACATTTCTCGTCGTGGTTAGAAGCACCATGGGCTGTACCCGCTGAAAACAGAGGGCTGGAACAAATGGCGCTGGGTATTGCGAATGCGGCGCAAAAGGTCAAACACCATTTTGGTGAGTCGGGAAAACCGACATTCTTGATGGTTGTGCAGAACAACGAAGATAATGTCTACGATCAACACTTGCTAGAGTTAGAGCTGCAGAAATTAGGTGTGAGAACAGTGCGTCGCACGTTTGAGCAACTGAGCTGCCAACTCAGCAGTGGTCGTGGTCAGCGCTTAGAACTTAAAGACGTGGGTGGCGTTGATGTGGTTTATTTAAGGGCTGGGTACCAATACTCCGATTACTGGATTCCTGAACTCAATGAAGATGTATGTTGCCAAACGCTCAGTCAAACTCGTCTGTTTATAGAACGACACTACGTGGCAATGAATGCCACCATCAGTCAACAACTAGCAACCAGTAAGACGATGCAAATGCGGTTGACCATGATGCCTGCCAGTGAATACCTGCGTTGGGGACTAACGCTTGAAGAGGCGGAGTTGGTTCAGAGTGTGCTGGCTGATATGAAGCCTATCAACGAGGTGACAATTACATGGTTCAACCAACAAGATAACAAGCATGACTGGGTGCTGAAAAACCAAGGTGAAGGTGGTGGTCACTGTGTGTTTGGCGCAGAGGTATCGAAAAAGCTGCAGCAACTACAACCAAGCGAGTACGATGCTTGGGCGTTGATGCAGAGGATCTATCCTCATGAGCGCGATAAACCAACTCTAGCGGTTCGAGAGACTCGGCCAACCTTGGTGAACGATTTAGTCAGCGAAATTGGCTTGTTTAGCCTCTATTTTGAGGGGGAACCGATGACGCAAATGAATGGCTACGCTGGCTATTTGATTCGTAGTAAACCCGCCAGTGAAAACGAAGGTGGTATCCACAGTGGACAAGGGATCCTTGATTCACTGATGCTGATTGACGAGCCATAAATTACCTCTCGATGAAATCATTCAAGAAGCCAAAATCTGTGCGTGGATTTTGGCTTTTTCGTTTTTATCCCCGCTCAAATCAACATGATGTGGCGAATCTGGATTACACAATTATTGAATCGTGAACGAAACACCGCTATTGACAAGGGTAGAATGATCGCTCTACCCTATAGGTAGAACAACCATTCTACCTTTGTGAGTGCGTTGATGTATTTCCTCTGAAACGTATTGAGGTTGCTCTATGTTGAAAGAACAGATTGCCGCAGCTCTTGAAGTTGCATTTAGCCAACACGGTTTTGCTGAGCCAAGTGTTGCTCAATTAAAAACAGCTTGTGGTGTGAGCTTAAGAACCTTGTACAAACATTACCCCTCCAAAGAGGCGATGATTGTTGGAGCTCTTGAACATCGTCACCAGCGCTATTTAAGTCTGTTACTCGAAGAAGCACCGCAAAGCGCTGAAGAGAGCATCGAGCACGTATTTACGCGACTTCAAAATTGGATGGAAGAGTATGCTCCACACGGTTGCTTGTCGATGAACGCGATTGCTGCGTTTCCTGACAATGAGTTGATCAACCAAGCCGTACTCGACCACAAACATGAAGTGCGAGCGCTGCTAGGACAGTTGAGTTACAACGAAGCGTTATCTACCCCACTATTTCTATTGCATGAAGGCGTTTCAAGTGCATGGCCTGTACTCGGCCAAGCAGCCGTCGCTTCTGCGAAAAGCACAGCTAAAACGCTGTTAATTGAGGATTCATTATGAGTTTTGATGTACCAGCAACGATGAAAGCCGTTGAGATGTTAGGCCATGGCGGAGAAGAGATGCTGCAATACCGAGAGGATGTTGCGGTTCCAACGCCCGCACCTAACGAAGTACTGATTAAGGTGATGGCGGCGGGTGTTAACAATACCGACATTAATACGCGTATTGGGTGGTACTCGAAGAGCGATGATTCTGATGATGCCAGTTGGTCTGGTGAATCTTTGAAATTTCCACGAATTCAAGGCGCAGATGTGTGCGGTGTTATCGTTGCAGTGGGTGAGCAAGTTGATGAATCTCGTATTGGTGAGCGTGTGATGATCGAACCATGTCTAACAGAAGTGTACGGTCGAGAACTCCCTCAGCCTTGGTACTTTGGCTCTGAGTGCGACGGTGGCTTTGCTGAATACACTAAGGTTGCATCTAAACATGCTTACGCGGTTCAAAGTGAGCTGTCTGACATTGAGCTCGCTTCATTTCCTTGTTCCTATTCAACAGCAGAGAACATGCTCACTCGTGCTCAAGTCGCTGAAGGTGATCGCGTGTTGATCTCGGGTGCTTCTGGTGGTGTAGGCTCTGCCGCGATTCAGTTGGCTAAAGCGCGTGGCGCGTATGTGATTGCGATAACCAGTCCGAGCAAGAATCAACAATTGTTAGATCTCGGTGCGGATGAAGTGATTCCTCGAGATGCGAACCTCATTGAGGCGCTTGGCGAAAACAGTGTGAATGTGGTGATTGATTTGGTGGCGGGTGAACAGTGGCCACAGTTCTTGGAAATGTTAAAACCAGGCAGTCGCTATGCCGTCTCAGGCGCAATCGGCGGTGCGATGGTAGAGCTAGATGTGCGCACACTTTATCTTAAAGACCTAAGCTTCTTTGGTTGCACAGTGCTTGAGCCTGAAGTGTTCCAAAATCTGATTAATCGCATCGAAAAACAACAGATTCGCCCGATCGTGGCTCAGTCTTTCCCATTGGCTGATATTCATCAAGCACAGCAAGAGTTCTTGAAGAAAAACCATGTCGGTAAGATTGTATTGGAAGTCGCGCAAGGCTAAAGATAATCGACTATCTACAGAAATCACAAAGGGGCTCATTGGAGCCCCTTTATTGTTTTTACGTAACTGCCCGTTTCTATGAGTGCCTGTTACGCAACGTTAAGTTCAGCTGCTTTGGCTCTGATTGTTTCGACAATCGCTAATGATTTTGGCTGTGTTAAGCGTTGCTCACTGCGCTTCTCAAAAGTCTCAAGATCGATGATTTCTGATCGCAACAGAGATTGCAGTTCGCTCAGGTAGTTGGCTTCTAGCACGGCAATGGCTAATGGCGTTGCTGCAAACTTCTGTGATTCCTGATAAGCGATAGCTAAAAGTACCGATTCCGGTAGCTCCCAGAACTTGGCAAGTGTGTAGGTCAGCTTGATGGAATAGCTGTTGATCAATCGCTTAAAGGCGGTGGAGTTCGGCGGAACACTCGGGTCAACATGACGGAATGCTTCTATCATCACTTGGAAGATGATCATTTTGCCTAAGTTACGAATAAGCCCGACAAAGTAGGCCGTTGACTCGTCTTCGTTCGAAGTGCTGTCTTTGAGTAGTTCTCTCGAGTAGCAGGCCGTTTGCAGGCTGTGATCCCAAATCTTCTCACCAAATTGTCGCCAGTAGATATTCAGTGTTGGGGAGAACTCTTTCAGATAGGCGTTAATTACACCCTCAATCAGACCTTGTGAGCCCATATTCATGAATGCGGTTTTTAGATCCGTAACCTCTTTTTCAGAGCGGCGATAGCGTGCGCTGTTTGCCAGTTTGATCATATCAGCTGCCATGCTTGGCTCTTTATCGATGACTTTCAATAGAGTTTCAACATTGAAATCGTCACTCTTTAGTTCACTCATTAAAGTCGTGATCGAAGCAGGCATGACTGGTAGTTCATTGAGCAGCGCCTTTGGCGATAGAAGTAGTTTTTCAATACGTGCTGCAACGAAATCACTGAATGGATCTGACTCCGTATTCAATCGAGATTCCCCAAACAGATAATTCAGAAAATCCGCGTCATGCGGGCTGAGAGGTTTATCGGCTCTTAACGTGTGCTGAGACGTTGCTGTTTGAGCGACTTCTGACTGCTGCAGTTGAGATTGGCTTTCAACATTGTTTGCTGATTCTTGAGAGGTTTTTGATGGTTGCCCCTTTAAAGAAGGGAATAGTGTTTGCAACACCCTTTTAAACATTGAGTGGGATCCTAAAAGAAAAACATAATGCGAATAGGCTAGGGTATGTTGACCTTTCGTGGCTAAGTTTTGCTAGAAAGATCAACACGTCCCAATACCCACAATTATCTCATAGGTAATGCATAAATTAAATCAATGAAAGTTTTACAGATTACAAACCCTTACGCATGGTTACTTAATTGTTAAAGGCCGTCGGCTATAGTGCGCCCGAGTGTTAATAATTAAATAATCAATAACACCGTATTGGGATAATAATTTAGAGAGAGATTTTCATGCTTGTCTTTACAGCAGATTCATTAAACTTGGTTTTGGACTTACTAAAAACAGCCGATTACGCGCAGCACAACATTTACTTTAATGACGGCCAACACCAGCATCAGCTGGTCGGTTTTGAAGTGAAATTTGAAGATTTTGAGTGCAACGGCATGTTCCAGCGTTTGGAAGTGGGCTACAAAATGAAGATGTCTTCAGCAGAGTTGGTTGAGTTCTGTTTTCACAACGGCCTGCTGAAAATGGAACCGATGAAAGCTGTCGCACCAAAGCATGATATCGGTACACCGTCCAAAATTGCTGAGTACAATTTCTAGTAATTCGTGCGAGAAAAATCTTTTATTCAAGCTGGGTAACACCTGCCCAGCTTTTTCATTTACGCACTTCCACAGCACGTCTCTTCTTGTTTCAGGCAATCATCGCAAACACAATTTATCTCTAGTTGTGGACTAATCACGGTAAAGCCTTCTTCTCGCGCATTGGATTTTAGATCCATGATCAGTTTAGGATCGATGGTTTGTTCACTGATCTTGTCACACTTAGAGCAAATGAAAAACTGAGGGATGCCGTGTTCATGCTCACAAAGGATATGCGAGCAAGCAATGTATTTATTGGACACCTTGAGCTTATGGGCCAAGTGCTCCTTTTCTAAAAACTCAAGAATACGATAGACGGACATGGCCTGAATCGTCTTATCCAAATGATCTCGGCAGTAGTCAACAATGTCATAGGCAGAGAGTGCTTTTCCTGATCCAATCAGAGCACGAAGTACTAGGCGCCTTGTTGCCGTTAGCTGTTTGCCACGCGCTTTAAAGTTGTTTTCGACATGTTTGATTTGAGCTTCAGTATCGACGAGCTTTGTCATTAAACATTTCCATTATGAGAGCTATACATATCCATAGATTGTTATGTTATATCATAGCTTTTGGTGTGTCCGAAGAGCAAGCAAATGCGATATAAAGCGTGTCCTAGATGGCGTTCTTGTTTAAAACAGGAACCAAATAGAGTTGTGATAGCAATGAGCTATTAAGAGATGGAGGAATCGGTAATAGGAACGAGGAGAGGAGGTATCACCGCCTTACAGGCAAACGGCAAGGCAGTGATTGATAACTTTATTGCTCAGTCAGTGTTAACTTCCAATCGCTGAGCGCTTTAATGTGTTTAGGACCAATGCCACAGCAACCGCCAATGATGGTTGCGCCCAGTTGGTACCAACGTTTTGCATAAACTAGGTAGTCTGCTGGAGACAGTTCTCGCATACACTGTAGAGTATCATTCGCCTCATGTTCGCTGCTGATCGGTGCAAAATTGTTTGCATAAACACCAATCTCAATTGTGCTGCTTAATTCACCCAATACCTGCTTAGCGTCTTTGATTGCTTGTTCCATCACTTCCGGAACTGAGCAGTTAAATAGCACCGCTGCTGCGTCGGATTGAACCGCCAGCTTGATAGCATCGGTCACGGCTTGCCCTGATCGCAGCGTTGCTGCAGAGCCCGTCTCGTCGCTCAGGCTGAACGCGTAGTAGCAAGGCTTGTCTGACTCTTTTAACACGTCATGAATAGCGCTGAATTCTTCCAAACTGCATAATGTTTCGACCATCCACAAATCTATGTACGGTGCTTGTGCGTCATACAAAGTTTGCACGATAGGCTTTGCTTGCTCGGACTTGAATAGATCCGGTCGGTAGCTGCCAAAAGGTGGTGGAATCGCGCCCGCAACCATTACTGTGTGATCCGCAGACTTAGCGGCGGACTGTGCAAGTTTTCCAGATAACTCTGCGAGTTCAAAGCCTTGTTCAGAAAATCGCTGCTCACCGAGGTGGAACGGAACACACGCATAGCTGTTGGTGATGATCAGCTCAGCACCGGCATCGATAAAGTGCTGGTGGGCTTGGGTAACAAATTGTGGGGCTTCGATAAGTGCTTGAGCACTCCAAAGTGGCTGTGAAAAAGGAGCGCCAATCTCTTTGAGCTCCCTGCCCATACCACCGTCTAATATTGTGAGTCTGTTCATAGTCATGCTCATATCCGTGACAGAAATTCTTGCGACACCATATCAGACACGATGGATGAAGACTACGTTGCCGTTGTGCTCGAATTGAACTTTTGTTTTGTCTGACACCGGGTAGCGGCTTATGGCTGAGGGATACGATAAAAAGGAAGGAAGATAGCGGCACAATTCGTACCGCTGTTTTCGATTAGGCTTTGGCCTCTATGAGGCGATCTAATGTTTCTACCAGTTGTTGGTTTTTATAGTCATCAAGAGCATCGGCGTGGGGAGGCTTAAATAACCCTGAGTCATTATCAAAGTATTGGCCCGATGCATCAGCAAACTCGTCTGATAATGCCGCGCGGCATAGGATGTCTGCACCGATGGCTAAGTCGTTGCCATCTAAGCCGTAGGCCTCTTTAACCAGTTTACTGCCTAAAAATGAAGCGGGATTGACAGCAATAATTGATGGCCCATGTCCTGCCAGCGATTGAGCCAATTCCATTGACCACATATTAAGAGCGAGCTTGCTCTGTGCATAAATGGGTCCGTGAATATCACCCGCATTAGGGCTACTTAAGGCATTAAGGTCGACTGGGGCTTGTGCTGCTGAAGATAGATTAATGATGCGACCTGTGGCATCGAAAAGGGGTAGCAACAAGCGAGTAAGTCGATAGGGGGAGATGGTATTTACTACAAAACGCGTATCTAGATTATCTTTGGTGGTCACTTCAGGGACGCGGTATACACCCGCATTATTGATCAGAACATCGAGCTTACGATGATCACGGATCACCTGTTGAGCAAACTGTTCGACCTCGGCCAATACCGACAAATCAGCAAGGTAATGTTCAATGTTAGCCTGCTTAGAGAGGCGACGTAAGCTGGCAGCAACACGCTCTAATTTGGCGCGGTTTCTACCGTGAATGAGTAGGTGGTGTCCTTGTTGAGCCAATACTCTTGCGGTCTCCAAGCCAATCCCATCGGTTGCTCCTGTGATAAGAATTATTTTTTGCATTATTAACCCTTCAAAAAATAGCTGGAGAGATTCTTATAACAAAGATCATCTGCGCAAAGTTTTTGTCGTGTCACACGGTTACAGAGCAAAAGTGGTTAAATAATGCACGGATCACGAATGGTGCAGGGATTATATACAAAACGTTGAAACTCATTCAGGAATGTTGGCGGTTATCTTTCTCTGTGTGCTCCGTATACTGCATGCTGAGAAAACAGAACAAAGAGCCCAACTATGCCGCTAAGCCTGCCAACCACTCTGCGCATTGTGATTGAGAAAACCTTGCCGTTAACGGTGGGTGTTTTTGCGATCATGATGGTTCAACTAGTGGACTCCATTTTTATTGGGATGCTAGGTGTCAATGAACTCGCGGTGCACGGTATCACACTACCATTTCAGGCTGCGTTTACTGGTGTACAAGTTGGAATGGGGGTTGCGGCCACCTCGATCATCTCACAGGCGGTTGGCGCAAGAAACAGCCGCAAAGCCAGCTCTATGGCGACATTGTCGGTCGGTGCGGGCATGGTCACCATCGCTCTACTTTGTTTTGTCCTGATCTTATTTAGTGATTGGGTGTTCCATTCGTTTATTGCTGATGTGCCACCGCAGCAGTATCAATTGTTGCTTGCCGTGTTCAATCAGTATTGGCCAGTTTGGTTAATGAGTGCACTGAGCGTTGCGCTACTCTACTTAATGACCTGTATCTACCGAGCCAATGGTGATACTAAAACCACAGGCAGCATGTTTCTTGGTGCGAGTATCGTTAACCTGATCCTCGATCCGATTCTGATTTTCTGGCTCGATATGGGAATTGTTGGTGCAGCGGTCGCCTCAACCTTGGGCTACCTGACTTGTTCGGTTTACATGCTTATTAAAGTGCAAGGCCGTGGTTGGTTTGGCTTGTCTGATGCGAGCATCGAACAGATCAAACAAGATGCTTCTGAGTTGGTGAGAACCGTGATTCCAACCACCATGAATCAGATTTTGCCGTCAGTCAGTGCTTTTTTCACCATGTGGTTGATCGCTCACATGGGAACCAGTGAAATGGCATTTTGGAGTCTATTGTCACGCGTTGAGAGCTTTGTTTTGGTGATGTCGTTGGCACTAACCATGTCGATTCCTCCCATGATTGGCCGTTACCTTGGTGCTAAACAGCATCATCGAATTCCAGAATTACTGAAAACATCGGCGCTGTTCTTACTGACTTTCCACTTGGTGATTGCGGCTGTTTTAGCTCTGAGTAGTGGCTTACTTGCATCCACGTTATCGGATGAAGTGACTATACAGCACTGGTTTGAAGTTAGTTTGCTGTTCATCCCATTTAGCTTCGGACCACTGGGATTGTGTATGTTGGTGGCGTCGGTGTTCAATGCGCTGGGCTTACCTAAACAGGCGTTAAATGTGTCGTTTGCACGTCTTTTCATCTTCTACATTCCAGCATTATGGATCGGTGCTTCTACGGGAGAGATGATATACGCGGTTGTTGCAGCATCATGCGCGAATGTGCTGGCGGGTGGTTTTGCGTGGCTGCGATTAAGCCGTTACGTTAAAGAGAATATCGAAACGAAATCCACTAAAACTTCATGCCAAAGTGCGTTGAGAACGGAATGCTAGGGCTTACTCTGAAGGGATAGCGGTGATTTTCTTAACCGTTATTCAAACTGTGATTCAACAAAAACGGCCTCTAATACAGAGGCCGTTTTGGTATTGATATGAATTAGGGCCTAAAGCCTATGAAGGCTGTTTGGCTCTTCGTCTCTTGGCTGCTTGAAGCATCGCGTAGGGTGATAAACCAGTAACGAGCATGGTGCCTATGATGACAAAGATAGAGCCAAAGATGGTATTGATACCGATGTGCTCATCTAGGAATAAGTGTCCCCACAAGATACCAAATACGGGGATCAAAAAGGTCACCGAAAGTGCAGGTGATGGCCCCAGTTCATTAATTAGGTTGAAGTAGAGTAGGTAAGCCAAGCCGGTGCAGACTGCGCCCAATAAGATCACCGATGTGGTGATGGTTAAGTCTGGTGCTTCTCTTACAGGAATAAAGAAAACAAATGGCAGAACTAACAGTACTGATGCCCACATGCTGCCATGTGCGTTGCTGAACGCTTCCACCTTTGGTGCGGTTTTGGTGTAGTTAGAAGCGATGCCATAACTGAGCGCTGCACATACTGCCGCCCCAATTGGAATGATTGCTTCGCTGCCAATATTGACTGCATCCCAGCCAACCAGAACTCCCACACCTGTAACACCAAGCCCAAGGCCTGCAACCACACGCTTTTCGAGTGGAGTTTTAGTCCACACCGCGCCGATGATGGCCGCCCAGATAGGCGCTGTAGAGTTAAGAATCGACAACGTTGAGGCATTCAGCGTTTGTGCTGCGTAGGCGAATAGCAGAAAAGGCAACGCCGTATTGAACAGTCCAAGTATAAAGAAGTGCCGGGTATGCTCAGTAAACTTGAGTGTTTTCTTTAGATAAATCGAGACGATCAGCAGTGTTAGCGCGGCAAAAAGTACGCGGGCTTCGATCAGCATAGCGGGACCAAGCGGTGTGGCGGCTATCCGCATAAAGAGAAAGGAGCCACCCCAAATAGAGGCGAGTATCAGTAGTTTAGCGAAGCTTAGCATGGCGTATGACCTGACCGTTCAAAAAAGCGACTATGGAGCAAATAGTCTCAATACACAAGCTAGTGTTACAAAAATGTTGTTCAGCTCATCTTCAAACTTGGCGATGCTAATCTAGGAACAAAGTAGCCTTATTTTGTTCTGTTTAATGTTCCGGTTTCTTACCCTAATCTATTTGTCGTTGATTGAATGATTAGGAATAGATGCCATGAAAATCGAACACATTGCGATTTGGACGAAACAACTAGAAGTGCTTAAACGCTTCTACCAAGATTACTTCGGCGCCACTTCTAACGAGAAGTATCACAATCCGACTAAGGGCTTTTCGTCTTACTTCTTGTCTTTCGATAGCGGTAGCCGATTGGAGATCATGGAGATGGACTCAGTACCTGAGTCGAAAGATGATATCTACGATCAGTTCACTGGGTTTATTCATGTAGCGATTTCATTGGGCTCAGAACAAGCGGTTGACGATCTAACCCAACGCTTGGTTGAAGACGGTTATGAGCGTTTAGATGGCCCAAGAAGAACTGGCGATGGTTATTATGAGAGTTGCGTTCTCGATCCAGATGGCAATCGACTAGAACTTACAGTCTAAAAGGAGCTATTCTCAGTTGATAACATATCAACTCGGATACTTTTATGCGTAAACCTCTTATTAGTCTTCTAGGTTTATCTCTGCTGGTCGGTTGCCAGACGACCAACGAAGTGGTTGATGAGCCGATTGGGTACTTGGGCTTCCAGGATGGGCAGGTATGGGCAATCCAGTTCAACGATTGTGGTGTTGTTAATTACGTCGAAGCGAAAAAATATCAGTGGCTTGATCGTTCACTTGAATCGATAAGTTGCTACCAATTCACGCCCCAACAAACCATGCCAGCGGTTTCTATATATGAGTCTCCAAATATGGACAGCCAGCCGATTGAACAGGTTTTGCGTTTTAGTGAATTACAAGTATCCGAATCGGGCTGGGGTACTTTTCCAAGCGTTTATCAAATCCAAGATAATAACTGGGTTCGTCTGAAAGAAGGTTGGATCCACCTGTCTGTCGATGATCTTAAGCTGGTTCAGTTCTATCCTGGAGAGCAGAACACTCAATACAAGCAAGCGCATGATCAGTACTATTTAGAACATTAAATAGAGATTATCCTATTTAAAATCATAGTCTTATGCTGTCATCTCATAGAGAGCCGCGAGTCAATATCGTGGCTCTTATTGTTTTCATGTCAGTTAATCTTCTCACTTAGATCAAAAATGAATAAAAACTGTTGGGCTTCGATATTTTAGTTTTTGAACGCTCGTTCTAATATAATTCTATTGATGTCAACTGAGCCTATGTTCGGTTGTCTTTGTAAAACAAACAGGATAAAGACGATGAGCAATTTTAAATTTCATACTATTGAAACAGCACCAGAAGGCAGTAAAGCAATTCTTGAAGGCGCCCAGAAACAGATGGGGATGATCCCTGGCCTTTACTCAGTGATGGCTGAGTCTCCAGAAATACTTAATGCGTACAAAGAGCTGCATCAGCAGTTCACGAATAGCTCCTTCGACGCAGAAGAGCTCACCGTTGTGTGGCAAACCATAAACGTTGAACATGAATGTCACTACTGTGTTCCGGCGCATACTGCGATCGCACACTCAATGAAGGTAGATCCTGCGATCACTGAAGCGCTGCGAAACGATGAAGCCCTACCAACTGAGAAGCTGCAAGCTCTAAAAGACTTCACGCTAAGTGTGGTGAGAGGGCGAGGTAATGTTTCTAAAGAGGAAGTTGAAGCGTTTTACAGTGCTGGCTACGGACAGAAACAGGTTTTAGAAGTGATTCTTGGCTTGTCGCAAAAAGTGATCAGCAACTACGTTAACCACCTAGCTGAAACACCTGTGGACAAGGCATTTGAACCATTTGCTTGGAAAAAGTAGTCCCCAGTTGCCGGACTAAATCTCTTAGTCCGGTGCTTTTCATCTCTCAAAATTTTTATTCCCTTGTCAGCACTTCTATTCTCCTTAATATCAAAGGTATACCGATCACTTGGCTCATAAACTTGATCTCTATGATCAAATAAACCTCAAAAACCTATTGTTGAAACCGGTTTCAAGGTGTATCTTTATTGCGTCTTGAAATCGGTTTCAGAGTTGCAGCTTTTAAGTTTGTTACCTTAAACCTATCTATTTCCTAGCGAATAACTTGTAGTGAGTGATGGTATGAATAACGAATTTCCAAACGATTTTTTATGGGGTGGTGCGGTTGCTGCACATCAGCTAGAAGGCGGCTGGGATGCGAATGGTAAAGGTGTGAGCGTTGTCGATGTATTAACAGCAGGCGCGCACGGTGTACAACGTCGAATCACCGATGGTGTAATCGATGGTGAAAACTACCCTAACCAAGTTGCTGTGGATTTCTACCATCGCTACAAAGAAGACATTAAGTTATTTGCTGAAATGGGCTTTAAGTGTTTCCGTACCAGCATCGCGTGGACGCGTATTTTCCCGAATGGCGATGAAGCCGAACCGTGTGAAGCGGGCTTAAAATTTTACGATGACCTGTTTGATGAGCTATTGAAATACGATATCCAGCCAGTAGTGACGCTGAGCCACTTTGAAATGCCTTACCATCTAGCGAAAGAATACGGTGGCTGGATTAACCGTAAAGTGATTGATTTCTTCGTTAAGTACTCAACCACGGTGATGGAGCGTTACCAGCATAAAGTGAAGTACTGGATGACGTTTAACGAGATCAATAACCAGATGAACACCTCGGCGGACATCTTCGGATGGTTATGCTCTGGCGTGAAGTTCCCACAGTGCGAAAAGCCGCAAGAAGCCATGTACCAAGCGGTGCACCATCAGTTTGTTGCGAGCGCATTGGTGGTAAAGAAAGGTCATGAGATCAACCCAGATCTTCAGATCGGTGCGATGTGTGCGATGGTGCCTTTCTACCCTCGCTCTTCAAAGCCAGAAGACATCATGGTGGCGCAGCAAGCGATGCGTGATCGCTACTTCTTCTCTGATGTCATGGTTCGTGGTCACTATCCAAGTTACGCCAAGCGTGATTGGGCACTGAAGGGCTTCAATATCGAAATGCAGCCTGAAGATGAGCAAATCCTAAAAGAAGGTAAAGCGGATTACCTCGGCTTTAGCTACTACATGTCAAATACCTTGGACTCGTCTTCTCACCAATCAACAGAAGAAGCGATGGACGGTGGTCATGAAAACTCAGTAGAGAACCCGTTCATCAAATCGAGCGATTGGGGTTGGCCGATTGACCCAACAGGCCTGCGTTACTGCTTAGCGTCTCTTTATGAGCGCTACGAAGTGCCACTGTTCATCGTTGAGAATGGTTTTGGTGCGGTTGATACCATCGAAGAAGATGGCAGCATTAATGATGACTATCGTATCGCTTACCTTGGCGATCACATCAAAGAGATGAAAAAAGCCGTTGCGATTGATGGCGTTGACTTGATGGGTTACACCCCTTGGGGTTGTATTGACTTGGTATCGTTCACCACAGGTGAGATGAAAAAGCGTTACGGTTTCATTTACGTAGACAAACACAACGACCAGTCAGGAACACTAGAGCGCAAACGCAAGAAGTCGTTTGAGTGGTACAAAGGCGTGATTGCATCTAACGGTGCCACTATTTAGAATGCCTGCAATTAAACGGCAGCGAGCGTTGCCGTTTCACTAAGCAATACAATTAGCTGGCTTAGGTCGGCTAGTTTTTTATAGAAGGGTAAGTGAATGGTAACCATGCTTGATGTTGCGAACCGCGCTGGCGTCTCGAAATCGACAGTCTCTCGCGTGCTGAACGGCAAGAACATCGTAAGGCCTGTCGTTGCCAAGAAGGTCTTTGATGCGATTCAGGAGACAGGCTATCGACCAAACTTGTTGGCTCAACAGTTGGCGACCAAGAAGACTAACTTCATCGGCTTTGTCATTACCAATGAACTGTTCAACGGCCCTTACTTCTCTTCTTTGATGTATCACGCCGCTTCTTACAGCGAAAAATCCAATCATCAGTTGGTGATCACCGATGGTAAACACAGTGCTGAGGACGAGCGCAAAGCCATTAACTTTCTGCTCGATATGAAGTGCGCCGGGATCATCATTTACCCGCAATGCTTGAGTGAATCTGAAATCGCGCAGATCATCGAGAGTACTGACACTCCCATTCTTGTACTCAACCGCGAAATGCCATCTTCACCTGAACATGCGATTACCACAGACCACTATCAAAGTGCTTGTGTGATGATGGAACATATCATTGAGCAAGGCCATCAGCAGATCGCGGTGATCCGAGGAAAATCAGGGTCATCGACAGACGAACAGCGCTTCGCCGCTTATCGCGATACTTTGTTGAAACACAAGATTGCTTATGACGAATTGAGAGTCGTACAAGGTGATTGGACAATGGAGAGTGGTTATACCTCAGCGCAGGAACTGTTGGCCAACGATGTCGCTTTTACCGCAGTAGTTTCGGAAAATGATGATATGGCGATCGGCGCGATGAAAGCCTTTCTAGAGAAGGGCTACAAGCTACCTCAAGATATCTCTATCGTGGGCTTTGATAACAGCAAAGTGGGTGAGTTTTTAACGCCTAGCTTAACCTCTGTGAGCGTTCCACTAGAGCAGATGACGCAAAAGGCGATTCTGAAAATCGTCGGTGACTCGGAGCAAGCAGATGCCATCGACACCACTGGTAGCCTTGTCATTCGAGACTCGGTACTCAGTCGCTAAGAAACTCGATTTAAAGGAATGCCTAGAAGGTTCTGGAGTGAATCACTTCTAGGCTGGGGATGTTCGGTAGAGTGTTGAGATTAGTGAGCCAGCTTGGCGATGATTTTGCCAACCGTACGCTGGTTTCTCATATCCAGTAGCGCGTGACCAATCTCTTCGAGAGCAATTACTTTGAGGTTAGGAACGACAACGTCACCAGATTCAACCAAAGCATTAACGGCGTTGCCTGCGTCGATTAAGGTTTTCATGCCTTTAGCACCATTCACATGACCTGAGCCTAGGCTAAGCTGGTGGAAACTGAGACCTTTAAGGAAAGCATTGTCGTAGCGCTCAGGTGCCACGGTTTGCACTAACTCCACCATTTCGCCTTCAAAAGCCAATACATCAGCCGCAAATTTGTCGTTGTCGCCGCCGACACAATCCAGCGCAATATCCACACCTTGGTCTTGAGTAATCTTCATCACTTCTGCAACGACATCTGAGCAGCGGTAATCAATGGTGTGAGTCGCACCAAGCTGACGAACCGCTTCATGATTGGCTTGTGAGCAAGTCGTAATTATGGTTTTCACACCAAGTGCTTTGGCAATTTGAATCGCAAAGCTGCCCACGCCACCTGAACCACCAGTGATGAGTAAGATCTCTTTGTTGCTAGCGTGCAGTTTATCCACCAAAGCGCGGTAGGCCGTCCACGCAGCACATGGCAGAGAGGCGGCTATTTCTGGGGAGGTGTTTGGATGTGGAACCAAAGTGCGAGCGTCTTGAATGGCGAGTTCTGCAAAACCACCATGAGCGCGTCGCATATTGCCGTGATACAACACTTTGTCACCCACTTGCCAATTTTCTACCTTGCTGCCGATCGCGATGATTTCACCTGAAACGTCTAAGCCACCAACAAATTGATCGTCCATGTTTGGCACCATTTCATGCCAAAAGTTGATTTTTGCATCTACGGGGTTGAGTGCGACAGCCACAACCTTAACCAAGACATCAAATTCACTTTCTAAATTGGGTG
The DNA here is from genome assembly GCF_030248625.1 of Vibrio sp. D420a. Taxonomy (NCBI): domain Bacteria; kingdom Pseudomonadati; phylum Pseudomonadota; class Gammaproteobacteria; order Vibrionales; family Vibrionaceae; genus Vibrio; species Vibrio sp. D420a. The sequence goes on along the minus strand of NZ_JAHGAN010000007.1, from coordinate 113,019 downwards.
CTGGGAGTTCTGACACTGAGAATGTATCACTCGATTTTTGGTAGGTAATTGCTTTCATTATCGCCTCTATTCCATGATCTATTATCACTAGAATAGCGTGCATTTCATAAGTTGATAATTATCGATTGTTTAGCCTACCATTACATTTTGTTATTAGGTTATAGGGAAGATTCAGCCTAATTATTGGTCGTCGGTTAGTTATTTTTATTGGCAAAATTGAATCGCAAAAGTGTGCGTGGCGTTGATTATTGTGTCAGTACAAGCCTCTATAATCGGCGAAAAGTTTTTGGTAAGTAGATAAAGAATATGAAAACAGAAAAACAGAAGATGTTGGCTGGTGAGCCTTACTTAGCATGGGATGAAGAGCTGTACGCAGAACGAATCGAGTGTCGTAAGGTTCTACAAAAGCTCAACAATAGTATCCCAGACAGTGACGAGTGGCGTTCTGCCATTGACACCTTGATCCCTGACTCTGAAGGCGCTTATTTAGAGCCACCATTCGGATGTGATTACGGCTCAAACATTAAGCTGGGTAAGAATTTCTACGCCAATTTTAACTGCGTCGTTTTAGATGTAGCAGAAGTGACGATTGGCGACAATGTGTTGTTCGCCCCTAATGTACAAGTGCTTACCGCAGGTCACCCATTGGATGTGAAGAGCCGTGTTGATGAAGGCGTTGAGTTCGGTACGCCAATCTCGATTGGTGACAATGCTTGGATTGGTGCTGGTGTGATCATTTGCCCCGGCGTGAACATTGGCAAGAACAGTGTGATCGGTGCGGGCAGTGTTGTGACCAAAGATATTCCAGACAATGTGGTCGCAGTCGGAAACCCATGTCGAGTTTTAAGAACAATTGATAACGATTAATAGCACCATCAAATAGACAAAGCCCGAACCTAGATTCGGGCTTTGTTTTTTCTATTCTAGCTAGATGCTAGATGCTAGATGCTAGATGCTAGATGTAGCGACTTGTTGAGCCTGCTTCTTGTCTAATAGGCCACTGAATCGAGTCAGTGCTAGTGCAACTAAGACAATCACAGTGCCAATCCAAGGTGTGTTCATTAAGCCAGACTCTGCGACAATGATACCGCCTCCCCAAGAGCCCAGTGCGATACCTACGTTGAAGGCTGCGATGTTCAAGCCTGATGCTACGTCTACTGCATCTGGCGTGTATTTCTCTGCGAGCTTAACCACGTAGACTTGCAAGCCTGGAACATTACCGAAGGCAAAAGCACCCCAAATCAAAATAGTAGCAACTGATGCGTAAGGGTTAACTGCCGTGAAGTTAAACACAACCAGTACAGCAGCTAGACCAGAAAAGATAACCGTCAGCGCTTTGATTGGCCCCATTTTGTCAGCCATCTTACCGCCCCAGATGTTACCTACCGCGACTGAAACACCGTAGACCAACATGATTAGGCTTATGGCACTTGAGTCGAAACCAGACACATTTTCTAGGATTGGAGCAAGGAACGTAAACGCGGTAAATGTGCCGCCATATCCCAGTGCTGTGATTGCATAAACCAACAACAGTCTTGGCTGAGTCAGAACTTTTAGTTGAGCTGATAACTTAGCCTCTGGTGGCTGTTTTAGGTTGTTAGGTACCAATAACGCACTTCCGATCAGAGCAATTAAGCCCAGTAGAGCCACGATCAAGAAGGTCGCTTGCCAGCCAAATGTTTGACCAATATAAGTGCCCAGAGGTACGCCAGTCACGAGTGCTACCGTTAGACCAGTAAACATAATCGCGATAGCGCTTGCCGCTTTCTCTTTGGCCACCAATCCCGTTGCGATGGTTGAGCCAATAGAGAAGAACACACCATGAGCCAAGCCCGTTAATATACGTGCGGCAATAAGAGTGTTGTAGCCAGGTGCTTGCCAAGCCAGCAAGTTACCCACCACAAACAGAGACATAATGGTGAGCAGTACCAATTTTCGATTCCACTTACCGGTAAGTGCAGTCAATACTGGCGCACCAACGGCAACCCCCAGTGCGTAGAGGCTAACTAACAGACCTGCAGAAGGTAGAGATACGTTGAGATCGGCTGCCATAGTTGGTATTAAGCCAACGATAACAAACTCTGTGGTTCCTATGGCAAAGGCGCTGAGCGTCAGTGCAAGTAAAGCTAAAGGCATAATTATTTCTCTCAAAGGTGATTCTTAAAAGTGGAGCCGATTTGCTGGCTCGTTTTGTTGGCGAGGATTATGAGAGAAATGTCCTTTGCTAAAAACAGTGTGATTAACAAATTACTTTTGTTATAAATGCAATAGTTGTTCTGTTAATGGCTTAGGAGATTCCCGTGTTAACGCGATCGGATGATTTGGAAATTATGCTTACTGTTGTTGATAGCGGTGGCTTTTCTGCAGCGGCGCAGACGCTTGATATTCAGGTAGCGAGAGTCTCCCGAAGTATTAGTAAGATAGAGAGTCAGCTGGGTGTTTCCCTGTTCAATCGTACGACGCGACGTGTAGAGCTAACCGAAGAGGGCAGGCAGTTTGTCGACTCGATTCGAGCCGGTTTAAGGATCATTCATGAGGCAGAAGAGGAGATTGTTTCGCGTGGTGAACTTCCCAAAGGCCGGTTACGAGTAGACGCAGCCAGCCCGTTTGTATTTCATCAGCTCGTTCCTCTAGTCAATGAATTCAATAGCGCTTATCCAGACATCGAGCTCGAACTAACCTCAAACGAGGGGTTTGTTGACTTGATCGAGAAGCGAACTGACGTGGCAATACGAATTGGTCAGTTAACCGATTCGACGCTTCACGCTCGTCCATTGGGTAAGAGTTTGCTCTATATAGTGGCTTCCCCTGAGTATCTTGCTAAGCGCGGAATCCCTCAAAAGTTCGAAGAGCTCTCTAGCCATCACACAGTCGGCTTTACTGGCGCCAAGGTGCTTAATCACTGGCCACTCCCAAACCAAAACTATGTCGAACCAACCATCACAGCCAGTAACGGAGAAACGGTGCGCCAGCTTGTTCTTGCAGGCAATGGTATCGCTTGTTTGTCTGGTTTTATGGTCCATCAAGACATCGCAGCAGGACGACTCATCCCTGTATTAGAGCAGGAGAAGCTGACCAACACAGGGCGTGAAACAATCAATGCGGTGTATTACAAGTCTTCCTCTGTCTCTAAACGCATCTCTGCTTTTATTGACTTTATACAACCAAGGTTGAGTTTATAGTTGGGACTTCCAAGGCCTCTATTTCATTAACGGAATGATCACTGAAGCCTGACTCACATTGATGGTTGGCTTTTGTGACGATTTCCCTCAGCCAACGATGTCCGGCGTCATTGTGACGTGCTGGATGCCAAAACATAGCAACCTTAACGCTTTCGGAAATGAAGTCACAAGGGATGAGCTTCAAGTTTGAATCTCTTAGATATTTGCTGAGTAGGCGTTTGGGAAACAGACTGATGTGATGGCTATTTTCGATCACACTCATCATCTCCACTATGCTATTAGCACTCCAAACGATATCACGCTCCCCTAGGATCTTTTCATAACTCAGCCCTTTGTCGTGTAAGTAAGCTTTCGTCTGGCTCGACGTGGTGTGCACGACATGTTTTTCGAATAAAAATTGACTCTCAGATACGGTAGAGGTCGTTAAGCGAGGGTGGTCCTTGCTGCACAATACGCATAATTCCTCTTCCAGTAACTCTTGAGACTTAAGCCCTGAGTATTGTCCAAAATCGATATCAATTGATAAATCATATTGGTTTCTGAGTAACGATCGCATATCAGCGTTAGACAAATTTGAATCCGCTTTTACAGTGACGTTGGGCGCTTCATTGAATATAAGCTTGGAGACGGTAGGGAGCAGACTCAATCCGATGACTGACACCGCGGAGAGCATGAAATTTCGTGAACTGCTTTCAGGGTTAAAGTTAGAGAGAGGAGGAGTGGTGAGCCTAATTTGATGAACTGCGTCGGCAAGTTGTGGGTAAATACTTTTTGCTAACTTACTGGGTGAAACGCCATGGCTTTCACGAAAGAAAAGGGGATCATCGAACAGTATCTTGAGCTTATGGATGCTTTGACTAGCCGCTGATTGGCTAATGTTGAGACGATGTGCAGCAGCACTGATACTTCGCTCTTCCATGACCGCAATGAAGATCGGAATTAGATTGAAATCGGAATGTTTCATAAATCGACGTAAAGTAATGGCTGTGAAGGGTATCGTTTGCCTAGTCCGTAAATTGATGACCGGCTGAGATAACGTTTCGTTGAGAGTATTACAATTAAGGCGCTGTTTTGTAGACTTTGCAGTCATTTATACAAACGCGAGATCATGATATTTAAAAGTTGTTGCGTCTAAATGTAACTCTGCACTAAGTTTCGGCCTTGTCTTTTAGCTTGGTAAAGCATCTCATCTGCGATTGAAACAACTTCTTCGACGGGTTGGTTTGGTAACAATACCGCCAAGCCTAGTGACGCTGAAATCCCTCCCATAGACATAATCCGAAGTTTTTCATCTTTAGCGATTCTTTCTCGTAGTCTCTCTGCTAATTTTTTGGTATCGGAAAGAGTTTGAGATTTAACGATGACAATGAACTCATCGCCTCCGATGCGGTAACATTCGTCATTACTGCGAACATTTTCGGATAGAATTTCTGCCACTCTGATGAGGATTTCATCACCGGTAGGGTGTCCATACTGGTCATTGATATCTTTAAAGTGGTCAAGGTCGATAACAATCACCGAGATACATGGGTGCTTTAGGTGCTCATGCTTCATTCTAACGTTTGCTGATTGTAGATAGGTTCGATTTTTCAAGCCGGTCAGAGTGTCAGAAGTTAATTTGATGTTTGTATTGTGTTGATACTGAGCAAAAGTAGCCAACAGAATATAGCTAGCAAGAATAAGCAATAGAATCTCTAAAAGGCTCTGCATTTCATTTTTCAGCTCGATGACTGAACTTGTCACATCATCGAAGACGAGCACATTACCATCGAGTGCGGGTAGAGGTACTTTTATCAGGTGGAAGTAGCGATTTTTCTGTGAATCCAATTGGTGCAAGTTTAATGAAAGTAGGGATATAGGCGTTACTTTCAGCTGTGAAGTGACTTCAGAACTAAGCGATGCAGAAGAGGAGAAGGTAACGCGAATAGGATCGCCTGAAAGTAGAAAAAATCGGTTACTGCGGTCTTGAAGAATTATGTTTCGCGCACTAGAAATCGGCATTTTTGCAAAGTGATAATTTAAGGTGAAGCGGTTTCTTGCTTCTTGCAAAAGAGCTTGTCCTACTCTTCCTGTAACTAACGTTTTACTTTCTAAAGTTGGATCTTCCTCAAATCTAGTAATAATCTCTTTGAAAATAGAGAGGTTGTATTCAACATTATTGTCAATGAGATTTGAAATTAATTCTTCTCTTTTCTTTTTCTCAACCTCTATTGAATCCACTACACGACTGATACTGCTATAATGGAGACACGACACTAGAAAGCTAATGCCAAAAATTAACATATTCCTTTTAATAATAAGAAAGTTAAGGACACTCATAGCTGCCAGTTCTCTTGTCTAAAGCAAATGAATTTTTACTCTACTTAAGTTTTTATTTAATTCTCTTACGAATAAACTCCTCGGTGATGGCAATTCATGGTCCATTGAGCCTGAGAGAATCGGGATATCAACTGATTCTGACTACGACAGTGAGTTTTATGAAGAATACTTTTAATTTGAGTCCGTACCGTTTCCTTTGACACATTTCGAATACTAGATATTTCTGGCCCAGTAAAACCTTTTATCAGTAGTTCCAAAACGTTGAATTCTGACTTTGTAAGTGTAGAGGTAACATCTACGCTTTTAGGCTCTGAGTACTTTTTCCAGAACTGCATCATAGTGTTATGAGCAACCCATGAATTAGACCATGCAGTCATGATATTGGATACAAGCTCCAACTGCTTAGTTTGATGCTCAGACAATGATTCTACGCTGTGGAAGATAGCAATCATTGTGTGTTCATAACTTAAAGGGGAGAAGATGGAATATTTGCTGAGCTTTTTAGTGATGATGGATAACTTCTCGTGGTCAAATATTCGATTTTCCAATACGTTGTCATAAGTAAAGTTTAAGGTATTTTTCTGATTGTATAACGTTGACTCAATATAAGTTTCAATGCTCTCTGAGATTCTTTTGCTGATGGATATTCGTTTAGAAAGGCTTTCTAAACTTTCAAAAATGATGTCCATTCCTTCAGACACTATGATAAGGCTAACATGCTCAATTCCGACTTTTTCTAATCCTTCGCGTACCTCATTTTCCAGCTCATTTGGAAAGCAAGGAACAATTGGATTTTTAAATTCGTTATTCGTTTTTATATCCATATAATAGCCAATGTTTACTTTTAATTATATTTTTTGCATGTTCACATTAATTCATTTGAACGGGTTAAAATCATCACCCTATTGGGTGAGGTTTTTAATGGAATCTTAAAAAGTGAACAATTAAATGATTTAGATCAAAATAGATTATATTCTCTACCTTTTTTATGATTGACCAACTATAGTGATTGTTCAATGCTATATTTCTAATATCAGATATAAGCTGGGTGATAAGTTTGTTTATGTCATGATTTAGCAATACATCATGCTAATTTTAAAGTTTTCTAAAGTAACCTAATACATTACTAATTATGGTCAATATAATGGACTGAAATTGGGAAGTGACTTTCAATTCCGCCTATATTTTTGTGTGAATACCACTCAATAGTTGCTCCAATCCTTATGTTCTTGCATCCGGATACTGGTAATCGACCCTCCCAGTTGTTCAAATTGCTAGTGAAATCCCCTATGGAGATCGAGCTTGCTTTGAATGACTTCAAACTTACTTGGGTTGGCAGCTCAAGTTGAAAGCTCTGATTAGGTTCGCCACATAAATAGAACAGCGCGGGTTTAATACGTTCCAAAGCTCTCATGTTCCTTTCGCTGACTTGTCCGGAGGGAGAAATTGTAATCGTACCTTTTAGGTGTCCATCTCTGATGAGTCTACCAAAATCGAAACTTTCGACCTGTTTCAATTGGAGTCTCTTTAGAGGGCGGTCTGTTTTATCAGTAGAAGCGAATGCATCAGGTATGAACACTAAAAGAGAGATGTATATAATCAAAGCGTTTATGGTTTTCATAACAATTCTCCCGATTCGTTCACGGCTCGCAGTATGTTTTCATCCGGATCATTTATGACAGACGAATCGTAGAGCCAAGGCGTCATGCACTCTTTGCTAAGGATGCATGGGTCTGTTAGTGCATGAAGGAATGCTTCAATATCTTCAATCTCGTTATCAGTTAGAGTGACCGAAATTGGATGTTTCTGTTCAAACGCCTGGCGTGCAGCAAGCGACTTTTGGGTTCGTTCTTTAGCCAAAGGGTAGAGGTCCATACAACTCTCTAAGCGAGATAATTGGGAGTTTTCACACCATTGATGTTCTAGAAAATACGTAGAGGATGATAGTGTTGGGTTGGCAGAGTAACTAATCACTTCTTTTAGAGTGTTGAAACTCCCAGCATGACCGTAAGGGGCTGTATGAGTCACGTTCAGCAGTGTCGGTGTACGGAACTTGTAGATGTCTTCAATATCATTAGTTACTCGGTATCTTCCAAAATCATCGGTATTTCCATTACGGTCTGCAACGCCATCTCCCTTTCCATGACCAATTTGTGGGAACCCTAACGGGTGGAACTTTTCATCGGAAAACAAAAGGCCACTATGGCAACTTACGCAGTGTGCACCTCCATTTTGTTTTTCTGCATAGAAGAGAATTGCCCCGTGCTTTTGTTGTGTTGTGAGTGCAGATATGTCCCCTTTTAAGTAAGCAAACCATGGGTTATCAACAAAGAGCATTGTTCGTTGGAATGCACTTAGAGCCAATTGGATGTTTGCAGGGGTTATTACTTCACTTGCGCTGGCCGATGGTTGATTAAAGGCAGCACGAAACATATCGGGCCAATGACTGAAAGTAAGCTGTGGATCCCCTTGTTCTGGGATATCGGCCAAACGTTTCGCTAGATGCTCCCGTAGTTCATCGTTTGTTGCTGTTGATTTGAAGTGCCCACGCATCTCCTCTGATGAGGTTACTGGGAACGCTGCTTGGGCAAATAGGAGTTCGTCACCTGCGTTGAGATCAGGCTGGCCATCAGGGGTGTTAATTTGTTTTAGCCCACCGTTGCTGACAACTTCGACACGCCCGTCCCAGAACAGAGTGTGCTCCCAAAGTGCGATATTGAAAACGGTCAGTGCATTTCTAGGTACTGCTGGTGCTGAATGGTCACGGGTTGTTCTTCCCAACCCTAACAGATCTGGGAGTTCTGCACCTACGCCTACGGATAGATTCAGTTCGTCTCCCCCGCCAAGCAGTGGGTGGTGACAAGTCACACAAGCGCTATCCTCCTCTCCGCCAAGTGATTTACTGTAAAACAAAGCTTTCCCCAATTGGCTAATTGGGGAAGCTATGTCGGGAACTTGCAAATTTCCTAACGGTTCAACGGACAAGTTATTATTTTCTATGAGTAACTGAAGTTGTATATCTTCATTACTCATTGCCTCTATGTCCGAGCAGCCAGCAATAAAGATCAGAAGCGTATAAAGAATAATGGAGTTAAACAGAGCTATTTTTGAATTTGTTTTTATTACTGTAATTAAACTAAACATAGCGCAACCTTAACTTAAGATAATTGCCACGTTTAAATTCTAGTTATTCCGAATTAATTTAAATCACCCAAAAAGGGTGATGAAAATTCAATGGATGATTTCATAATTCCTAATGTCAACAGTTTGATTGACATAACAATAAGTCGGAAATAAGGAAATTTATCATGAAAACTAAATATCTCATTGTCAGTATCGGTGTGGCTTTCGCTTCTTCTTCATTTTTCGCTAACGCTGATTGGGACTCATCAAGCGCAGATGCAACTGTAACTGCAGATGTGTTAAACCAGCTTACAGTGTCAGCACCAACAAATGGTAACAATGGTGCACTTGGTAAAGTGTTAATTGATACACAAACAAAGGCGCAGTTAGACTTCAACGTTGAAGCAACGAAAGATTATGAGCTTCAATTTCAAGCCACTGTTGCAGAAGGTTGCCAGGACATTGGAGATGCTATGGGAGAGGATGGTGCTGTTGTGCTTGATAAGCCAGATGCCTATAACATGACTCCTACGGAAGATGACTTCATTGAACCTGTTCACTATACATACCATTCGCCTAAAGTCGCTAAACTTGGCGCTGAGTGCATGGTTAATTTGGCTGCAACATATATGTGATGACAAGCTAATTGACATTAATAGCGCGAGATTGCGTGATGTGAAACGTGAAGAAGCGCAGATAACATTAAGGATAGTGTTATGAAAAAACTATTAATTGCTATAGCCGTTGCATCATCATTTCCTATGCTTGCAATAGCTGAAGATAACGCTGACTGTGAAGTCGGTGGCGATGTTTTAAACCCTATTTCGTTAACCCAAAGCCAAGCGGCTTCGTTTGGTAAGTTTCCAGTTTCGAGTAAAGATCGTCATATCACTTTAAGTACTGATGGGAAAGTATATGAGGGTCTTTGGTTTTTGAAATCTGTGCCTGCAATTGGCTCTGTACCGGGTCAATTCAAGTACAAAGGAACAAAAGGGCAGCGTTCTCAAATTGATATGGGTGCATTCGCGAGTTGTACTGGTGGTATTGCTACATCTGAGGTGGCAGCAATATACCGTGCCCCTGTTGAAGGTGAAGAGTGGTGGAAATGGCCTTGGGAATATAACGGTGAGAAAGAAGAGTTCTCATTCCCGGTTGGTGTCACCATGCGTATCGAGGGTGGTAAAACAGGCCATATAAACTGTAGCTATACACTAACAGCAAAATATATTTAATCCATTAAAGGAGCTTCAATCTATTGAAGCTCCAATTCTATTACTTATAACTCAATATTACGCATATTAAGGAAGTATTATGTTTAATAAATACGTAGTTATTTTGTTTTTATTCTGCTTTCCTACAGTTATTCATGCTGGTGTCAGTTTAAGCCATTACCGAATAGAGTTTGAACCTAACCAGAGATTACAGCATTTATATTTATTTAACCCAAGTGAAGAAGCTCAGACTTATCGTATTAGTTTCGTAGATATGGAGATGAGGCCAGATGGAAGGCTCGAACAATCCGAGGGTGTCAAAAATTCCGCAAAGCAATATGTAAGAATATCGCCTCGGCAGATAAAAATTGCCCCAAATGGAAATCAAACCATTAAATTGCTAGCTAGAAATAGCCATAGATTAGATGTGGGAGAGCTCAGAAGTCATCTTCTGTTGACTGAGGTTCCTAAAGAGACGGCCAACGATATTAATCAAGCACTTGAAAACAGTTTGGGTGATGATGAAGTGAGTGTTGGACTGCAGATGACGACGTCCTTATCTATTCCTGTCTTCGTTCGAAAAGTCCCATCAACCAATACCCAAGTAGCTTTAGATTCGTATTCTTTTATTAAAAAAGACAATCAGTTGTCATTAAACATGCAGTTCAATCGATACGGTAATACCAGTGTCTATTCTGACATTGATGTATACGCTGGTAAGGATAGCGAGCCTATTGCGATGCTCAGAAGTATGGGCTTTTATTATCCACTTCCTCAGCGCATGGTTAACTTGAATTTAGATAAATGGGATGGCCATAGTCCGTTGAAGTTAGTTGTTAAGAGACATGGAACAGAGCAGATCTTTGTTAACGAGGATCTCAGTTTAGTGTCAGCTCTCGCTGCTATACATTGATCAGCGGGGTCGGCAGCCATGCGGCGGTTTTGGGCGGGAGTGATTAACGGTAAGCAGAAGTCACTTTTCGCTCTTTTTTCAAAGCTGCTAGTTCTCATTACGTTATGGCTCATATGTATCACATCAGCCCAAGCGATCGCTAATGAGCTGATAGATGATGAGCCCATAATTTTGGAACTACACCTTGCAAGAAGAGTGTTGAATGAAGCTGTGTTGGTTTATCCAAGAGAGGGGACACTGCTAATCCCATTAGGAGAGCTATCTCGTTCTTTAAAGCTAGCGATTGATGTTGATCCGAGTGTAGGTGTGGCCGAGGGTTGGTTTGTTCGAGAAGACCAGAGCTTTTCTTTAGATCTTTCGAGCAATGAAGTGATTGTTAATGACGATATTTACATCCTATCGGATGCTGATTATCTGAACGAGTTTGATGACATATACATCAAAAAGGCTCTGATAGAAGAGTGGCTTCCTATCGATTTAGACTTAAAACTGTCAGATTTAGCTCTGTACGTGAATTCAAGAACGCCACTTCCTTTGGAACAGCAAATAGAGCGTGAGAAAAGGGCAAGAAATCTGAGTAACAACAGTACCAATCAAGCGACATATCCTTTGATTGAAGGGGAGTATCAGTGGCTTTCATTTCCATTAATGGATATCACGCTCGATACCTATCTTGATTCGCAGAATCGCTGGGATACGGACTACAGTGTGTTTGCCAGTGGAGATTTAGCTAAGCTAACGAGTGAGTTCTATCTTGCAGGTTCGATCTCGGAAGGAAGTATAACCAGTAGTCGTTGGTCTTTGGGGAGACGCCATCCAGAAGATACAGGTATTTTAGGTACGACAGAGTTTCAGGTTGGTGATGTCTTTACACCTAGCATAGAGCATATCAGTAGCAGCTCTGAAGGTAGAGGCGTGTATTTAGCAAATACAGATTTATCGAGTGCGACAGAGTTTGATAGAACGACTTTACGTGGCTCATTGACAACGGGTTGGGAAGTAGAGCTGTATGTTAATAATCAACTAATAAGCATGCAGACAGCAAACGATCGGAATGATGGTTTATATGAGTTTCCAGACGTCAATTTGTTGTTTGGTCGCAATGAGATAAAACTTGTTTTTTATGGCCCAGAGGGGCAGCAACAAGAACAAGTTGACGTGATCTATATCGGTTCAGAGCAGCTAAGCCCGGGGAAATGGTCCTATCAAGTCGGGGTGAATCAAGCCGATGTTCCAGTCATTGATCTAACCAGCGTTGATCAATATTCCGATCCAAATGGAGAGATGCATTTCAGCACACGTCTTGAATACGGGGTTAGTCAGAATCTGACGATGAATTTTGGGTATGTCTCGCTCTATGATCAAGATGACCGTTTGCGACAGAACATGTTCAGTATCGGCGCTACTGGAGGGTTTTGGGGGCTATATAATCAAGTTAATTGGTTAGTAGATAATGACCAAAATAATGGGTTGGACTGGCAACTTCAAACTCGCTTGCTTTCAACTAACGTTAACCTCAAACATTTAGAGTTGTGGGGGTTAGATACACAAGATTTGCCACGTGATGTCTATGAGTATGCCCGTCAATCTGAAGTTCGGTTAGATGACAGTTTTGGTCCTCTAGGACTCAGTTTGACCGTTGGCCGTGAAGAATTGGAACAAAGGACGGATACGGACTATGCAAAAGATCAATATAGCGTAGAACAACGCACCTCACTTTCGACTAGCTACTTTCAAACTTCAAACACTTTAAATTACGAGTTGTACTATTCGCGTGAGAGTCAATTTAGTGGGGATGTTGCGCTTACCAAACGTCTATTTGATTGGACCTTTAGAACATCGGTTGATTATGACTTAGAGCCAGAAAGTAACATTACTAGTTACAGCTTTGATGCAAGCTGGCGTTCACCCAACGGATATAGTGTTGGCGTAGATACTAACTATGATACAGAGAGCGAGAGTACTGACTACGGTTTTCGTGTTAGCAAACGATATCAAAATATTGACTTCGGTATTGAAGCCAATGGTGATGATGAAGGCGACTACGACGTTCATCTTTCGGTGGCGTTTAGTTTGGGTTATGTCGATAAAACTGATCATCTATATGTCCGATCGGAAACGTTAGCAACGACAGGTGGGGTAGAGGTTCGAGCTTTTAACGATTCAAATGGCAATGGAGTATTTGATTCTGACGAACAACTGCTCTCAGATATAGCGTTCAACAATGGCGAAGTCACTGAAAGTGGGGTGCTGTTGATGACGGATCTGAGTACCACCGAAAGCAAAAACATCTTTATTGATGATCAAAAAATGCAAGATCCTTATTTATACCCAATGATTGAGGGGCTGAGTGCTTTAGGACGTCCCGGTATTATCCAAACTTTTGATTATCCTTTTATTGCCACTGGAGAAGTGGATGGTGATGCCTATTTATTCAAGAATGGGGAGTTTCAACCGATCGCTGGAGCAAAACTTCAACTGGTCGATCAGAAAGGACGAGTCGTCAGTGAGCGAACCTCTGAATATGATGGCTTTTTCTTTATGGATAAAGTCCCTTTAGGTGACTATCGATTGAGGGTTGACCCAGAGCAGGTACAACGCCTCAACCTAAAGCCAATTCCCGAACACCAAATATCTCTAAAGAACTCTGGGGACTTTGTTGGGCCAATTCGAATAGAGCTTGTTGTTAACAACTGATCGTCTAGATTATTTCATAAATGCTTCTAGCTAGTTCAATGGAGCGAGAAGACAAAGGCTGTTTATGACGAAATTTTGGTAGCCTACTAGACCCGTTACAGCTGAGATACTTTATTGATAAATGCATGCCGAGAGTGGCAATCGGTTTTCATCATGATGTTCTTGATATGAGTTTTTACCGTGTTAAGGCTAATAAACATTTGTGAGGCAATTTGTTTATTACTGTACCCATGCAATAGGTGGTGCATGACAGCTTGCTCTTTTTTGGTAAGGTCAAAATTTTCAGAGACAGTCTGAATAAACTCTTGGTGATGATAATGATCTATTGTGTTGATGATAAAGGAGTCTAACGCTCGACGTGGGAACCATAAACCACCATCTAATGTAATATTAATGGCTTTCATCAAGTCGTTTTGAGTACGCTCACTATTCAATACCCCTCGCCAACCATGTTGTAAGTGGTCTATGAGTACTTCGACTTGATCGTTAGGACTGTCCACCAGTAGACATATGTCATTTGAACAATTCTGATTTGGGTATTGTTTAAGAAATTGCGCTGCCAAGCTATCGTGCACCAGAAAGAGGTGTTGATGATTGCCTTTCGTGCAAATGGGAACCTGGTAAGGGGGCTTACTTCGATAACAAAGACAGATATGCTGAGTAATGTCTGTTTCTTGAAGTGGGGTAAACCCAAGGATATGAAATACGATGTGATTTTCTGGCGCTGTAATTTCCATATTAACTCGCTGACGTCTTGTCGTTTTATTCATTTACATACTTCGTTCCATATCATCATATTTTTATGTAACAGTGTTCACATCACCCACTCGGGTGAGAGTTTCAAGGGACAGCGAGTTACATTGTTTTAGATCAATTCTTGCCCTATAAAAAATCCCGCACATAGGTGCGGGATTTGAGTGGTTTTATGTGCTCTAAGATGTCACATCGCAATCAAAGATCAGTTCTTGGTGTGTAGGACAATCACTTCATTTTGGTCAAGGTTGAACGTCGCGCTGCCGTTAGCTACCACAACTTGGTCACCACCTAGCACGTTGTCGTACGTGCCGTTTGCCAAACCAAGGTTAATGGCATTCACTGAAGTTGAGTTACCTAGGTTCATCGCTACCACGACAACGTCGTCTCCCGCGTTACGCTCATAAACAAGCACATCGTTACTTATCCAACGTTCAATGTAAGAACCTTGTTGGATGGCGAAGCTCTCTTTACGCAGTTTACTGAGCTTTTTGATCATCTGGTATGCCGGTGTTGTCTTGTCGAAGCTCGGCATCATTTCACGGTTGTACGGGTCGTTACCTTGCTGACCAAAGCCGTTGGTCGTGAAGTTCGCTGCGTAGTGCTCTGTACCGTAGTAGATACATGGAATACCACGAGAAGTCATGATGAGAGCCAAACCTAGCTCCAAACGATCTTGTGCGAATGGGATGCTTTGTCGACCGCCCCATTTGTCTTTGCCTGGACCAAAGTTAGTGGCGTCGGAACGTAGCACAGTCGAAAGGCGTGGTGCGTCATGGTTATCCAAGAAGATCACTTGCCAATCACTACTTGTGAACTTCTGATCTCTCAGCTTCATGTAGTTGTTAATGGCGTACATACCAGTGCCATGATGGCCAAGCAGAGCGTTCTCGATGGTGTTTCTTAACCCGAAATCAAGCAGCGCAGAGCCTGAGGTGTTTGCGAAATCGATAGATGCGAAGTTTGAGCCTGTTGCGTCAGCACCAGAGTCCATCCACTCACCAAAGAAGTAGAAGTCTTTTCCTTGGCTATGCTTCGCGTATGCGTTGATTTGACCGGTAAAGTCTTGGATGAACTCTTTATCCATATGTTTCACCGCATCAATACGGATAGCATCCACGCCTAGGTCGACCCAGAATTTAGCACCGTCAATTAGGTACTGACGTGCTGGACCACCTTTTCTTTGGTCGAAGTCGGTTAAGTTAAATAGGGTCTTGTTTCGAACGGCCCACGCATCGTTCCACTCCCAATCTTGGCCGTTGGCCGCGATCGCACCATTACGGTGGTAATAGCCACTGCTGTCGTTGTTGTAGTCGGCAAGACGAACGCCATTTTTGTACAGAGCACCGTATTCACCTTCATCATCTGGGTTGGAGTGGTTAGGTGCGTAGTCCAGTACCAGCTTCATGCCGTAGCTGTCCATCTTCTTCTTCAGCGCTTTAAAGTCGTCAACCGTACCTAAGTGCTCGTCTACTTTAAAGAAGTCACGTCCCCAGTAACCGTGATAACCCGCACCACCGCGGCTGTCAGGCACGTTAATGTTGTCAGCTGGTGGAGTGATCCAAATCGCGGTGATTCCCATGTCGTGCAGGTAATCGAGCTTTGCTGTTAAGCCTTTTAAGTCACCGCCAAAGTACTTTTTGAAATCCGACTTGTCTGCCGAATACATATTCGCGCCTGTTGATGTATTATTGCTTGAGTCGCCGTCATGGAAGCGGTCAAGAAACACGAAATACATGGTTTCATCACGCATATCGAACGGCAGTTTTTCATGAACAATAACGGTGTTGGTGTCGTCGTAAAAGTTGATCTCATAGGTTTTGTTTGGATCGACAACATAGTTATTAATCGGATAGTTCTCTGACCAATCACCAAAGCGGTCGACTTTAAAGCTTGGTGGGTTGTTGCCGTCGCCAGTATTGAATTTCTTAACAATTTGCCAATGGTTGGGTTTGACCTTCACCATGGATTCGCTTTGCCAATCATTGGCTGTGCCGCGGAAGTACGCTTGATTCCAATCTGCAGCGGCAGGTAGAGAAGCGAGCAATACTGAAAGAAGTACTATTTTGTTCTTCATTTTATCGTCCTGTTTCACTTGTTAGATTTATTTGGGGTGCACAAAGCCGATCCAGATATTTTCTGAATTAGACTTAATTATTAGGTTTTAAATTTTTTCGAAAAATATAAGCCACCCCAACACATCAAATAAGAGGCAGCTTTCGTTCAGCGATTAGATATTTATAGCGTTAGGTTCTTTTCTGTTTCTGCATCGAAAATATGACAGAACGCGGAATCAAAGTTAAAACGAATATTTTTACCGATATCTGATGTGGATATGGTTTGGTTATTTACTCGAGCAACCACTTCGTTTTCGCCGATTCTGAAGTATAGGTATTTCTCATTACCCAAGTTTTCTACAACTGTTAGCTCACCGTCGTGCACATTAATCGCTTCGTCATCGTTCGCGAGGTTAATGTGTTCAGGGCGAATGCCTAGGCATACCGGTTTATCAATGTGATTAAGAAGCTTCTGCTGCTTATCTTTTGGAATGATAATGCGTGCCCCCGGAGCGAGCTCAACGTAAACATCATCGCCTAGCTGGCAGAGCTTAGTATTGATAAGGTTCATCGCCGGAGAGCCAATAAAGCCAGCAACAAATTTGTTTTCAGGGTAGTTGTATAGATTGGCAGGCGTATCCACTTGCATGATATTGCCCTGATTAAGCACGCAGATACGGTCGCCCAACGTTAATGCTTCGGTTTGATCGTGCGTTACGTAGATCATGGTTGCTGGGTTGCCTTCCTCTTTTAAAGATTGGTGCAACTGGGCAATCTTAACGCGCATCGAAACACGTAGCTTAGCGTCTAAGTTAGATAACGGCTCATCGAATAGGAACACATCAGGCTTACGCACGATGGCGCGACCTACCGCAACACGTTGACGTTGGCCACCCGACATCTCTTTTGGCTTGCGATAAAGCAAGTCCGTGATCTCAAGCTTTTCAGCCGCTTCTTCAACGCGTTTTTTGATTTCGTCCTTTGGTCGCTTCTGCATTTTTAGGCCAAAAGCCATGTTGTCGAACACGGTTTTGTGCGGATAAAGCGCGTAGTTTTGGAACACCATCGCGATGCCACGGTCTTTCGGTGGGAGATCATTGACGACTTTGCTGCCGATACGAATATCACCACCAGAGATGCTCTCAAGACCAGCAATCATTCGCAGTGTGGTCGACTTTGCGCAGCCCGACGGACCGACAAATACCATGAACTCACCTTCATGAATGTCTAGGTCAATGCCATGCACAGCTTTGAAGCCATTGTCGTACTCTTTTTCTACTTTGCGTAGGCTAACTGTTGCCATTTGATACTCCGCATAGGATTACACAATCAAGTGAGTTAATTTGACGATTCACCTGATGTTATTAATTAAAAATTGTTGATTCAGAAAGACGTTTTCGACTGACAGCGACTTGCTCAATAAACAGAATGAGAGAGCGAACATTAGGTATTCGCTCCCATCTATTTGTGCTTATTTACAAGCTTTTAGTAGCGCTCGAACGGGCTTTTTGTCCTGGCCAACTTCGATACTCCACAGGTATTTGCCATCTTCAGGAATGGTGACGGTAGTGTTTTTTGCAAAGCCGCCTCGTTTTAGCTCTTTCTCGTAACCTGCAACCATCTCTTTACCTGCTGCGGTAAATTGCGGATTCCAGCTCATCGTGGCGAATTGTAGGCTGACGTTGCCTGCTTTCTCTTCGCTCACTACTTGGTAGATACCGTTGCCTTTGTGAGACATTTGACGGTTTTCCATGTGCATCCACTGGCCATCTGGGAAGGTACCAACAACATAGAGTGATGGCTTAATTGGACCACGCTCTTCAACACTTGGTAGGTTACAGTCAGCAAAAGGACCGGTAGCCATAGCTTGTGCACCTTCAGTGCTGTCTGATGTGCTAGCACACCCCATCAGTGCTGATGAGAGCAGGGCAGTAAGCAGAAAAGTACGTTTCATCGTCAATTTCCTTTATCTTATTCGCGTTATATTGTTAAGTTTCGACTGGTTTCATAATCGAAAATATGACCAAAATAGGTATCGAAATTAATGCGAAAAGACTTTCCGATATCACTTTGGCTAATTAATCTTTTTGTTCTGAATAGTATTTCTTTGTGACCAATGGCTAACAGGATTTCAAAGCTGTTATCGATCTTTCTATAATCAATGAGTTGACCGTTGATGGTATTAAGCTGCTCGTTGTCTTCTGCTAAATAGACAAAATCAGGTCGAATACCAAAATAGACTCTTTCATCGATGTATGAGGACAGGCACGCTTGCTGCTGCTCGGGTATATTCAATGATGTACCCGGTTCGAGCTCGATATACAGTTCTTTGGTATTTGATCTAATGTAAGCATCGACCATGTTCATGGCTCTGTCCGTCATCTCTATTCCCATTAGCGTTACAAGCTGAACAAACGTGCGAAAAAACCTTTCGATTCGGTTGGAGTTTCCGTTTTATCTTGGTTTAACTTTTTGTTGGTCAGCTTATTGAGTGTTGCTAGGTTTTTGTAATAGCTACGAGCATCCTTTGCTGGGTATCCGAAGATATCGCTATTGGCTGGGAAAGAGTGGCTCACGCCAGATTTTGCTTTGATCACTGAGTTCTTGCCGATGGTTAGATGGCCTGCTGTGCCAGCTTGCCCATGAACAATCACATTGTCTTCTAGGGTGGTGTGCCCAGCGAAGCCTGTTTGCGATACAAGTAGGCAGTGTTGGCCAATCTTACAATCATGGCCAATTTGAACTAGGTTATCGATTTTAGTGCCTCGACCAATCACAGTATTGCCTAGCGTGCCTCGGTCGATGGTGTTGTTGCATCCAATCTCAACGTCGTCTTCGATAATAACGCGGCCAATGCTCTCCACACGCTGGTATCGAGTCTGCTTACCTGTCATGTATTCAAAGCTGTAGTTGCCAATTGAGTTGTTTGAATCAATCGTGACATTGTTGCCAATGATGGTGCCCTCTTTGATCACTGTATTGGCATGAATTGCCACGTTGTCGCCAATAGTGACGCCGTTCATAATCTTTACACCGGGCATAAAGTGGCAGTTCTCTCCGATTTGGCAGTGCTTACCAATGTAAACATCTGGGATATCAGAGGTGTTGCCTTGATCAAACAGTTGGTACTTATGCACCTTATAAAAGCGCATCAGCTGGTTAAGTTTATCGGCATCGAGTTCATCAATAATGATTTTTGTCTTTGCCGAAGATTGCAGAATCGCTCGCGGCCCAATAATGACGTCTGCTAAAGTTTCAGAAATGCCTTTTAGATCTGATTTGGCGAATACAATCGCAAGCCCACCTTTTTCATCGCTTGAAACCGGACGAATCAGCGATATTTCTATCGTGTCATCACCAACGATTTCTCCACCAACGACCTGAGCTATCTCTGAAACTTTGAGCATATTATTCGACCTATCAATTAGTTAGAAGCGATATAGAGCTTGTAAGAATAGTGTGTTCTGTTCAACTACTTTTTCGTCACCAGCGTATTGCGCAGCGTTCGACGTCTCAGTATCTTTCGCCCATTCGTATTCAGCTTTCATTAACCAGTCTTCACCTACGGCTTGTTCGTAGCCGATAGTCGCTTTACGAATGTCTTTGAAGTAGTCGTCGTTGCTGCCGATACCGTTGGTTTCGTTTTCACCGATACGAGCTCGAACATACATGGTGCCAGCATCATCAAAGCTGTATTGCACAATCGGTTCCACGTACTTCTCAGTGAAGTCACTGACTTTCTTGCCGTTGTTTTCGTTCTCTTTAATTTGGTAGAAGAACTCAACGCCCAGTTCCCAGTTACCTAAGCGCTTGTATGGTTTGAACAGTAGGCTGTAGCCTTCCTCTTTGATTTTGCCCCACTCACTCTTATCTTCATCATTCAGTAGATACTCGAGGTTAGAGTAGAAACCAGCACCGAAGTCATTACTCCAGTAGGTAAGGTAAGGTCTAAAGCTGTGTTCAACGGTAGTATGTCGTAAACCGTTTGTACCAGATGTGCTGTAGATCTGACTGCGCGAGTATTCGATGTCATAAACAGAACCTACTCCCCAACCTGAACCAAAGTTGAAGCCTTTGTCGATAGACAGCAGGTGGATGTACCCATCTTCCGTTTCGCTGTATCCCGATTGCTCTTTTTTACGATCTTCTAGCTTAAAAGCGTAAAGGGTCGAGAAGTTCCACTTAGAGTTTCGGTAGAACAGGCTTACCACTTCATGCGTACGAGTCTGCTCTGTTGATTCAGTTGCGCCCCATTTAGCCCAGTCAGTCGTCGTTTTGTATTCGTATTCAATTGACGATCCAACATGCCCACCAAATTTCAAAGCGTCATCAAAAAAGGTGTCTTCAGGAGCAAAGCCTCGATCGCTAGCAAAAGCAGTGGTACTCACAAGCAAAGTGTTGGCTATCACTACAGACAATAATGTTCGTTTCACAGTATTTCCTTATTATTCCGGCATTGGATTTATTTCGATAATTCTGGCCATGAATTTAGTAGTTCACGTTGAACGCCTAATTATTGTTCTTTATTTATTTTAAATTTTCTTCCCATAGAAATTGGTTATGTGATCCCGCTCACTCTCATGCGTGAATTTTATTGATCATCATCACGAATAGTATTGTTTTCATCGATATAGCTATCAGGATGAGCTTATTTCTTGCTGTAAAGCCTGATACGGACTGGTGTTGTATATAATCATGCGCATGGTTAGCAATTACGTATTTATGGTGATCTAAATCACAAAGGTGTTTCTATTTTGAACAAATCGTATTGACTTGTTTAAGGTGAGATATAACCTAGTAGTATCTTATGGACTACTAAATTTAACTTGTGCGGTGTGAGTATGAAAGAAAAGCTATTTAGAACAACGCTATTGGCCTCGCTATTGATGTCTGGGTTGGCTAGCGCTGAAGAGATAACACCAGAGAAAGGTGCTGATCTGCTCATTTGGACGGATAAAACAACCGTTGAATACATGGAGTATGCAGCAGACTCTTTCAATAAAGAGTTCGGCTACGATGTCGACTTTTCGTTTCGTGGACTCGCACCTATCGACTCTGCTTCTCGCCTAATTCAGGATGGTGGGTCAGCTCGAGTGGCTGACGTGGCAGAAATTGAGCACGACTTACTAGGGCGTTTGGTGGTTGCTGGCGGCGCGATGGAGAACCTTGTTTCTGCAGAGCGAATCGATAGTACCTTTATGCAAAATGCCATCAGCGCTTCCAAATCTGAAGGTGTGAGCTATGGTTTTCCGGTCAGCTTTGCCACCACTGCTCTCTTCTACAACAAAGATTTGCTTCCGAAAGCTCCAGAGAGTTTTGAGGAGATTATTGAATTTTCGAAATCATTTAATAACAAGCAAGAACACAAGTATGCGTTGCTTTGGGATATCCAAAACTACTATGAGTCTCGTATGTTTGTGACCTTATACGGCGCTTACGAGTTTGGTAACAACGGCACCGACGCTAAAGATATCGGTATTGACTCAGAAGAAGCGCAAAAAGGGCTTGAGGCAATGAAGAGTCTACGCGTAGCCAATAGTTCCAACCCAATTGACATGCGTAACCCGCAAGTTCGTCGAGGCCTCTTTGGTGAAGGCAAAGTGGGTGCGATCATCGATGGCCCGTGGGCGATTCAAGGTTATAAAGATTCGGGCGTAAATTTTGGTGTAGTACCAATGCCAAAGCTGGAAGGTCAGCAGCCACGTACCTTCTCAACCGTTCGACTTGCGGTGGTCTCTTCTTACACCGAATACCCACGAGCGGCGCAACTGTTTGCTGATTACCTATCGACAGAAGCCATGCTTAAGAAGCGTTACCAAATGACTCAGTCGATTCCACCTGTTCAAGCTGTGATGGAAGAGATCATCGTTAATGCGGATGAAGCGACTTACGCCATCATCACTCAAGGTTTCTACTCTGACGCGATGCCTTCACTGCCAGAGATGGGCTTTATCTGGTCGCCAATGGCCAGCGCTATTACCGACTTATGGGTAAATGATAAGTCACCAAAAGCCGTTCTTGACCGCGCTCGTTCAATTATTACTGAACAGATTGAACTACAAGAGTAGAAGAGGACCTATGTTGTTATCTGAGACTAAGGCAGCCCCTAGGTTGCCTGCTGCTCTCCTGATTATGGGGAGCACACAGATTTTAAAAGGTCACTGGTTGAAAGGCGGGATTTTTCTCGCCATCCAATTGGTTACACTGCTGATCTTCCCTGAACTTATGGAGTCGCTTAAAGGCCTTGTGACCCTAGGTGATGTCGCTCAAGTGCGTAAAGGCTTTACCATCACACAAGGTGATAACTCGATCTTTATGTTGGTCGAGGGTGTGATTGCACTGCTCTACTCATTCTTGTTTATCTGTTTGTACGTATCAAATGTACGTGATGCGAAGCTTACTCAGACGTCAAAACTGTCTTTGAGTGAGCAACTGAAAGATATCTACGATCGCAAGTTTGCGTTCATTATGTTGTCGCCCGCGTTTATTGCGAGTATCGCGTTCATCATCATGCCGATCATTATTACGGTGATGGTGTCGTTTACTAACTACTCAGCACCACACCATATCCCACCAAAGAACTTGGTGGACTGGGTTGGATTTAAGAACTTCTTTGCTCTGTTTGAACTGAAAATCTGGTCGAGCACATTCTTCGGCGTCGCGTCGTGGACGGTAATGTGGGCATTCTTCGCAACGGTATGTACCTGTGGTTTTGGCTTCTTGCTTGCGTTGGCGTTGCAGAATAAGAAGATTAAAGCGAAAAAGGCATGGCGCTTTGTCTTCATTCTTCCTTACGCAATCCCTGCTTTTGTCACTCTATTGATGTTCCGTTTGTTACTCAATGGCATTGGCCCAGTTAATGCAGCACTCAACAGCTGGGGTTTTGATTCGGTCGCTTTCTTATCGGATCCCTTCATTGCCAAGATTACCGTAATTGCGGTGAGCGTTTGGGTCGGTGCTCCTTACTTCATGCTGTTGATTGCAGGCGCGTTGACCAATATCCCTGAAGATCTATACGAAGCGAGTGAAGTGGACGGTGCGAGCAAATTCCAGCAGTTCTGGGAGATCACCTTACCTATGGTACTTCACCAAGTTGCGCCATCTTTAGTGATGACGTTTGCCCATAACTTCAACAACTTCGGAGCGATTTTCCTACTGACCGAGGGTGGACCAATCAACCCTGAATATCGCTTTGCAGGGCATACCGATATCTTGATTACTTGGATCTACAAACTCACTCTCGACTTCCAGCAGTATCAAATCGCGTCGGTTATCTCGATTGTGATCTTCTTGTTCTTGTCGGTGATTGCGATTTGGCAATTCCGTCGTATGAACTCATTTAAAGACGATGTAGGTATGTAACATGGATAAGTTTATTGGCAAGGTTGGTACAGCCGTTGTTTATCTGTTCTTAACAGCAAATGCGCTTTTGGTTCTGGGGCCGGTTATTTGGACTGTGCTGGCATCGTTCAAGGTAGGTAACAACCTTTTCAGCTCCTCTTTTACGGGTATTGAATTTACCTTGGACCATTACCGAGTGCTGTTCAACGATACTCCGTACTTTGAGTGGTACAAAAATACCTTCTTCTTAGCAACGGCCAACATGATTATTTCGTTGGTTGTGGTGACTCTATCGGCGTTTATCTTCTCTCGTTATCGTTTCAACGGTAAGCGAAACATCATGATGAGTATCTTGGTACTTCAGATGTTTCCAGCTTTCCTTTCGATGACGGCGATCTACATTCTGCTTTCCAAAATGGGGCTGATTGATACCTATGCTGGGTTGTTGTTTGTCTATGTTACAGGCTCTCTACCTTTCATGATCTGGCTTGTTAAGGGCTACTTCGATGCGATTCCAACATCGCTTGATGAAGCGGCAAAGATTGATGGTGCAGGGCATATGACCATTTTCTTGGAGATCATCCTTCCGCTCGCTAAGCCTATTTTGGTGTTTGTTGGCTTGGTGTCGTTCACAGGTCCTTGGATGGACTTCATATTGCCAACTCTGATCCTAAGAAGTGAAGATAAGATGACTCTGGCTATCGGAATCTTTAGTTGGATCTCCTCTAACTCAGCAGAAAACTTCACCCTCTTTGCAGCAGGTTCTCTATTGGTAGCCGTGCCAATCACCTTGTTGTTTGTTGCAACACAAAAACACATTACAACCGGCCTCGTCAGCGGTGCAGTAAAAGAATAAAAAGCTAGGAATACACAATGATTACAAAAAGTGCGCTTACACACTCGGCAAAGAGTGCGGACAGTTACGCCTACGATAATGAGACTTTGCATCTGAGATTGCGTAGCGCGAAAGGCGAAATCGAGCGTGTCGCTCTATGGATAGGTGACCCTTACCACTGGGCTGAAGGCGGTTTAGATGGCGGTAACCTTGGTGGCAGTGATGCTCATGGTTGGGTTGGGGGTAACGAAGTCCCGATGGTTCACGAAGGTGAAACTGAGCATCATGACCACTGGTTTGCTGCTTTTAAGCCGCCTAAGCGTCGTAGCCGATATGGATTCATTCTTTATGGTAAGGATGGTGAGAAAATCTTGTTTGGTGAGAAGCGTTGTGCGGACTTATCTGATCCTAAGAAGGCGGAAGTTGAGCTAAGTAATTTAAGTAACTTCTTCTGTTTTCCATACATCAATCCACGCGATGTTTTGAACACACCGAGCTGGGTGAGGGATACCGTTTGGTATCAGATTTTCCCGGAGCGCTTTGCGAACGGCAGACCAGAGATATCGCCAGCCAATGTCCAGCCATGGGGCACCGATCCTAAGTCGGATAATTTTATGGGCGGCGACCTATGGGGCGTGATCGAGAAGCTCGATTACCTGCAAGACCTTGGTGTGAATGGCTTGTACCTATGTCCAATCTTTACCGCTAATGCCAACCATAAATATGACACCGTTGATTACTACAACGTGGATCCTCACTTTGGTGGCAACGAAGCGTTCAAAGCCTTAGTTGAAGCGGCGCATCAGCGTGGTATGAAGGTGATGTTGGATGCGGTATTCAATCATATCGGTGCTCAATCACCACTTTGGTTAGATGTTGTCGAGAAAGGCGAAAAATCTAAATACGCCGATTGGTTCTGGGTGAATCAGTTTCCAGTTTATCCTGATACGCCCAAAGATCAGTGGGACTTTTGGAATCTAAACTACGAAACGTTTGGCAACGTGGCAGAGATGCCAAAACTCAATACCGAAAACGAAGAGTGTCGCGCTTATCTGCTTGATGTCGCTCGCTATTGGGTTGAGGAGTTCAAAATTGATGGTTGGCGCTTAGATGTGGCAAACGAAGTTGATCATGCCTTTTGGCGCGACTTTCGCACCGTTATTAAGGGCATCAATCCGGATTGCTACATTTTGGGTGAGATCTGGCATGAAGGGATGCCATGGCTACGCGGCGATCAGTACGATTCATTAATGAACTACCCGCTAACACAAGCGATCACCGACTACTTTGCTTTGTCTGCGATGGATAAAGAGGGCTTCGTCAACGCGGTCAATACGTCGTACCTGGCTTACCCAAGAAACGTCAACGAAGCGATGTTTAACTTGCTCGATAGTCATGACACGACACGTATCTTGTCTCTGTGTCAGGGCGATAAGCGTCGTGCCAAATTGGCCTACTTGTTCATGTTCACTCAAGTAGGTGCGCCATGTATTTACTACGGTGGTGAGATTGGTATGGATGGCGGCCGTAGTATGGGTAGTGAGAACAACCGCAAGTGTATGGAGTGGGATGAAGCGAACCACGACTTGGACTTTAAAGGCTTTATTCAGCAGCTCATCGCGATGAGAAAGAACAACCCAGAGTTTAATCAACCCAACCTAGAATGGATTCCGGTTGAGGATGAAAGCTGTATCGCATATCGACGCTCTGATTACTTGTTCATTCTTAATAATAGTGATCAGTCAAAGTTCATTGAATTAGATGGACAAGTTCACGCGTTGGATGCGTTTGGCTACGTGATTGAAAAAGCGTAGTTAGCATGAGTGAGTCTGTTGTTATGGGGATCTCTATCGATCCCCAATCTATCCATTCTGTTACGAACACCTCTTCAGGGCGAGAGGTGTATCGTAATGTCCAAAACTGTCCAGATGATTTACTCAAACTATCGGAACGCTTGAAGCAGCTAGTTTCAAGTAACGTCTGGCGATTTGGCAAGGTAACGACAGTCGTCATTAGTGTATGTGAGCACCTACAAACCTTCTCTAATGGTAGAAACAGTCGGTTGTCGCAGGTTAACGCGGCACAGCTCGCCATAGACCTAAGCAACCACTTCGGTTTTGATTGCTCTGTAGTGAGCACTTCACAAGCCGGCTTGGCTTCAGACTGTAATATTCTCGATGTTGATAATGGCTCGGTTCTGAGCTTGTCGCTCGACATTGGCTGTAGCTTAAGTTTCTACAAAAATGGCAAATGGTCAGCTCAATCATTGTGTCGTCATTGGGCGCATTCACCCCTTCCCGATTTCCAATGGTTAATTGACGGTTTAACGCCAGTATGCCGCTGTGGAAGAGAAGCGTGTATTGAGCAGTTCTTATCAATAGAGGGTATTGAACGTCAATATCACCAAGTGGTGCTCCAAGACCGGTCTTTGGCCGATATCTTTTCTGGTGTGGAGGAGGGCGATATCCATTCCACTCGGGTATATCGAGCCTTCATCGATCAGTTGGCACGCAGCCTATTATTGCCAATCGAAGAACTGGCTCCCAAGCAGCTCGTTCTTTCTGGATTTGCAACCACATACCCTTCACTCAATAAAGAGTTGAGGGTTGCTTTATCGCGGTATCACTCATCAGATTCGCTACCTGTCATTTCTCAAAACTCGCAGGATAGCTTCGTATTTGCCTACGGCGCGGCTCTTATGGCAATAAAAAATAACAACAATCATTTACGCTCATAGTTGCAGGAATGGTAACCTTAGCAGGAAGAAAGTATTGAATAGTTTCAGAGGACAACCCGTGTCAGAGTTAGTGATCAAATTAATGGATTTTGGATTCACCAAAACCGATGCACTTGTTTACATTAATTTGCTTAAGAATGGTCGTGCGAGTGGGTATAAGATTGCCAAGGAGATCTCTCTATCTCGCTCATCCGTCTACTCATCGATTGATAACCTATATAACAATGGTTATATCTTTATGTCCGATGGTGACACCAAAGAGTACGAAGCCAAATCACCGGAATTGATCTTTAGCCAAATCGAAAAGAAGACCGTCGAAAATATCAATATTCTTAAGACTGAACTGTCAAAGATGATGCTTCAGGAAGAGAAGGAGTTCGTCTACAACCTGACTGGATTCGAAAACCTTCTTCAGAAAGCGAAAGAGATTATTAATCAAGCGAATTTGGAAATTTACCTCAATACCGATTTCAATCTGAACCTGTTTGAAAAAGAGTTGTGTGATGCAATTGAGCGTGGTGTTCGAGTAATCGGCTTTTCGTTCAACAAGATGGCCAAGCCGCACGACAAGATTGAGTTGTACTCTCGCTCAGAAAACGAAGAGACAGAATATCCTTCCCACCGCTTTATGTGTGTTGCGGATATGAAGTTAGCGCTGATGTTCTCACACCGTGAAGAAACATTGGGTTTATATTCAAATAACCGACTGATTGTTAAGATGATTGCTGAGCACATCCACAGTGATATTTATCTTACTGAATATGAGCGCCTAGAGCCTGAGAAGCGCGTTCGCGTTAATACGATTCACGAACAGCATAACTCTATGGTTCTTGATGACCTTAAGAAGCAATAATGCAGAAGCCGCGTATCAACGCGGCTTTTTTGTGTCGAATTGGAGCTATGAATTGGGTTAAAACCCACCTGCCCATGCATCGAAATCGTCAATGTTCTGCAGCTCTTCTCTGCTTCTTGGTGCAGGATAGTAAGGGAGTGCGAGTCTGACTTCTGATGGTTGCAGTTCCCAGTCTGGTGTCATTTTCAGGCGTTTCAATTCGCCATCTAGCCTCACGAACATGTAGTAACCATCGGCGTGTGTGTTGGCGTAGCTGGCAATGGTGGCAACCTCTCCACTAGGGAGTTTCACATCGCGTCCTAAGGGGTAGAGTTGGTGAAGTGCGAAGCTGACTTTTGGGTCTTGCAGCTTACCTTGCTTAAAGCGTTCTAAGCCAATGGCTGTCGATGTTGTGCGCGGTTTCCACCCTGTGAGAAACAGTCCGCTTAACGTATCTTTGAATGGCTTACCCTTACGAATGCCTTCATTGCTAATGAACTGAACGAGCAGTGAATCTCCCGATTCTTCTATGATTTCAAGAAATTGTTCACCAGTGCGGTCGACGAGGAGCTTCATAAGGAACAGTACCGTTTGAGAAATGTAGCTCAAATGGTACTGACAAAATGATTGACTTAACAGGGTGTCATGTTGTTATTTATTGATGTACCACATGGAAACGTTCAAGAACCAGCGTCATATCCTCTTGCGGCTCAATATTGAGTTCAGCGCATTCCTTGGAAAAGAAATTCCAATGCGCCTCTCTCCACCACTCTAGAGACAAATCACCTTCACCTTCTGCTTTGGCAAACTCATCAGTTACCTCGTTGTATGGGCACTGAGTGACGGTATCTATTTCTATAATGCACACCGGATTGCCATGCCAATCGACAACCACTTGCAAGTGACCAACCGTAGGCATCGGCTCTTCGCCAGACTCGTACCAGTAAGCCATGCTGCAGGTCGCGGTTTTCTTACCCTGCTTGATAAGCTCAGCACATAAATTGGCATTGTATTCGTCGCCGCAAAAGTAGTCAGAGCTGAAAGAGTGATACTTATTACGTGTTTGTTCTGGGAGTGAACTGAGGAAATTGTCTAAGTAGCGTTGAGATCTGTCGTCCATGAGAGCCTAACTGATTGAAAAATTGGGTTTGTAATAATTCACTCAAGAATATCACAACTCGGTTAGGCTCAGATGAACTTCTAACGTTGAGGCTTAGCGTTTTCTAATGAAATGACTTTGAACAATCTGACCCAAGTAAGTCTCACTCTGTTTCAGCTCAAAATTGAGAGGGGATTTGAGCTCTCCAAACAATGGAGAACCACCACCAAGTAAGATAGGAATCGTGGTGATGAACATCTCATCAATAAGGTCTTCTTTTAAGAAGTTCTGAATCGTTACGCCGCCATCAATGTAAAGATCCTTTAATCCTTTCGCATTGAGATCACTAATGATGCTGCTGAGCTCTCCTTGAACCAAGAATACCTTGCCTTCAAGTTCTGCGGGCACCTTCGTTAGTGTATTGCTAAGCACATATACTGGCTTGGTATAAGGCCAGTCGATACCAAAACTCAGAACAATGTCCATTGTATTACGGCCCATAACCAGAGCATCAACACGTTCCATCAGCGCGTTATAGCCTAAGTCATTGTTGTCTGGATTAGGCACTGAGTGCAGCCAATCAATGCCGCCTTCTTTGTCTGCGATGTACCCATCAAGGCTGGTTGCAATAAACACAATATTCGACATCTTTTACTCCAAATCTAAGCCAGAGCTTGGCTTCTTGTTAAAGATAAATTAAAATATTCTACAGTGTAGAATTAAAGTTTATGGAGAGATCCCATGAGTGTCAAGGATCAAAAACGTGGTCGTCCCAAGGTGGGGGATCGCCAACTCAGTGCTGAAGGCATTCTATCGGTCGCAAAAGTCATGATGCGAGAAGACGGGAAGACCCCAAGTATTCGTGCACTGGCGAAGCAACTTGGCGTTGATGCGATGGCTATCTATTACTACTTTAAAAACAAGAATGAGTTGCTTGAAGCGATAACTGTCTCGCTGATGCAGGATATTATTGAACCAAGTGAACAGTTTGATTGGAAAGAGAATATCTACCGACTGAGTGTCAGTTACTTAACGATTCTGAATGATCATCCAGGGTTACTGGAGACGCTGTTAACGATGAAGTCATTGGGTCCAGTAGAAGTGTTTAGCCAACGATTTGAAGCGTCTATTGAGCCTCTTTATTTATCAGAGGCGCAGACCAATACCGCGCGAGATTTACTGGTCGACTATCTTCACGGGTACGCACTGGCGCTTAACTGTAATCCAGACAGAACAGAGATAACCGCCGAGATGATAGAAAAACCGATGGAACTGTATTACCTAGCTTTAACGGCGCTTAGTTAACGGAATTTGACTTCACAAACTGACCAGGGGTCATGCCATATTGGCTCTTGAACACGCGTGTGAAGTGGGATTGGTCATTAAAGCCAAGTTGGTGGCTGATTTCGGCGATGTTGGGGTTGTCTGCGCTGAGTTTGGCTTTGGCTTGCTCCAAACGCTTGTGCATCAAGTATTGGTAAGGCGTTTCACCAACCAATTTTTTAAACTCGCGTAGGAAATAGAACTTACTGCAGTGTAGTAATTCTGAAAGGTCATCCACTGAAATAGTTGAGCCGATGTTTTCAGCGATGTAGTGATCGATTTTATCAAGCTGACTTTGATCGAACTTAGATGCGCTCTGCTGAAGGTTTTGTAAGTCTTGGTAGTTAGAGTAGTTCTGGATGTAGTGGTTTGATAGCAGTGCCAACAGCCCTTGCACATATGCCTGCCCGTTACGTCCCTTGTTCATCACTTCTAAAATAAACAGATCGATAATGCCCTTAATGGTTGGATCGGAAATGTTGTAGTTGTTCAAAAACTGCAGCTTCATTTTTCCGACATTAAGTGGGCAACTTTCCATAAAACGCTTCTCTTCTATTGCCAGAATAATAAAGTGGCAAGGCTCCGAAATATCATGAGTGAATGGCGTCTTAGGTGGGTTGATCCAAATATCATCAGCGACGGCTTTGATGGATGTTAAGTTTTCACCATCGCCGACCTTCCAGCTCAGCTCTTTGTCGAGCGCCAATGCGAAATAGAAATAAGGGGTTGAGACGTTATTTGGGTAGAAGTGAGGAGAGCGCCCCTTTTCCAGCACAATCCCATCCCAACTAAGGGCGTGATTTGAAAACTCGATATCTAAAACATCACCACAATCGGAGAGTTGGCCGGTTTCATGTTGAATGAATTGGAGTTGAGATTTCATATTTCACACTTGGTAACTTGGGTATTTGTCTCATTAAAAACCATCACGGTTGTTCTCGCAATATCCTCGCTTCAATTGATCGTTATTGAAGAGATGACCGATCTTCCGATTTGCTTTCATCGTAACTAGTTATTCTTGCCTATAATTTTAGGCTCATGAACTGTTGCATATGGAGAGTAACTGATGATCACACCACCGAATACTAACCACACTTATCCACGCTCGTTCAGTCATATTGGTATTTCGGTCCCTGATTTAGAGGCGGCCGTTAAGTTTTATACCGAGGTGTTAGGCTGGTACCTAATAATGAAACCCACAGAGATTCTGGAAGATAATTCAGCCATAGGGGAAATGTGTACCGACGTTTTTGGCGCTGGGTGGGAAAGATTCCGAATCGCCCATTTATCTACGGGAGATCGTATTGGCGTTGAGATTTTCGAGTTCAAGAACCAAGAGAACCCTGAAGATAATTTTGAGTATTGGAAAACCGGTATATTCCATTTCTGTGTTCAAGACCCAGATGTGGAGGGGTTGGCGGAGCGTATTGTCGCGGCTGGTGGTAAAAAACGTATGAAGGAACCGCGCTACTATTACCCAGGCGAAAAGCCTTATCGAATGATCTACATGGAAGACCCGTTTGGCAACATATTGGAAATCTACAGTCACAGCTATGAACTGCATTACTCGGCTGGTGCCTATTGATAGTTGCTGTCTGTAAGTATTGAAATGTTATTAAAAAGCGCCCGACTGCTTGCTCGCAGCCGGGCGCCTTGTTTTATATGAGAACTAATTTGTTTTTTGAACCAAAGTGCGTTGAGAACCAATTTACGTTGAGAACCAATGTGCTATGGAGAAATTAGTCTCTGATTAAATTCTTAAACTAGAGTCGCGCCTTTAAATGCACCTATTGGGGCGATTTGGTCTAGCTTGTCTAAGATCTCTTGGCTTAGAGTCACTGACAAGGCTTCTAGGTTTTCGTCTACTCTTGACGTTTTACGGCTACCAGGAATCGGAACGATGTTGTCACCTTGCGCGACCAACCATGCAAGAGCGAGTTGTGCTGGTGTTACCTGATACTCTGCCGCGATGACTTTAATCTCTTCCAAGCGCTGCAGGTTGCTCGTGAAGTTGTCACCCTGCATTTTTGGGTTATTGTTTCTAAAATCACCCTCTTCCAAATCTTTAACTTGGCCAGTAAGGAAACCTGCACCTAATGGAGACCAGCACACGAGCGCTGCACCAATCTGATTAATGGCTGGTAGAATATCTGTCTCTGCTTCGCGTCGGAACAGTGAGTACTCATACTGTACCGCTGCAATCGGGTGGATTTCATTTGCTTCTAATACTTGCTCTGCAGTGACATTAGAAAGACCGATCGCTTTCACTTTGCCTGCTTTCACAGCATCGGCCATCGCACTGACAGTTTCTGCTAGAGGGACATTCGGATCTAGGTAGTGTGCGTAAAGCAGGTCGATTTGCTCAACACCTAAGCGTTCTAGGCTGTTATCAATTGCGCGAGCGACGTACTCTTTGGTGCCATTAATGGTCAATGGGAAACCCCAACCTGTGTCTAGCTGGCTACCTGTTTGGTCTTCTTCAAATACGATGCCGAATTTGGTCGCAATAAAAGGTGCAGTTTCTGTCTGTGCAACGGCTTGCTTGATGAGGTCTTCATTGTGACCGGCACCATACGCATCCGCAGTATCGATCATCATGCCTTGCTCAATCGCATGTACTAGAGTGTTTACCGCAGACGTGTCGTCACTCTGGCCGTAGTAACCTTCCAATCCCATTGCGCCGTAACCGATTTGTTTGATGTTTTGAAATAGCTCTTTAGACATGGTCTCTCTCCAGTACTTGTATTCGATAATCGGCGTGGTGTTCGCCTGACTTGGTAACAAGATTAGCAGTGGTCACGTTAAGAGGATTGAAAGATCTTGCTCGGGGTTTGGTAATTTATTGCTCGGGTTTGAATTGATTTTTCTCGTCTTGTCATATATCGGAGTCATTAAGACTTTGTTCACGGTTCTGGTATTGAGCAAAGTCTATGGTTGAGCGCGTTGCAGCCGTAACAAGGGTTCACAAGTACGGTGGAACAACGGGAGCCGAGATATTGGCTCCCATTTATTGCGCAATCAGTGGGGGAAAGTGGAAAGTTTGGTATATATTTCATTAATAAGGACTTATAAACTTGCCCTCTCCGGAACCGCTAGGGTTTTAGATCAACCACCATTAAGGAATGGAATTAATGCTTGCGCTTAAACGCATCAGTGTCTCTTTGTTACTCATTGCTACATTAGGTGGCTGCTCTTCGTTACCAGAACAAGTCAATCACGTCCAAGAATCGGTTGTCGCCCCACAACAAGGCGCACTTTGGAGTGTGAGCCAGCAACATCCTGCTCAACCTGATGAAGCCGGTGACAGCGCGGTACTGATTCAAGAGGCGGGTTGGGATGCTCTGTCTCAACGTTTGGCATTGGTTGAAGCCGCAGAATATACCATCGATATTCAGTATTACATTTGGAACTCCGATGCCACGGGTGGTTATTTGGCTAGTCGACTGCTTGCCGCTGCTGATCGCGGGGTAAAAGTTCGCGTGATGTTAGATGACATCAACTTGAACGAAAGGGAGCCATTATTGAATGCGTTAGATGCGCATCCGAATGTCGAGATCCGCATTTTTAACCCTACCCCTAGTCGTAGTGGTTTCTCTAAATGGTTCAGCTTCTTGTCAGATTTCTCTCGTCTAAATCGACGTATGCACAACAAATCCTTCACTGTAGACGGTGTGTTCTCGGTAGTAGGTGGACGCAATATTGGTGACGAGTACTTTGATTATTCCGATGAAATTAACTTCAGGGATCGCGATGTTCTCGTCAAAGGCGGTGTGGTCGGTGAAATCCAATCGAGCTTTGTTGAGTATTGGAATAGTGAATGGTCTTATCCAGTGTCTCTACTCAGTGAGGATAAAGCGCCAGACCTATCATTATTAGAGGGACTCAGTACGCCAAGCTACGTTAACTATCCATCGTTACCAGAAGGAAAAGAGCAAGCGAATGTGTTTCTTGACCAACTAATGGAAGAGATGGTTTGGGTCGAAGCGCACTTTGTTTACGACCGACCAATTCCGGTTGACTCAGGTGAAACTGATCAGCCAAAAGAGACGGCGGTGATGTTAGGTGAACTCGCGCAGACATCTCAGCAAGAGATCTTATTGGAGTCAGCCTACTTAGTATTTGATGATGGTCAGCTTACCGAGTGGCAATCTCTCAATGATAAAGGTGTTGAGATTAAAGCGTTGACCAACTCTATGGCGTCTAATGATTTAGTGACCAACCATTCGGCTTATGCAGGTCGTCGACAAGAGATGTTAGAGCACGGCATTGATCTGTTTGAGTTGAAGCCGGATTCAAAGTTATGTGAAGCTTCAACGAAAGATGCAGAAAAGTGTGCTCCCTATGTTGCTTATGGTCTGCATGCGAAATCCGTGGTGTTTGATAAACGAATTGCCAGTATCGGCTCGTTTAACTTCAACCTTCGTTCAACGTATTTGAATACAGAGTCTATCTTGCTGATCGATAGCCCAGAAGTGGCGGGTGAACTGGCTTCGACGATCAGCGAAGCAATGAACATCGATAATAGTTGGCGTCTTGATCTAGAAGATGGCGATGTGCGTTGGTATTCCAGTGATGAAAGCTGGACCTCGGAACCAGAAACGGGCCAATGGGAGCGCGCGCAGTCTGGATTCCTACAGTTGTTACCGATAGAGAAGTATCTATAGAACGGTCAGACTGGATACGTTGGAATAACTACTAAAAAAGGCTCCTAACTAGGAGCCTTTATCATTTATATGTATGCGTGCCTTAGAACTTAACTTGGTAGTTCAAAGTGTAAGTACGGCCGCGGCCACGGTAGTCATAAGCTGCTGATTCGTAGTGTGTTGCGTATAGAATCTGTGCGCGCTGACCCCAAATAGTGGTGTAGTCTTTATTAAGTAAGTTTTGGATACCAAAACCTAGGCTACCGACTGGTAGTTGGTAAGTACCAACAAGGTCGAAGACAGTGTAACCATTGAGCTTGTTGTCGCTGTCATCTTCGTAGTCAAACATGGTTTGGCTCTGAACTTTCAGAGATAGGTCAGCTTCGTACCAGCCTGCCCAAGCGTTCGCTTTTGATGTGCTCGCTTCACCTGCTGATTGATCTTCCCAACCATCATCGCCTTTCACTTCTGAAACAACGTAGTGGCCAGATGCACCCAGCTGAACGTTTTCATGTACCCAGTAAGAAGCAAGCGCCTCTAAACCATAAACACGTTTCTTATCGTCGATCTCTTCGATCAGCAGCGTGTTTTTGTTGTACTTAACATTCTTGTCAGACTGAGAGTAGTAAGCCGCAGATTGCAGGCTTAGGTCACCAGTGTCTAAGCGGTAGCCAAGTTCAAAGCTGTTGGTCTTGATGCCAGACATCTTAGAGTCATTCACATTGATGCTGTCATTAAGCGTCCAGTGATCGCCCACTAAGGTGTAGTTGCCTTGACCGTAGTATTTTGCCGGATCGGCTAAATCGAAACCTTGTGAGAAGTTGGCCCAAACTTGTGAATCACTGTTTAGATGATAAACCGTACCTAAGTTGAATAGACCAACACCGTAATCCGTTTCACCGCCGGGAACTGTATCTGCACTGGTTCCGTTACCTGCTGCGATTTGCTTTTGTTGTTGGTAGCCAACGAAGTCGTCAATGGTGTTTTTCATGTATTGGTAACGGAAGCCACCCTCTACAGACCAGTCATTCGTGACATCGAAACCAGCTTGAACAAAGCCTGCGATAGAGGCGACTTCAACACCTGGATAGCGTCCGACTTCAGCGAAAGTCTTGTTGATCAGGTTACCCGAGTTGTTAGCAATCGTCGGATCGTAAAGTGCTTGGTTGCTTTCAAGCGTATCTTGGTAAGCGTCTACACCATAAACAATGTTGAAGCGGTTGAAGTCTTTCGCAAGTGCTGCCTTTAGCGAGATCACATCGGTGATTTGCTGACCAGAAGATTGGAAGTAAGGCGTATAAGTTTGGTCTTCTTTACGATATGACGCTTCAGCAATCAGCTGGTGGCCGAGGAACTGTTCATCAATGTATGACGCGCTGAGCATGATACGCTCAGTGCCATGTTCTCTATCCGAATCAAAGCCTTTACGAACATCCACGAAGTCACGGCCAACAATGTACAAACCGTATGGAGAGTCTTGTTGGCTATCGTAGTACTGCGCCAGGAAGTTGAGCTTTTTGGTCTCAGAGACATTGACGCCAACCGTCGTTAGGAAGTCGACAGTTTTATTGAATTGCAGAGATCCTTGAGAGATGTCTGGTGTAACGATATCGCCATTCGCGTCAAAGAAGCCCTGAGTTTCTGTGTAGATAACTGACGAGCGTGCTTGAACGGTTTCATTGCCGCCCGAGATCGATTGTCCAACTTTGTAGTCGAAATCTTCACCTGAGTTGAAGCCTGATGTACCGCCAACAAAAGATTCAAATTCAAGCTCTTCGCCATCTGCTTTTTTGGTGATGATATTAATCACACCGCCGGAAGCACCAGCACCGTAGATTGACGTTGCGCCCGAAAGGACTTCAATTCGTTCAATGTTAAATGGGTCGATAGAGTCTAGGTGGCGGCTGATTTGACGTGAAGATTGCAGCGATACGCCATCAATCATCACCAGCATCTTTCTGCCGCGCAAGTTTTGACCGTAGTTAGTACGGGCACCGCTGCTCACATCCAATGATGGGATAGCGCTTGCTAGGATTTCTCCTAAAGACTTACCACCACGGTATTCTTGTTCAATCTGCTGTGGTTCGATGTACCAAACAGTACCTGGAATATCACTAATGGCTTTTGGGGTACGACTAGATACCACAACCATTTTTTCGTCGGTCGAGTAATCTTGAGCTTGGGCTGTGAATATGGAACTTACCGCCGCTACTGCTAGAGCGACTGTGGAAAGTTTGAAACTTCCTTTTTCGGTTTTCATTTTATTCTCTGCAATTATCAATGAAAGGCTGCACACATTTCTTGGGCGTGATGACTTTATTTTTATTGTTTTTATTGAGAATCAAACGGTTGAACCTAGATCAAGCACATGCTTGTTTTTGCATTTGATTCTAAATAAGAATTATTATTATTGTGTTTTTGTTGCGAAAAAACAATATGTAAATGCGATTTATTTTCAAATGCAACAATAGGCGAGCAGATGATAATTGGTCTTTTTAGTTTGGGTTTGATTTAAATTATTGATTTGTTTGTTTATTTTTATTTTATTGGGGCGGGGTGGTTAGGGCGGCGCAGTGAAAGGCCACCCTGTTGTTCAGTTGTTTTTTAGAGAAATACTACTGATGATTTGCTCTCGTTGTTCTTGAGATACATTCATCACATCTTGGTAAGTACGCTTCATCACGCGTACATCATTCTCAAGTAGCTGAGCGAGTTTCTCCGAAGCTGCTTGGTTGTTCCCATCTAAAACGAGTTCCATGATATCTAGACGTCGTTGACATGAACGGCTGACTGAAGATTGGATGTGCATAGAGACCAAGTCGGTCGCTTTACGCAGTCGATTTTGTTGTTGCATCATACCGAGCAAGAAGCGGTTACCGGAGCTTGCTGCAAGAATTTCGTGGAAGTCTGCACTCAAGGTGAAAAGTTGGCTAGCGGTGATTGATTCTGGATTCTTGATAGCATGAACATGGCGTTCGCGACACTTTTCCAGTGCGTCGCGTTTTAGTTTCCACGTTGCTTCAAGCAGACCAGCAGGTTCAAAAATCAAACGGCATCGGTAACTTTCGGTGTGTCTTTCAAGGGAGTTGAGTACACCATCCAGTTGCCACTTGTAGCCTGGGCTGCGTCGGAATATTGCATCGTTTTCCAATAATCTGAGTACTGACTGGACTTCACCACGATTGGCATCATAGCGTTGCTGGAGTTCATTTTCCGAAAATGAATCGCTGATCTCGCCGAAAAAGATGTCCATGAGTAATTTTAGATAAAGCTGTTCTTGACGGGCTTGCTCTTGATTGTTTTGCTCGCCAGTTTCGATATCACATGCATCGATCTGCAACACAAACCCCTTGTATGGAACAGATTTAGCCACACCTTGATCAGACAAGTGTTTGAGCACTGCTCGCATAGGAGTTCGAGAGACTTCAAACTGCTGAGCAAGAGAGGATTCATTCAAACTGCTTCCCGCCACGGCGTTCTCCTCTTTGAGCCGCGTTACTATTTTGAAGAGTAAATCCCGTTGAAGGCGTGTGATTGCTGATGTGTCCATATCGTCCAAAACTGTTCAGGGTAGTGTGAAACCTAAGGTCGGTTGTTGCGCCTAAGGCAGGTGGTTGCGCTCATGGTAAACATAAACACCAGCGAATACCATAAATTGTGTTTTTGTTGCAGAAATACAAAGCGTTGTTTCGAGAAGAAAAAAGCCCAGTGATTTATTGGTCACTGGGCTTGCTCTTTGAGTATTGGTTCACGAAATCTCGTTAGCGTCTCATCAAGTAGAGGAAGTAACCTCCACCAATCAAAGAGGCGAGTAGGCCCGCCGGGAACTGCCACGGGAACCAGAGTGTTCGACCAATCCAATCAGCACAAATCATGATAATGGCGCCGAGTACGGCAGCGGTAAGCATTTGAGGCATGGCTCGATATTGGTGAAGTGAGCGGGCCATATGGGGAGCCAATAGACCGATGAAACTCAGTGGACCGATTACAATCGTACATAACGTGGTAAGTGCCGCCACGAGCAGCAACAAAGCTAAGCGTACTAGAGTCGTGTTCATACCCAAGCTAGTTGTGGTGACTTCGCCTAGGTTGATGAGCTCTATCCAGCGATGCAGCGACAGTGACAATGAACCGATCACCAAAACGCCGACGGCAAGCAGAGTGACATCACTCCATGCGACAAGGTAGGTGGAGCCAGATAACCAAGTCAGTAGTGCGGTGGCGTTCTCATTGCCAGAGCTCACAGCGATTCTGAGCAGCGCATCCAATCCAGCACTTAATGCAATACCTGTCAGCAAGGTTTGGGTCGGCGCAAAGTTGTGTTTACGCCCCATCAGCCAGACCACACCAGTCACCGATGCTGCGCCTAATGTTCCCAATAACATCTGCTGTTCACGCTCAATCGCACCACCCATCAAGGTACCGAGTACTAGTGCTAAAGCAGCACCCGAACTGATACCGAGAACTTCTGGGCTAGCCATTGGGTTGCTTGATATACGCTGAATGATAGTGCCAGCAAAGGCCAATCCAATACCGGCAAACAGTGCAACAAGTACCCTTGGTAAACGAAGTTCAAGCAGAGATGGACTTAACTCTATGCTCCAACCTAGTTGGTTTCGCCCGAGTGTGATTGAAACCGCACATACAACGACGAGTACCAACAGCATGGCAGCAAGCACCTTGCCAGTGGCAACATGTTTGAAATGTTCAATGTGTTCACCGCGAGTTTTTAGTTCGGAGTTCAATTTAGTGCGTTGTAGCAGCCATAGCAGGAAAGGTGCGCCAATCAGAGCTGTCATGGCTCCCGTTGGCAGAAGTTCACCACCTACGCCAGAAAAGGGTTGGATCATTAGATCGACGGTTAGCAAGATAGCCGAACCAATGAAGCCACTGGTTATGATCTGTTTGGCAAGTGCTCGCACGCCGAGCATACGTGCGATGGCAGGTGCAACAATCCCGACAAAACCAATAATTCCCACTTCGCTTACGACTGCAGCTGTGATGAAAATTGCCAGTGACAAGCAAAGAAGTTTAACTTGTTTGATGTTAACGCCCAGGGATGTCGCGACATTATCGCCAAACTGAAGTGAGGCTAGGGGGCGTTGTAGCATCAGCAGCAGTAACGTAGGAAGGCAGACCAAAGGTAATAAAATCTGGGTACTGGTCCAATCGTTTTGGTTGAGTACGCCTGCTCCCCAGACAAACAAACTAGTGAGCTTTTGCTCATGCAGCATGAGTAGCATGGTATTCAAGGAACCCAAAAACAGGCTAACGACCATACCTGAGAGCACCATGTGCAGTGGTGAGTAACCACGAGTTGAGCTCAACAGGAATACCAAGCCGGTAGCTAAACATCCGCCGATGAAGGCTGGAATGAAGCTCGGAAAATTCAGGCTTGCTGGTAAAAACAGAATTCCCAGCACCATGCCTAACTCTGCGCCCGCTGCTACACCTAGTGTTGTCGGAGAAGCAATTGGGTTTCGCAGCACAAACTGCATCACACACCCCGCGACAGCAAGAGCAAACCCGCAAAGCAGGGCGACGGTGATTCTGGGTAGGTAGGTTAAATGAGTAATGATGTGCTGGTAGTTGGTGGAGTCATACTCAAACAAGGTGTCCCAAATGAGCCTGATCCCTTGTGAATATGGGGCGGTTATCTGAAGCAATGAGCCGATCACCAAAACAGCAGTGACGAGTAGCCCTGCTGTTTTGATTCCAAATACGCCGACTTTTGGCGGTGAAGCGTGAACTGAGATCATGGTTGCTGATTTAAAGGTTTGTTGGTCAATTGCTCGGTGATGTGATCGCTAAATCTTTGTGCTGCAATCAGTCCGCCAAATGTCCAGATAGCCGGAAGTTCATAAACCGAATCATTGCGAGTGAAAGCCATCGCTTGCCATAGTGGAGAACTCGTCAGTTTTTTGCGCTCGTTGTCGGTAAGCGGGCCGAAAATCATAACGTTAGCCTTTTGGTGCTCGGCGAGTTTCTCAATTCCAGCGGTGCTGAACCCCCAAAGGTTGGTTTGCTCATTCCAATCGTTTTTTAGTGCCATGGCTTGGATTGTGTCTTGAGCCAATGAACCTTCACTATGAACTCGCAACGTTTTGTCATTGATAAAACGTGTGAAAAGAAGTGGTTGAACAGAGTTACCTGCCGCACGTATTTGCTCACCGTTTGCTGAAAGGCGTTGCTCGGTTTGGGCAATCACCTGCTTTGCTTGAGCTTCACGTTCAAACAGTTGGCCTAATGAGCGTGTTACCGATTTTGCCGATTCTAGGGGCTGCTTCTTCTCACTGTAGATACTGTAAACCAATACCGGTGCGATTTTGTTAAGCGGTTCATAGGCTGCGGCCATGTGCTTGCTGATCAAAATGACATCAGGTTGAAGTTTGGTGAGTAGTTCTAGATTAGGCTCTCTGCGAGAACCCACATCGACAGCCTGTTTGTTAAGTTGCGGTTGAACAACCCATTGTTTGTAGCCCTCTGCATCAGCAATACCTTCGAGATCGACACCTAAACTTAGAACGGTTTCAGATAGAGCCCAATCCAGTGCGACTATTTTCGTTGGTGTGGTTTCGAAGCTAGTGGTGCCCATCTCATGAGTCACGTCTAAGGCATGAGCATTGAGACTGAAAGTGCACACAAGCAGAGTAAAGAATTTTTTCACAACACGTTCCTTTTCTTATGGGATGTAGCTGATCGGTTGACCTGTTATTGGATGACTGAAAAGTGCGAGCTCCATACCGTAGATCTTGGTGAGCGTCTCTGGAGTCATCATTTCTTGAGGGGTACCTGACGCTATGACTTGACCAGAGTGCAATGCAATCAGATGGTCACTGAACTTAGCGGCCATGTTTACGTCGTGCAGTACCATGATTACGGTCAGACCTAATGACTGGTTAAGCTCGTGAATTAATGCCAAGAGCTCGTGCTGGTGAGCAACATCGAGCGCCGATGTGGGTTCATCAAGTAAGATGCATTGGCTTTGTTGGGCTAATAACATCGCGACCCAAGCACGCTGCCTCTCGCCTCCCGATAGTGTGGCGACGAATCGTTGAGAAAATTCGCTTAATCCTACTTTCTCAATCGCTTCATCGACGATTGCGTAGTCATCTTTGCTGTAACGCCCAAATGCGCCTTTCCATGGATAACGACCAAAGCAAACTAACTCACGTACCGTTACACCATCGGTAATCGGTGGGTGCTGAGGTAAGTAAGCGACTTGGTGCGCAAACTCAAG
Organism: Vibrio sp. D420a; assembly: GCF_030248625.1. Lineage (NCBI taxonomy): Bacteria > Pseudomonadati > Pseudomonadota > Gammaproteobacteria > Vibrionales > Vibrionaceae > Vibrio > Vibrio sp. D420a. The sequence continues at coordinate 70,714 of NZ_JAHGAN010000007.1, read as the reverse complement.
GTGACTAAACGACGAGAGTGGTTTTTGATTAAAGGAAACTTGCCCCTGAGTAGGACTATTTTGACGGCTTAATAACTTAATTAAAGTCGACTTTCCGCACCCATTATGGCCGAGTAATGTCGTGACTTTTTTAGGCTCAAAATTCAGGCTCGTAGGAGAGAGAATTGTCTTACCGTCGATTTCAAATGATGCATTGGTAAGCTGATACATAATGAAATATGAAGTTGAGTTATAGGTAAAGAGCCGTTAATGTTAGCACAATGAAATTAAAATGATAATTATTCACATAATCAATAATAACAAATTCTGATCTGGCGTTTTTCATTTCGAGTTTATTTACTCTTATTTACGCCCTTAAATTATGCTAGCAATAAATAATAAAAAGTTTCACTTAATGTCGATTGGCCTTATTTCCGCCCTGATGGGAATTGGGCAAAATGGGTTACTTGTATCACTGCCATTTTTGGTAGAGCAGTCGGCCTTTGAACTGCCTACATGGTCTGCTCTGATTGCTGTGGGCAGTCTGCTCTTTCTCCCATCAGCCCCGTTTTGGGGGCGATATAGCGATAAACATGGTCCAAATCGAGTGGTTATCCAAGCACTAGCGGGAATGACCATAAGTTTTCTGTTGCTTGCTGTGTTCTCTATGTTGAGCCTATCGGGTGATATTAATGTAACGTTATGTTTTTTAGGGTTAATTATCGCAAGGGTGATTTACGGATGCACTGTGTCTGGAATGGTACCTGCGAGCCAGCATTGGGCAATAATATTGTGCGGAGAACAACATAGACTAAAGGCGATAACAGCGGTCAGCATTGGATTAAGTAGTGGACGATTATTGGGGCCAATTGTTTCTATTTTTGCACTAAAGTTGAATCCTTTTGCACCGTTATTTTTGATGGTTTTGTTGCCATTTGTCGCCCTTATTTTTGCGTTAATAATGCCTATTCCAAAGGTCGAGTCCTCTATTTCTAATAATATAAAACGCGAATCTTGGTTACCTAATAAAAGCTTATCACCGTACCTTATTACTGGGCTGCTACTTTGTGCATCGGTTGCGTTATTGCAATACAGTTTATCGCCTTTGATCTATTCATTTACTGAATGGCCCTCAGAGAAGCTAAGCGACGCGATCGGTATTTTATTGAGCATCAGTGCTTCAATGACACTGTTTTCCCAAGTGTGGATTGTGAAAAAAGAGAAGGTGACGCCTCGAATGATGTACTGGGTTGGCTCAATCGCCTTCCTAGTCGGGATGTCGTTGTTCACCATTCCTCATTTGTTGGCCTTTGGGCTGGCGATGGCTGTGACCTCCGTTGGCGCCGCATTACTGGTGCCTGCTTATACAGCGTCAGCAACAGATAAGTGGAGCAGCTCGCCGGGGACGGTGGCTGGTTATATCTCCATGTCTCACACCATAGGTTATGGAGTGGCGGCGATGTTGGCATTTAGCGTTGTGATTGATCCACTGTACCCGATTTATCTTTGTATTGCTTTTTCAGGGGTGATCGTCACTTTGGCATTGTGGACAAGAGGTGAGAGTAAGAAAAAAACCGCAGAAACGGATGTTTCGAGACAAGCTTGATAAGAGATATTTGACTATTTTGAAGCATAACCCTTGGCACATAAAGAGTGGTTATAGTCGTCATAAGTGGAAAATTAGAGTAGACCAACTAGGCTAAATGAAAACGCTAACCCTTTCATTTTATAAATAACATGGTCGTTGCTATGAAGAAACTAACTCTCTTGTCAGTTGCTATTTTTTCCACTCTCTCTTTTTCATCTTTTGCCAAAGATTGTGATTCATCACTGTTGCCTTCTTGGAAGGACAGCGCCAGTAAATCCGCCATCGTTAAATTTGTTAAGCAAACGAATAACAAGCAGGCCGATACCTATGTACCAGTAGAAGAGCGTATCGCTGTTTTCGATAACGATGGCACGCTTTGGTCTGAAAAACCGTATTACTTTCAACTAGCATTCGCACTGGATCGAGTTAAAGAGATGGCATCTGAGCATCCAGAGTGGAAAACAGAAGAGCCATTTAAATCTGTGCTCGCTGATGACATAAAAAGCGTTCTGTCGAGCGGAGAAGAGGGGTTACTCAAACTTATTCTAGCGACCCACTCTGGAATGACGGTGGAGCAGTACCAGAGAGATGTCGACCAGTGGTTAGCCGTCGCCAAAGATGAGCGGTTCGACAAAGCTTATACCGAGCTTACCTATCAGCCAATGAAAGAGATGCTGACTTACCTGCAAGATAACAATTTTAAAACCTACATTGTGTCTGGTGGCGGTGTCGATTTTATGCGAGTTTGGGCTCCAGAAACTTACAATGTACCAACGGAACAGATCATCGGTAGCGCACTCAAATATAACTACAGTTACAACGATGGAAAGCCAACGGTTGTAAAAGACTCTTCTATCTTAACGATTGATGATAAAGCAGGAAAAGTCTCAAATATTCAGCATATTATTGGCAAAAAGCCGATTCTAGCCGTCGGGAATTCAGATGGCGATCAAGCGATGATGCAGTGGGCGACTAGCCAACCAAACTCAATGGCGATGATTGTTCACCACACCGATGCGGAACGTGAGTGGCAGTATGACCGTGAATCCCATGTTGGACGTTTGGATAAAGCACTTGATGAGGCGAACCAACGTGACGAATGGGTGCTAATCGATATGAAATCGGATTGGTGTCAGGTGTACTGATGGTGTTGTTAAAATGGGATAGCATGGCTGTCCCATTTTTATCATAAATGTTTAAAGCGACATTAGCCTCGAACTTGGCTAGGCGTCGTCCCAGTCCAGTTGCTATAGGCTCGAATAAAAGAGTTAGTCTCTTGGAATCCTAATAAGAAAGAGACCTCAATGATTGGCAGCTGCGTTTGCTGTAAATAATAGTCGGCCAACTCCTGACGTACTTTTTTGAGTACCCATTGATAGCTGTAGTTCTCTTCCGATAGCTTTCGTTGCAGAGTTCGCTTACTCATGGCTAACTGTTTTGCCACATACTCAATACTGCTCTCTCCTTGCGGTAGAGAACCAACCAAAACCGTAGAGACACGATCAAGTGTGGTGTTTTCTGCCTGCTGCGCTTCCAATCTTTGCTTTAGCTCATTATCAAACATATTGAGCATCGCCTGATTTTGGGTCAGGAAAGGAGCATTAGCATCGGTGGCTCTGAAACGAATCTGAGCCAAATCCCCTTGTTGTATTTCACATCCAAAATACGTTTCGTATGCTGCGAGATGGTTAGGTAAGCCTGGCAACACCACCTTCAAAGGCTGAACGTGTGTGCGAGTCGCCATTCTCGCTAATTGCGTCATGAAGACCATTTCAGTTAGGTTGAGTGTTTTGGGTAACTCCCCCTCGTACCCATAGCAACCAAACGTAAGCTGCGTCGCAGTATTGTCCTTTTCGATATCGAGTATCATCGGCCCAATTAATGGTTTGTAATCGCGCAAGCGCACTAGTGCAGCGTTGAGATTATCACTGCACATTGCGGCATAGATTGGTACATCACATGATTCAAAACTCAGTACTTCCGCAAGTTTGAGTGGCATTTCTGTTCCATGAGATGCGGCTTCGATGCCATGCCAAATTCGGAAGTATTGGGCAGGAGTTAGTTGCACTTTTGGTTGCTCAAAGAGCCCTTGAGGAAGACCTGCATGAGCCAGTATTTCGTGTACATCCAGACCTAGATCATTAAAGAGTACTTTCCAATTGGGTGGAATGGTGAATTTACTGGCTCGTTTCATCTCTTTTGCCTCACTTTAAAACAGGTTTAGTTCTTTTCCATCGCTTGACGAGAAATCTTAAGCGCGGTCTTGCGTGGCAAAAGAGGGATAATCCAATTAATCATAAATTTAAGCGGTGCCTCATTGAAAGCGACAAGCTCACGCTTTTGCATCGCTTCATAACCGCACTCAGCGACGGAACGTGCGGATTTAGCATTTTTCCAGATGTCGACACCATCGAGATTACCAGCTTCAACAAAACCGGTATCGACCGCTCCAGGGCATAGGGCGGTGACACTGATGTTGTGGTCTTTGACCTCTTCCGCTATCGCTTGGCTAAATGAAGTTACGTACGCTTTGGTTGCGTAATACACTGCTTGCAATGGACCGGGCATGAAAGAAGCGGTCGATGACACGTTAAGGATTTGGCCATAATTGCGCTCAACCATGCCTTGTAAGTAAAGGTGGGTTAGGTTGGTCAGAGTCACCATATTTACTTGCATCATGGATTGTTCATCAACTAATTCTCGCTCTGCAAACTTACCGTGCCCACCAAAACCCGCGTTGTTGATCAGTGTATCAATCTGAAGTTCTTTAGCTTGCGTGTAATTAAATACTTGCTGAGCGGATTCGGGTAAAGATAGGTCTTTTGCAATCACCTCTACATTGACCGAGTAAGTATTTTCCAATTGTTGCTTAAGAGCGTTAAGTTTGTCTTCTGAACGAGCGACGATGACTAAGTCATGGCCCTTTTCAGCATGAATTTTTGCGAGTTCTAAACCAATGCCGTTTGATGCGCCTGTGATAAGTACTGTTTTTGTCATGATGCTACCTTTGTGCTGTCTCGTGGTGTGTTCACATATTAGCCACTGCAGCGATCTAGGTAATATCCGATCACGACAACAAGCAATCTGATCGCGCCAACACATAGTGGCATGCGGCGACACACTGAGAAGAATGAGTTGGTATGAGGTTCTCCCGCTATCTCTTAAATCTGTCTTTTTTACACCTCGATGAAAGTTTTTCCGCGCTAGCTAGGTCGAATATAAGTGGAGTCTATGAGTTGTGTGTTTTTAAAGCTCTATTGAATGAATATGGAGGTCAAATTATGAAGTGGTTTTTTCTATCTCTAACTATACTGTTCGCCGCTGGGTGTCAGTCTACTGCGTCGTCTTCAACAGAGGATGACAGCGTCTGGGTACATACAGGTGGTTGTGATAACTAACTTTTCTTTGTTCTTCTCTGTCGCAACGGCATAAATACCCTCACTTTCTGCTGAGGGTGTTTTATTTTAAATCTATAAACTGATTCCATATTTCTGTCTATTATCAATCTAATTCCTCATTGTTAGACTTCTCCGCAATAAAACAGCGCTCCGCCGATTGGGCATCATTTAGAGCGCGTAACTGGAGACACCACTATGCAATATGAGGGAAAAATCTACCGCCCTTGGATTGAGGCTCGCAGCATCCTGATTCAAACCACACTCGGATGCAGCATTAATACCTGTACGTTCTGTAGCATGTTTGATGATAAGCGCTTTAAGGTGCGTGATATCGAGGATGTGTTTAAAGATATTGAAGAGGCACGTCAGATATACCCATACGTTGAGTCGATTTTCTTAACTGATGGCAATGTTATGGCAGCGCGCACCGATTACTTGTTGAAGGTACTGAATAAGCTCAAGTACACCTTTCCAGAGAGCCAAAGAATCTCTTTGTATAGTGGGTTGAACGATTTTCGTCGTAAGAGTGTTGCAGAGTTGAAAGAGCTGAAAAGTGCGGGTCTTGATATGGCTTATTGCGGCTTAGAGTCTGGCGACCCAGTGGTGCTCGACCGAATTAAAAAACGCATGAGTCAAGAGCAAGCAATTGAAGGTATGGCGATGGCGAAAGAAGCAGGTATCGAAGTACTGCTGTCGTTTATCTTCGGCTTAGGTGGTCGTGAACGCTCTAAAGAGCACATCATCGAGACCACACGTATTCTGAACATCACCAAGCCGGAACACATTGCGCCAATGGCCCTTGCGATCCAACCGGGAACCGTGATGGAGCAAGAGGTCAAAGACGGTACGTTCATTATGCCGACACAATTGCAAATCCTTGAAGAAGAAAAGTATCTACTTGAAAACTTAGAGATAGATACTTTCTACTGGGGCGATCATGGCAACAATATTGTGCCTCAGAAAGGATATTTGTTGGATTCTCGCGAGCAATTCTTAGCGCGCGTAAACCACGCCATCGACAGCAATCCGATGGCTGCACAAAACATCATCCAAACCTATTCTTGGTAATGAGGCAGGCGGGAGCGAGGCGTTCGCTCTCGTCTAATTTTAATACGATTTGCGTCTAAATATTGTTCGATGCTGTGTGCTGGATCTCATCGTTTTTAGCACTCAGTTGCTAAGGTATTTATGACACATTCTCTAATTTCAGCCTGAAGGCTCTACAAAAGGAAAGAGGTCTCTATGCTAGGTGAAAACCACTCTCTTGTTCATGAATTCCCAGAAATGAAAGATAAAATTGCTCAGCTTGCAGAAGATAATGAAAACTTTGCGACTGACATGAAAACCTACAACGACTTAGATAAAGAGATTCGTAAATTGGAGCTAAACGGCTCGCCGATTGAAGATGGTCAAATGCACCAAATGAAGCACGACCGTTCAGTGCTTAAAGATTCGCTTTATGCGCGACTAACCGCTTAACCAAGACAGTGATAAAGCAAACACAATGAATAAGCTCCTTCGGGAGCTTTTTTTGTGTCTGAAGTAGCAGAACTTGTACGGTATAGAGATTGTATTACTTCGAAAACCAAGCATAATAATCAGTATTAAATTATAACTTTCAAGTTTTTGTTGGTAATCAGATGAATATTGAACACCTGAAATTGTTTGTTCGCTTAGCTTCGACTCATAACATCAGTATGGCTGGGCAAGAGCTCGGGCTGTCACCAGCGGTTGCAAGTTCGCATATCAGTAAGCTCGAAGACAATTTGGGAGTACGCCTTGTGCATCGTACTACCCGTAAAGTGTCATTGACTGAAGAGGGGCAAGCATTTCTGCCGCATGCCGAAGAGGTGTTGTCTAGCGTAGATGCCGCTCGTTCAGCAATTGGCGTCGGCAGTGACTCTCCAACGGGCACGCTTAGGGTAACGGCATCGGCATCATTTGGTCGCTTGCACTTGGTGCCTGCTTTGGCCGGTTTTATGGAAGCTTACCCGGGCCTTAAGGTTGACTTGAGATTGTCTGACACAGTGGTCGATATGGTCGAGGGTGGCTTTGATATTGCGATTCGTATCTCTGAGCTCAAAGACTCTTCTTTGATTGCTCGAAAGCTTGCGCCGGATGATCGTATTATCTGTGCCTCTCCTGATTACTTAATCAAATATGGTAAGCCAGTCACTCCTCAAGACTTAAACGATCATCAGTGTAACAGTTTGATCGGGCTTGAGAACTGGACGTTTCAGACTGAGACAGGGCCTGTCACTGTAAAAGCGAATGGTCCATTTCGTACTGATAATGGTGAGGCTCTGAGAGATGCTGCTATTGGCGGAATCGGTCTAGCCATTGCCTCAACATGGTGTGTTTACGATAAGCTAAAAAGTGGTGAGCTTGTTCGCGTGTTAGACGACTACCCGCTCACCTCTGAGCCATCTATTTGGGCTGTCTATCCTAGTTCGCGTCTATTGGCGCCGAAAGTGCGTGCATTCATTGATTACTTCTCTGAGCATTATGGGGCGCCACCCTACTGGGATATGTAGTTTCAGGATGACAGTTAAATGTGAAAAGCCCGCATAGTAGCGGGCTTTATTGTATTCGCTGTTCGTAATTCGCTTAAGCTAGCTTCTGTGCAAGCGTGTGTTCAATCGACTCAACCACCAGTTGCGATTTATTACCATGAATGGCATCTGGATGTGGGTTTGCAAATACTCCATTATCGTTATCGAAATATTTGCCATGAGCGTTCGCAAACTCATCGGATAGCGATGCGCGTACCAAGATACCCGAGCCAATGCTTAAGTCACCGCCCGCAATTCCGTAGGCATCTTTTACCATTTTACTGCCAAGTAGTGATGCCGGGTTCACCGCCACAACCATTGGACCATTGTCTGCTAACTCGGTTGCCATTTCGCGAGTCCACATAGTGATAGCGAGCTTACTTTGTGCATAGGCTTCTCCATCTGACAGTGGTTTACGACCTTCTAGCGCATCAATACTCACCGGCGCTTGAGCTGCAGAAGATAGGTTCACCACTCGGCTAGAGCTGTCTAACAGTGGTAGTAGTCGCTTGGTTAAGTGATATGGTGCGAGAGTATTTACCACAAAGCGCACATCCAAATCATCTGAAGTGATTGGGTTTGGCGTGTTGAAGACACCCGCATTATTAATCAGCACGTCGAGTTTTGACTGCTCTGCTAATACCTTGCTCGCCAAGGCTTCTACGTCCGCCAATATCGATAGATCCGCCACATAGCTTTCAATCTTTGCTGTGTCTGAAATGTTCGCGAGCTTTTGTTCAACGTCTTTTAATTTTTGTGGATTGCGACCGTGCAACAGAACGTGATGACCTTGTTCAACCAGTGTTTTTGCTGTTTCAAAGCCAATGCCATCAGTAGCGCCTGTAATCAGAATAACTTTTTGCATGGTATCTATTCCTTATTGAAACGCTGAGTGAGCAAGCGTTTATGTGTTTGGTTTCGTTGAGATAAAGCATAGCAAGGTTTTGAAATGGTGATAATTAACGGGCTGATGAAAACACTCTTTAGATTTCGTTGAAAATAAAAAAGCTTAGTCGGGGGAAGACTAAGCTTTTGCTTGCTCGAATTAGCTAGGTGCTGTTAGCTCACTTGAGAAAAACTCACCACTTTTTGCTCAAGTGTCGTCTTTAAGTAGTCCGTCACCATCTGTTGCTCTTCATCGCTCATGTATAAGCCAAGTTTGGTACGACGCCATAACATATCTTCTGAAGTTTGAGACATCTCTTGCGTGATCAAGTAGTCGATTTCACGTTGGTAAACACCATGTGCTTCCGACGAGAACTTCTTACCAAGATCTTCTTCACAAGTTGCACCTGCGAGTAGATCCCAAGTCTGAGTACCAAACTGCGTGATGTAACGAAGCAGTAGACCTTTTGAAGCCCAAGGATACTTAGAGTTCATCATGTCAGCCAATTGTTCGCGACTGCAGCTAAAGTTACCACCTGGTAGCGTATCGGTTGCTGTCCATGCTGGCCCCATATTCGGTAGGAACGGTTCTAGCTTTTTCAATGCCGCTTCACCGAGCTTACGGTAAGTCGTGAGCTTGCCACCGAACACCGAAAGCAGTGGCGCTTGATCAAGTTCAGCATCAAGCTCTAACGTGTAGTCACGCGTGATCGCCTGTGGTGAGTCAGACTCGTCGTCACAAAGTGGTCTCACGCCACTGTATGTCCAAACCACATCTTCGGTAGTTAGCTGCTGCACAAAGTGTTGGTTAACAATATCGATTAGGTAATCGACTTCATCATCCGAGATAGCAACTTCGCGAGGATCGCCTTTGTACTCAACATCTGTTGTACCGATGATCGAGAACTTATCTAGATAAGGGATCATGAAGACGATTCGATTATCTTTGTTTTGAAGAATATACGCTTGAGGCTCATCGTGAATACGTGGCACGACAATGTGCGAACCTTTGATCAGGCGAATATTACGTGGAGATTCTTGTTCAAGACCATCATCAAAGAACTGTTTCACCCAAGGACCCGCCGCATTCACAAGGGCTTTCGCTTTACGTTCGAATGTTTGATCTGTCATTACGTCGCGAATCGTTACAACCCATACACCGCCTTCTCTGCGTGCTGCTTCTACGCGACAGTAGTTACGGGTTTCAGCGCCATTTTCTTTCGCCGCAAGTACATTCAGCAATACCATTCGAGCATCATCTACCCAGCAGTCTGAGTATTCGAAACCGACTTTCATTTCAGGTTTCAGTAGGCCTGATTGCGCTAGGTTAACTGTCTTACTTGCTGGAAGCGTAGTTCGTTTCCCCAAGTTATCGTAAAGGAATAGGCCACAGCGAATCATCCACGCTGGACGCAAGAATGGGCGATGCGGTAAACGAAAGCGCATTGGTTGCGCGATGTGTGGCGCTTTTCTTAACAGAACTTCACGTTCTGCTAGCGCTTCTGATACTAAACGAAACTCGTAGTGTTCTAGGTAGCGTAGGCCACCGTGAATGAGTTTTGAACTTGCCGATGACGTTGCTGATGCGTAGTCGCTAGCTTCGTATAAGCCTACCGTTAGGCCGCGTCCAGCTGCATCGGCTGCGATACCTGCGCCATTAATACCACCACCGATAACGATCAAATCTAAAGTGGAGGATGAACCATTATTTGTATTATGTTGTTGAGCACTCATGATTTTGACCTCTTGGTGAGCGAACGAGCATTTTTGAAACTCATTGAATCCTACTTTAACTTTCGTTTTTGGTCACTATTTATTTTCGTTTATGCGCGTTTAATGTGATTTGAACATAAAAAAACCTCTATTCGATATCGAATAGAGGTTTTTATTAACAATTGATTAAAGTGTAGACTGGTTTTTTGCGCAAGCGAACATATCTGAGTGCAAATGATAGATTCGCGAAATCAATGTCTATTCTGAAGGGGCTGAGCGCGTTTCAATCACTTCCAGTGGAATTTCAGCTTCTTTAAGAATGGTGTGAATCTCTTCTGGTGGCTGCTGGTTAGTGAAAACCATGTGTGCTTGATTAATATTGCCTAACTTCACCATCGCATTACGACCGAACTTAGAGTGGTCCACTGCAATGAAGATACTGCGGCTGTTCTCAATGATGGCCTGTTTTACTCGCACTTCATGGTAATCAAAATCGAGCAGTGAGCCGTCGAAGTCGATGCCACTGATACCTAGGATGCCAAAGTCTAGGCGGAACTGTTTGACGAAATCGAGTGTCGCTTCGCCCATGATTCCACCATCTTTATTACGTACTTCGCCGCCAGCGAGGATTACCTTGATCTCAGGGTTTGCCAGCAGGATAGTCGCGACATTGATGTTGTTCGTCACAACACGCAACTGTTTATGGTTCTTATTGAGGGCACGAGCGACAGCTTCCGGTGTAGTACCAATATCAATGAACAGAGTCGCGCCATCTGGAATGTGTTTTACCACCTCGTCAGCAATGACGTCTTTTTCATTGAAGTTTAGCGTTTTACGCGTGTTGTAAGAGGTATTTTCAGAGCTTAAAGGAATAGTGGCACCACCGTGGTAGCGGCGGATTTTGTTGCTGTCTGCGAGCTCATTGAGGTCGCGTCGAATGGTTTGTGGGCTTACATCAAACTTCTCAACGAGTTCGTCTGTGCTGACGTATCCCTGTGTTTTCACCAGATCGACAATCTGCTGGTGCCTTGGTATCTGCTTCACTTACTGCTCCCATGTGCCTAGATCTTGATCTAGAACACCAATTTCGAAAATATATACTCGCTCTATTGTGCGCGAATTGGCGCGATGTGAGAAGTTTCTATGCTGAGTTATCGGGGCTAAAACGCAAAAAGAGCACGACAGGCGTGCTCTTTTGAGTTTCGTTTGGTGATTTTGGTTAAATCACCCCCCGATTTATAACGAATTAATCTTCGTTTTCTTCATCGTCGTGAAGCTCAGACCATACTTGTGCGCACTTGATTGCACGTTTCCAGCCTTTGTAGCGACGGTTACGCTTTTCTTCGTCATGGTGCGGTTCGAATGTGCGATCAAGAACGGCTTTGTCTTGAAGCTCATCGATGTTGTCCCAGAAGCCAACTGCAAGACCCGCAAGGTAAGCTGCACCTAGGGCTGTTACTTCGGTTACTTCAGGACGGTGAACTTCTGTATCCAGAACGTCAGATTGGAACTGCATTAAGAAGTTGTTCGCTACCGCGCCGCCATCAACACGTAGGTTGGCTAGCTTGATACCCGAATCTGCTTGCATTGCGTCTAGTACGTCGCGAGTTTGGTAAGCGATGCCTTCCAGTGTCGCACGAATGATGTGGTTAGAGTTAACACCACGAGTTAGACCAACAATAGTACCACGAGCGTAAGCATCCCAGTATGGTGCGCCTAGGCCAGTAAATGCAGGAACAACGTAAACACCGTTTGATGTATCTACTTTTGTTGCGAAGTACTCAGAGTCTTTCGCATCAGCCAGAAGCTTCATTTCGTCACGTAGCCATTGAATTGATGCGCCACCCATGAATACCGCACCTTCCAGTGCGTAAGCTGGTTCGCCTTTAGGACCACATGCTAGTGTCGTTAGTAGGCCGTTTTTCGATGTTACTTTCTCTTGGCCTGTGTTCATTAGAAGGAAACAACCCGTACCGTAGGTGTTCTTCGCTTGACCCGCTTCCACACACATTTGACCGTAAAGTGCAGCTTGTTGGTCACCCGCAATACCTGCGATTGGGATACGAGTACCGCCTTTACCACCCAAGTTAGTTTGGCCGTAAACCTCAGAAGAGCGCTTCACTTCAGGCATCATTGATGCTGGGATACCCATCTCGTCTAGTAGCTTGCTGTCCCAACATAGGTCGTTGATGTTAAACAGCATAGTACGTGATGCGTTTGTGTAATCTGTTACGTGAACGCGGCCTTGAGTCATCTTCCAAACTAGCCATGTATCGACAGTACCGAATAGCAGCTTACCAGCTTCAGCGTCTTCGCGAGCGCCTTCAACGTTGTCTAGAATCCATTTTACTTTGGTACCTGAGAAGTACGGGTCAAGGACTAAACCTGTATTGTCACGTACGTAATCTTCTAGGCCACGCGCTTTTAGGTCTTCACAGATATCAGCGGTACGACGACATTGCCATACAATTGCGTTGTAAACAGGTTTGCCAGTCTCTTTGTTCCAAACAATCGTTGTTTCACGTTGGTTGGTGATACCGATACCAGCAAGTTCATCACTGCGGATGCCTGCTTTCGCTAGTGCTTCAACCAGAGTTGAGCTTTGTGTTGCCCAAATCTCCATTGGATCGTGCTCTACCCAGCCTGCTTTTGGATAGATTTGAGTAAACTCTCGTTGAGACGAGCTAACAATGTTCGCATCATGGTCGAGGATAACAGCGCGAGAGCTTGTTGTGCCTTGGTCTAGCGCTACAATATATTTTTGCTCGGTCATGGTAAGAATCCTTTTTATTTCGTTATCTATATTTTAGTAAATGTTGGAAGGCTTAGGGGTTAAGCACGAGCTTGTTCAGCTTCTTCTTCTGTTTCACATTGATTCGGAATAGTACAACCTTGGCCCGTTGCAGGTAGGTATGCCGCGATGGCTTTCGGGTATAACCAGCCACCAAAACACGCACCAGCAATTGGAGCAAGAATTGGAACAATAAAGTAAGGGATGTCGCGAGCACCGCTCAGCGCGTAGTCCCAACCTGCAAAGTAAGCGAATAGCTTAGGACCGAAGTCACGCGCTGGGTTCATCGCGAAACCTGTTAGTGGACCTAAAGAGCCACCAATTACAGCAATTAGAATACCGATAAGCAGTGGGTTCATTGCACCGCGAGACGCACCGTTGTTTTCATCGCCAAGCGCAAGAATGGCAAACATTAGAACAGCTGTAATCACAAATTCCACAGCAAAAGCGCCAAAGAAAGAGAGGGAAGCGTGTGGGTAAGTCGAGAAAATACCAGCTGTTGCAAGAGCGTCTTGGCTGCTACGTACGAAGTTATTCGCGATTTCATAGTCAGTAAACAAGTTGCTGTAAAGAGTGTATACCAGCGCTGCTGAGCAGAATGCGCCAAGCATTTGAGAGATGATGTAAGGCACAACCTTCGCCTTATCAAATCCGTGGAACATAGCCAGTGCGATAGTCACTGCAGGGTTAATGTGTGCACCAGATACGCCAGCAGTACAGTAAATTGCGATGGTCACGCCGAAGCCCCATACAATACTGATCTCCCATTGGCCAAATGCTGCGCCAGTTAGTACGAGTGCAGCTACACAGCCTACACCGAAGAAAATAAGTAGTCCTGTCCCTATAAATTCTGCTAAGCATTCGCCGAATAAAGAGGGGTGTTTTTTTATTGTCATTGTTCGAGTCCTTGTTAGTTTGCTTGTCTAGCACGTGTATTGTGCATATATTTGCGAACCCGAAAACAAACGAACATTAAAAATGAGCGTTTGAGCATGAATTTGTTAATGAAACGCGGTTTTATTGTTAATTAGCGCAACTTTGATCACAAATGAAACTCATATGAAAGAGGAGTGGGTATTTCGATGGTTGTTTTGATGACAGTTGCGAACATTCACTTCGAGCTAAAACTACTCGTATGCGCTGCAATGCACAACTGGTACGACAAGCCGAGAGTTTGATTTTGTGACGTTACTGGCTTGATGACCGAAATGTAATCAAACGGTTGTTTAAATTGCGCGCAAGAGTCTCTGGTACTGAAACTGGACTTTCTAAATGTGATGTGGTCGTGCGGCTTGTTTTATTGTTGTTACTTTTTTGATTTTCGAAGTTCGTAGTCAAGAATCGAATTGCAGTAACGATGTATCGTTTGAGGAAAGCAGTCGTACTTATCTCCTTTTTACGACCGCTTTTGTTTCACCTAACTCCTTTCCCTTATCCTTATGCCAATGCTTTTACTTTGCCTTTACTGACCAGAAGATCACGGGCTGAATCGTAAGCCCAGTTAAAGCCAATCGCATACACCACGAAGAAAACAACTAAGCCAATATCCATGATAAGCACGGTTAGAAAGTCGAGTTTAAGTACCCACATCAACACTGGTAGTGTCACGGTCATTAACCCAAGCTCAAAGCCAAGCCCGTGTAATACGCGCGTTTTCTTGGTTCGTTTTGTTCTATCTGCTCCGAAGATCTTGTCGTAGCCGTAGTTGTAGACATAGTTCCAAGCCATGGCAATTATCGACATCGCAAGCGCTAACCCCGCCATTTCCCCAGCGCCGTTACCAGTAATATAAGTGGCAAGCCCTGCCATTAAAACTAATGCAACTAGCTCAAATAGCACCATGTGTAAGATTCGTTCTTTATGTGACATTTTGTTCTCTCTTTTCTGTTCAGTTGGGCATTTGTCCCCTTCAATGGTGGCAATAATATCGATTATGTTGATAATAAAAAGATGGTAACTATCACTAATGGTGATAATAGGCAGGTGGTATGTACAATATAGAACAACTCAAAATGTTCGCTTATGCGGTAGAACTGGGTTCATTTTCAGCAAGTGCGCGAAGGCTAGGGAAAGTCCAATCTGCCGTAAGCCAAGGTATTAGTAATCTGGAGATCGATTTCAATACCACGCTGTTTGATCGTTCAACTCGGAAGCCGACACTCACTCGTGAAGGTGAGCAGATTTACAAGCAAGTGAAAGCGATCATTATGCAGGTCGAAGATTTGAACGTGATGGTCAATGCCATTAATGATCAACAAGAGGGGCTAATTAGATTGGCGCTCGACGATTCACTGCTAGTCCCGAACCTGTCACCGATACTGAAAGAGTTCAGTGCGCATTTCCCTGCCACAGAGGTTGAGTTGATCGCTTGCACCACCACAGAAGTGAACCCGTTTGTACAACAAGAGAAAGCGGATATCGGCTTAATGTTCACTGACTTGGCGTTTGATGTAGGCTCCGAGCCCTGTTTTATTGGTCACCTGCCGTTTGTGGCGGTCTGTCATCCCAATCATCCCCTTGCTTGTGTTCCTAAAGCGAAGTTGCCTGACTTGCTTCCCCATCGACAGCTAATGTTGAGGGGAGATAAGGGTAAGCTGATGGACCAGTTTCCTTTGATTGCAGGGAAAGTGTGGTGGTCGAATAGTTTTATCGTGATTAAAGAGATGTTGTTGGGTAGTGATATTGGCTGGGCATACCTACCAGAGCACCTAGTTAGAGACGAAGTCGATAAGAAGCAGCTGGTGGAAATTAACATCGCCTTTGATCATAAAACTTGGTCGCCTCCAGTGGATCTGATTTTGTCGAAGACCAAAAACAAAGGGCCTGCGCTTAAATGGTTGGAGCATGGTTTAAAGAGTTTGCTCGATTAAATGTCTGTGCAGCTGTTCAACGATGTTTAAAAATCAAAAAGGCTCATACCTTTCGGAATGAGCCTTTGGTTTCGGTATCAACAGTGGTTGTATACGCTCACACTAGTTAAGCGTTTTTACTGTTTGACCTGAGTAATATTTGTCTTTCATTTTCAGAGCGACGTTTACTAGGTAAATCAGGACTGGTACTTCGATTAGTGGGCCAATAACGCCTGCGAATGCTTGGTCAGAGTTAATGCCGAACACCGCGATAGATACCGCAATGGCCAATTCAAAGTTGTTACCCGTTGCTGTGAAAGCGATCGATGCGTTCTTGTCGTAATTGATGCCCATCTTTTTACCGATAAAGAAGCTGATAAAGAACATCACTGTGAAGTAAATTGTCAGCGGAATCGCGATTAACAGTACATCCATTGGCAGTTCAACAATCATCTCACCTTTTAGGCTGAACATCAGAACAATGGTTGCTAGTAGTGCAATCAAAGTCATTGGAGAAATGCGTGGGATGAACACCTCTGTGTACCACTGTTCACCTTTCATCGAAACCAAGACCTTACGGCTTAGGAAACCTGCCAAGAACGGGATACCCAAGTAGATCAGTACACTATGGGCGATATCAATCATTGAGATATCAACCATCATGCCTTCGTAACCAAACACAGGCGGCAATACGCTGATGAACAGCCAAGCCATAAAGCTGTAGCTCACAACTTGGAAAGCGCTGTTGAGAGCAACCAAAGCCGCACCATACTCTTTGTTACCGCCACCGATGTCGTTCCAAACCAATACCATTGCTACACAGCGAGCAAGGCCGATTAGGATAACGCCAACCATGTAACCTGGGTGGTCACCCAAGAATGTAATCGCCAGAACAAACATCAAGATTGGACCAACGATCCAGTTCATGATGAGTGACAGTTTGATCGCTTGTTTATCTTTAACCACGGTGCCCAATAGGCTGTAGTTTACCTTAGCCAGTGGCGGATACATCATTAGGATCAGACCAATGGCCAATGGAATATTGGTGCTGCCTACTGACATTGATTCGTTCCACTGCTCAATTTGTGGAAACATAATACCCAGAAGGACACCCAGTCCCATGGCGATGAAGATCCAGAGTGTTAAGTAGCGATCTAGAAAACTCAACTTCGGTTTCATACTATTCTCTCTATTGTTATCGCTAATCGTCGAAAGGCGATTGATTAAGGCAAAAAAACACACTAATGGGAACAGACCATTTTCGGTCGGTCACTTAGTGTGATCGTTGTTTTCTAGCCAATAAATGGCTGTTACTTCAATATGTTATTAAAGATAGATTCAAAGCGCTGAATATTGTCGCGGTCAATGCGGTAACACATCTTAGGTGGGATGGATTCCGCTGTAATAAAACCGCTGGCTTTCAGAATTCTTAGGTGCTCAGAAACCGTCGATTGAGCAAGACCCAATTCGCTAACCAAGTCACTATTCAAACAACCACCGGCCTTCTCTAAAGCAGAGAGAATACTCAAAATACGTATTCTTGCAGGATGAGCAAGTGCTTTGGCTAGGGCTGCCATCTCTTGTTCCGCTTCACTGTTGCCAGGTGGCAGCGTGCCGCAGTTACCCTTCGCTTCGCATTGTGCTGTCATGGTGATGTTTCGCTTACTACTAATCGTTAAAAGACGATTAATAGTAAGCCGATTTACTGAGTCGGTCAAATTTATCTTTTCTAACTCGCACATTAACCGTTATCTGATTATTATTTTTCTATATCTATCATGTATTTATTGGATTTTCTCTCCAAGCCAATAGAGTGGCCATACTTGGTTTTTATTGCTGTTGTTTAACAGAGTACCAATAAAAACAAGAGCCAAACTGCCACTTAATACCGGCGTGATCAGAAATGTCCAATCAATATTGGCGGTGCCAGCGAACGCTATAACAATAGGGTTAGCTCCCGCTGGTGGATGAACCGTTCGGAAGTGTTGCATCAACATGATGGCAGTTCCGACTGCGATCGCCATGACGATGTATGAATCACCAAATGCAAATAGAGCAGATAATCCTACGGCGGCCGAAATGAAGTGGCCGAGTACGATGTTTCTCGGTTGCGCTAGCGGCGAAGTGGGCACGGCAAATAGCAATACACACGTGGCCCCAAATGGCGCCATTAACCAAGGTATTCCTGAATAATCCGCAAGCAGAGACAACACTAAAATTCCTGCAGTTCCACCGACAAATCCTTTTAACTTTTGCATTGCGTCAGCTTTAGGTGGTAGCGCGCCTCCACCTGATAATCGACTTCTCATACTCATCTCCTCGACTAGGATAGTTTGATACTTTGATGTGTACAGATCTGTACTGTTTGATTTGAATGATACAGATCTGTACACTTCTTGCAACGACAGATTTCAAACTGTGTTTTTGAATGCATCTAACGAGTTGAAAGTAATGAGTAAAAAAGATCTAATTCTAGACGTGGCAGAGTCTCTATTTAATCGGCTTGGTTACACCGCGGTGGGTGTCGATATGATTCGTGACGAAGCGGGTGTTTCAAAGACTTCGATGTATCGTCATTTTGGTTCTAAAACCAAGCTCATTGAATCGGTTTTGGCAAGGCGCCATCAGAGATTTGAAGAGAGTTTAGAGGCCTGCGTAGCCGAAGCTCATAGTTCGCGAGAAAAACTATCTGTACTGTTAGACTGGCATTTCAACTGGTTTGCACAAAACGATTTTAAGGGCTGTATGTTCATGCACGCTCTGGCTGAGTTTAAGGAGTCTGAAAGCGAGATTGCACACTTATCTCAAAAGCACAAAACTTGGATAAAAAGCCTTCTTGAGCAGGTGATCAGTGCATCATCAAACGACGAGGTTCGCTCAGAAATGATGATGGTGTTCTTAGAAGGTCTGATTGTTAGAAGCGAGTTTGAAAGATTGGAAGCAGACAAAGATCATTATCATAAAACTTGGTTGATGCTGGCTGAGTACTGATCCTGGTATGGAAAGAAAGGCGTGTTTAGGACAAGAAATAGCGCTCCTTGTTGAGATATACTCTCGCTCTTGGCTCGCCATGGCGAGTAGATGACAATAATTTTAAGGTAAGTTTTGAAGATGCCACACCACAACATTAAATTTATCGCTGCTGATATGGACGGCACTCTACTCAATGAGCACGGTAAGCTCGATCCTGCATTTTTTGACCTGTATGAGAAGCTAGAAGCGCAAGATATTATGTTTGCCGCGGCTTCTGGTCGCCAGTACTACAGCCTGATGGAGACCTTTGCGCCGATTAAAGATCGCATGATGTTTGTTGCTGAAAACGGCACACTGGTGATGCATAAAGGCGAAGAGCTTTATAGCTGCACGATCGATAAAGCATCGATTCAAGCGATCATCAAAGAGGCTCGCAAGATTGAAGGCGCTCATTTGGTTCTTTGCGGTAAGAAATCTGCTTATATTGAAACGCAAGACGAGCAAGCGACAACTGAATTCGCAAAATACTATCACCGTTGCGAGCTGGTGGATGATCTGCTGACGGTTGACGATGAATTCATCAAAGTTGCGATTTGTCATTTCGGTGGCTCGCAAGAGTTTGTGAATCCTTCTATCAACGACAAGTTTGGTGAAGATTTTCAAGTCGTCGTCAGTGCTAAAATTTGGTTGGATGTAATGAATGCGGAAGCCTCAAAAGGTGCGGCGATCAAACATCTTCAAAATACCTTGGGCTTCACATACGAACAGACGATGAGCTTTGGTGATTACCTCAACGATTACGAGATGCTAAAAGAGAGCTACCACTCGTATGCGATGGACAACGCGCATCCACAATTGAAAGAGATTGCGCGTTTCAGTGCGCCAAGCAATAAAGAAGCAGGTGTTTTCCAAGTGATTGAAAAGCTTCTCAACTAAATCATTCAACGCCTTACTTATGCATCTAAAACCAGCCCCGTAACGGAGCTGGTTTTTTATTGAGCGTTTCTTACGAATAGAAGCTAAACACATTGATTCGACAGGGTGCACTCTGGGCTAATCTGCTTAACAAGCTGTGTCATCCAAAGTGCTGCGGCTAGTACAATAATTCCCACAATCACAAACCCGTACACAATCGCATCAGTTGAGGCTAAGAAGGCGATGAGCACGTAACTTAAGCTTTGCGTCATAGTGGCGAATAAGGTTAGGCCACCATCAACGCGTCCTCGATGAGCCATGTCTACGGAATGGTGCATCCAGTTAGTCCTTGCGATTCGATTGAGAGCATTGAACGCCCCTAGTGCTAAGGTTAGCGCGATGATGTAAACCGGATCGCTGAGCTGGCCAATGGCGACTAAAGTTAAGCCTATGATCAGCATCGACAGTTGCATGATGGTTTGATGAGAAGCCATTTTTAGGATTTTAGGTATCAACAAACCAATCACCAAAGCTCCCACTCCTAAAGCTATGTTGTAAAGGGCCAACCAATCACCAGTGATGTTGATTTCAGAGAACCAGATTGGAACCAGACGACTTAGAAAAGTAAGTACCGGATAAGAGAGACACGACGCCATTAAAAAAGCAAAGAAAGAGGGCGATTGAATAACGAGTGTCCTTATCTCAATCAGTTGTTGTTTGAATGGTGTACGAACTGATGATTTTATACGACGTTGGTAAGGGGTTAGCAGGTAACTAAAGGTAGCTAACAAAGAGGCGACGCCTGCAAATAACCCAAACTCAATAATGCTCCACTGTTCCAGCAGAATCACTCCCAGAGCGCCAGCGCCTAGCGTCGTCGATTGCATCACAACCTCTTGATAACTTGAGATCTTCGCATACTCCGTTTGGTCGTAGTTTTCTTGAGTAAACGCATTATTGGTGTGCCAAGCTAAGTTACTCGATACCCAAAAGACCAGTTGTGCTGCTCCTAAAACCCATAAGCTTCCCCAATCGATAGCGTAGATGAAAGCGACCAAAAATGCGGTCATAAACTGTATGACCTGCATCCAAACCAAAATGTTTTTGCGTGAATGTCTGTCGATCAAGGCTGAGAAATAGGGTGTTGAACAGAAAGTAGTGAGGGTACAAGCCAGTGCCGTGAGTGCGACGAATTCACCTTGACCGGGCTGGCTGAGCATTAACCAAGGTAGTGCCAACATAAAGAGACCAGAACTAATGCCATCAAAGAATCGTCCTGCGAGGTAGGGTGGGGTTTTACTTTTCATACTCTGTCCATGTAATTGTGTTCGTTTTGGGCTACTCTAAATCCTAAAGTTAACTTGAGGTCAACGTCTTTTAGGAGAAAGTTTATGCATATGACAGTAGGGCAGGTGGCTAAGCGAGCTGGTGTAAGTGTGCCAACGCTACATTTCTATGAGCAGAAAGGACTTATCACCAGTACTCGAGATCAAGGGAATCGTCGCCAGTTTGATCGACAAATTCTAAGAAGAATTGCAGTAATCAAAGCAGCGCAAAATATCGGCTTGTCTCTACAAGAGATCATTGATGCACTAGCAACGCTGCCCACTCATCGAGCACCTAAGAAAGAGGAGTGGGAGCAACTTGCTCTGGATTGGAACAAGCAGTTAGAAGCAAAGATTCAGAGCTTAAAAACACTGCAAAGTGAGTTAAGTGGCTGTATCTATTGTGGTTGTTTATCGATGGAGAAATGCAAACTTTACAACCCTGATGACACTAAAGGTGTGCATCAAACTGGGGGGAGTTTGATTCAAGGAAAGCAAGAAAGCCAAGAGTAGTTAAGGTGCTTTCAAGGTAACTCGATGTATATAAGCTAGAACTAATTTATAGTTGAACGACTGTTCATAATTATCTATATTATCTCAACTAGCATAACTGTACGTAGAGTACTAAGTGAAAAACGATGAGTAATAAAATCCAGTTAGATGTAGTTTCCGATGTCATGTGCCCTTGGTGCGTGGTTGGTTACAAGAATTTGGAAAAGGCGATTCAAGAGCTTGGACTAGAACAGAAGGTTGGGCTTACTTGGCAGCCTTTTGAGCTAAACCCAGACATGCCACAAGAGGGTGAAAACCTTCGTGAGCATCTAATGCGTAAATACCAAATCAGTGCGGAGCAGAGTCAGCAAAATCGTCTAAATATCACTGAACGTGGTAAAGAGGTTGGCTTTACATTCGATTTTTACGATGAAATGAGAATGGTAAACTCCCGTCACCTTCACGTATTGCTCGAATATGCTAATGAGCATGGCAAACAAACCGACCTTAAACTGCGTTTCTTCACTGCACACTTTAGCGAACAGAAAGACCTTTCTGACCTCAATGTGGTGAAAGCCGAGTTAGAACAAGTTGGTCTAGACGCAGAAAAAGCGCTTGAGCGTTTGACTCAGGCATCTCACATCGAGCAAGTAGAGGCGCAAGAGTTCCAATGGCAAAGACTAGGTATCTCTTCTGTTCCTACGGTTGTGATCAACCGAACCAGCGCTGTGACTGGTGCACAAACGGTAGAAACGTATAAACAGATCTTACTCGAAGAGCTAGAACAAGAGTCATAACCATCTGCATAGCCTATTGAGACTGTTTGCTGTTTTGTGACTACGTCGTTTTACAGCACACATATGAATCGATAGGCTATTTTTATTCCCTTCGTCACTCTCAGGATCTTTATGGATTCGCTGTCTCTCGCCCAAGCTCGAAAAGTTATTCTGCACTCTCAACTGTTGCCGCCTAAGCAGGTCAAACAGTCCTCTAAAGCAGTCACTTTGTCAGCTCTTGAGCAGCTCGGTTATATTCAAATTGACACTATCTCAGTGATACAGCGTGCTCATCACCATACGCTTTGGAATCGAAATGCTCGCTATCAACCCAAAGATCTTGATGTACTGCTCGAACAAAAGCAGGTCTTTGAGTATTGGTCGCACGCTGCCGCTTATTTACCAATGCGTGATTATCGCTACAGCCTGTATCGTAAAAACGGCTTTAAAACCGGACAGCTGAAACACTGGTATAAGAAAGATCAAAGCTTGATGGACGATGTACTCAAACGAATTGAGCAAGAAGGTCCGTTAATGGCCAAAGACTTTGAGGGTGAACGGACTAACAAAGGTGGATGGGGCGGTAAACCTGCCAAACAAGCGTTGGAAACCTTGTTTATGCAGGGGGATTTGATGGTGCCTAAGCGGGTTAATTTTCACAAGGTGTATGATTTAACCGAGCGCGTCGTTCCTAGCCACATTGATACCAGCGTGCCCAGCGAGTTCGAATATGCTCGTTATCTGATAGTCCAATTTTTGCAGGCGAATGGAGTGGGGCTCGTTTCGGAAATGAGTTACCTACTGAAGAACGTCAAGCCGCTGCTTAACCAAGTCTTACAGCAGATGCTGGAGGAGGGCGAGGTGATAGAGGTTGCCATTGAGCAGAACACTTACTATTTACTTCCACACTCGCTCGATCTGCTCAAGAGACCATTGAGCCGAGGTAAGCTCAAAATATTATCGCCGTTTGATAATCTTCTGATTCAAAGAAAGCGAATGAATGCCCTGTTCAACTTTGATTATCTGATCGAATGTTATGTCCCAGAGGCCAAGCGTCAATATGGCTATTTTAGCCTGCCTTTGCTGTGGCAGGGTGAGTTGGTAGCGCGTATGGATTGTAAAGTTAACCGTAAACAAGGGTGTTTACACATCAACAACCTAGTGCTCGAAAGTAAGGTCAAACAGCTTGAGTCGTTTGTTGAAGCCTTAGTGCTGGAGCTGAAACACTTCATGGCGTTTAATCAATGCTCACATTGCGTTGTTCATCAGTCTACGCCACTGGCGGTTCGTGATGTTTTAACACAGCGCTTAAAGGCTCTATTAGGTTAGGTTTAACTCGCTCAGCAAAAAATCGACAAAAGTTCTATTTTTTAAAGAGAGTTGCTTAGTCTTGTACAGCAGGTGAACCGGTTTCGGTTTGGGCGCGCATCCTGGCAAAATCTCTTTCAATGTTCCTTTTTCTAACTCCTCTTCAACCAAAATTCGAGGTTGAAGTAATACGCCTACCCCTTGCAAAGCTGCATATCGAAGTACGTCACCATTGTTTGAATGCAATCGAACGTGATCAGAGGTTCCAGAGTGAATTGCAGTCTGCTTAGTTTGGCTATCACCGCGGCTAGAGTAACTGAAACCTAAAGATGGGTGGTTAGCTAAGTCTTCGACCGATTCAATCTTAGGATTGCTGTCTAAGTAGCAAGGTGATACGGCATAAATCATCTCATAATCACCCAGATGACGAGCAACCAAACTGGAGTCGGTGAGTTCCCCAATACGCACAATCAAATCGATGTCCGAAGAGTAAGGATCAACGAGGTCATTATTGAGCATCAGTTCAACGTTAATACTTGGATGTTGGCTTAAGAACTTGGCAATGATGGGAGCTAACACCTTATTTCCATAGGTGATAGGGCTGTTAATTTTCACTGTGCCTTGCGGCTTGTTTTCGAGTGTCTGAATCAGATTTTCTGCGTTACTGATATCTTCCAGTATCCGTTTACACTCGCGGTAATAGAGCTGGCCGGAGTCGGTTAAAGACTGTTTGCGCGTGGTTCGGTGCAAGAGTTGAGTATTAAGGCCTGTCTCTAGTGAGTGAACATGCTTGCTGATCATGGTCGCTGAGAGGGCAAAGTGATCGGCCGCTCGTCGAAAACTGCCATGCTCAACCACATAAGCGAATACCTTCATACTGGTGAGTTTATCCATGATAAAGCCTTATTAAACACTATTAGTTTACAAACAATAAACGAAACGTGAGTTTATCAATTATTAAGGGTTAATTATATTAGTGAGGATCTAAAACTGTGGAAAGATGAAAATGACGAATCCTATCTTCGTAACGGCTGAACTAAGAATAAAGCCAAACATTGAGCGTGCTGTAGCCATCGAAGCGATTGAGCAGTTCTGCCTAGACATGCAGAGTGAACCGGGTTGCTTACAAGCGATTGCAACCTATGATGAAAAGCAGAGTGATAGAGTTATCTTGCTTGAGCAGTACGCTGATCGTGAAGCGATCAATCAACACTTTGGTATGCCTCATACGCAGGCCTTTATTCAGACCGATATGACTGAACTGGTACAAGCATTTGAAACTCAGAAGCAGGAGAAGTAAGCGATGAAATGGGGAATCCTAGGTACTAGCTTTATTTCGGGTGTCATGGCAGATGCAATCAAAGGCGATGCTCAAAGTGAGTTGTACGCAGTTGCAGGGCGTACAGAGAAAACACTGAACGATTTTGCTGCGCAATATCAGCCAACCGTCACTTTTAATAGCTATGACGCTCTAATCGAAGATGAGTCAGTTGATATTATCTACATTGCGCTACCAAATCACGTTCACCATGAGTATGTAATTAAAGCTGCTCAAAAAGGCAAAGCGATTCTGTGTGAGAAATCGTTGTCAGTTGATGTGGAGAAAACAGACGCAGCGCTAGCAGCTGTTAAAGAAGCGGGCGTATTCTTTGCTGAAGGCTTGATGTATCTAAACCACCCACTTATCGCTTCGCTTCATAAAGAGCTAGCAAGTGGCGATATTGGTGAAGTACGTTCGATTCAAGCGTCATACATCGCGGCGATTGATCAGTTTGTGAATCCAGAAAGTAAAGGCGCATTGTACAATCTAGGTTGTTACCCGATGTCTCTGATTCACTCTGTCGCACAGCACCAGTTTGGAGAGAGTGTGTTTGAAAACCTACAGATCTCTGCAATCGGTCGACGTGGCCAAGATGGTAATATCTGCGAATCGTCAGCGATGATGCGCTTCAATGATAGCTTTACCGTTCAAATCCACACTGCAGAAGACCATGGGCTAAAGCATGGTTTTACGATTCTAGGTAGCAAAGGCTGTATCACGCTCGATACCAACCCATGGTTACCGACTGAAGAAAACAGATTCACGGTTGAGATCTACGAAACGTCGAAGCGTGAAGTGAAAGTTGAAGCGCAAGGCGATGGCTTCCATTATCAAGTGCGCAATATCCGCCGGGGGGTTGAGCAAGGTAACAAGGAACTTGCTGCGCCAATGGCAACTCACCAAAACTCACGCGTAATCATGAAGTTGCTGACGGATTGGGAACAAGCCGCGAGCGCTTAACCTTCAGACTTGTATGTACGACTCATGCTTGATTACCTTGCTGCATAGCTCAGCTAATCAACGTGGGTCGTTCTTTCTCACATATTCCCCCAAATATTTTCCCTTTTGATTTCCTATAAATACTTTGCAATTCAAGCAGCCGCAGTGTCCAATACGGCTTAATAGATTTGAGTTGTAAAAACCTTATACTTTAAGGTGTTAAATAGGGACGTTGCTTTATGCGCAAATCGGATAAGAAGATAGAAAATCAAATTAGAGACGTACTCACCGAGGTTTGTGAAGATACGTTGAAAGGCTACGATGGTTTTCTGTGGGTGACTCATATAGTCAACTTCTCTTCTTTTCCTCAGAGCCTGAAAATCGTTGGTGTATTCGATACTAATCAAGATAGAACCCATTTCTTAGAGAGTGGAGGCCAACAGGAAGTCGCTTCAGTCATTCAAAATGCGTTCAATCAGGTTGGGATTAAACTCAAGAGTGCGGATAAACACATCAGTTACGACACCCAAGAAAACTGCGACCGTGACCATCAAGGCAAGTGGAACTTGAGACTCTAGTCATCTCGTTTCACGCATTTCCCCACGATAGAGGACATAAAGTGAAAAAAGCTCAATGGTCGTTGAATACGCAAACACTATTAGGAGTGCTTAAACAACTTTCACTGCTGGCATTATTTGTCTCTGTAGGCGGTGTTGCTCTGTTTATTTGGCTTATTTTTGGGGTCACTATTGCCCCCTTTGATGACCCTTATCTCTCAAACGCTGAATATAAGCTTCTCGTTGAGCAGGAAAATCAGCTTATTAACCTGGGCTTATGGGTTGGCAAGATCTATGTTGCTAGCTTAGTGATCTTCTTTGCGGCTCGTATTGTGAAGGTGCTTCGAAGGGGCTAGAAGAGTACTCTAGCCCTTAATCCCAAGGGTTCGATTAGCAAATAACTTCAATACCTCTATTGTTTGGTTTGTCTAGATCGACCCATTAGTACCAATTGCTGTACTTGGCGCGATTATGGTTTGGTTAAAATCTAAAGAGAAGTCACAAGTAAAAGCTGCAGCAGCAAGCTAATACCGCGTCTCTGGTTATACTGCCCCTATCGTTTGATTGGCTTGTCGATCACTCATAGGGGCTTATTGGATCTACGAATTATGAAAATAGTTATCGCACCAGACTCATTCAAAGAGTCATTAGACGCTGCTTCTGTGGCGAAATGTATTGAAAATGGCTTTCGAGAAGTGTTTCCGGATGCAGAGTATGTGGCACTTCCCCTAGCTGATGGCGGAGAAGGCACTGTCGATGTGCTGCTTCAGGGATTGTCGGGTAACAAGTACACCACTGAAGTTATGGGCCCGCTTGGTAATACAGTTGCCGCGCAATGGGCAATGCTAGAGCCTTCACCTAGTAACCCAAAGCGTACTGCCCTTGTTGAGATTGCCAAAGCGTCCGGTTTGGATTTGTTAGCTCCAGATAAGCGTAACCCAATGCTAGCGACGTCGTTTGGTACTGGGCAATTAATGCTTGAAGCGATTGAGCAAGGTGCAGAGGCAATCATACTTGGGCTAGGCGGCAGTGCGACCAATGATGGCGGTGCAGGTATTGTTCAGGCTCTAGGAGGCAAGCTGCTGGATGACCAAGGTAAAGAAATCGCGTTAGGTGGATTTGCTTTGTCTCAGCTAACGACGATCGACCTTTCAGGGGCCGATGAGCGCTTGAGTAATATTGACCTGACAGTCGCCTGTGATGTTGCAAACCCGCTTTGCGGTGAAAATGGTGCGAGTTATATTTTTGGTCCACAGAAAGGGGCATCGCCTGAACAAGTGCAAGCGTTGGATTCGGCTCTTCACCACTTTGCGACCGTTGCCATGCAACAACATCCTAGCGCTGCCAAAGCCGACACCTTAGAAATATCAGGGTATGGGGCTGCGGGTGGCTCGCCAATGGGTTTGAGCTTGCTGTTTGCAATGCAGTTAAAGCCAGGTATTGAGATGGTGCTAGACACGCTAAATGCTGACGAGGTACTTAAAGGTGCTTCACTGGTTATTACTGGAGAAGGGCAGATGGACAACCAAACCCTGCAAGGTAAAACCCCTTTCGGTATTGCGCTGCGAGCACAAAAGCAGGGTATCCCAACGATAGGAATTGCGGGTTCGCTGGGCACTGAAGTTGATGAGCTCTACTCTGCGATGGGAGCGCTTTTTGGCACAGTACGTTCTCCTCAGCCGCTAGAGCAAGTATTGAAAGAGGCAGAAACCAACCTAACTCGAACAGCACGAAACATAGCCGCGACATTAAAACTCGGCTCTGCCATTCTTAACTGATCTTCATAAATCTGACTTATTTAAATCTTTGTAACTGCAGGCGACTTCGTCTGCGGTTTTTTGTCGATAGATTTTGCCTATCGAATCTATAAATTTATCCCATTATCATTTGGAGCTAGCGAGTTTTACTATTCCTTTTATCAGTTTTAGAGCAGTAAATAGAGTAGAAAAATGAGTAAGAAAGCACTGATTGTAGAAGGCGGCGCAATGCGAGGTATTTTCGCAGCGGGTGTATTGGATGCATTCATGGCGGAGGGTTTTAAACCGTATGATTTTGCATTCGGTGTGTCGGCTGGCGTTTCCAACATAATCGGCTATCTGTCTCATGCACCACGTCGTAGTCTAGATGTGATCACCACCATGGCGACAGACAAAGCCTTTTTTAACCCAGCGCGTTTTGCCAAGGGTGGCAATTTGGTAGACGTGAAATGGTTGTGGGAAGAGTCGAACCTACGTTACCCATTAGATTACAGCCGTCTATTTGGGGGCATTCCGTTTTATGCAGTGGTGACCAATGTTGAAACTGGTAATGCGAACTACTACCAAATCAAGCCAGAAAACCTTTCCAATGTCGTAGAGGCGACAACAGCTTTACCTATCGCTTATCGAGAAACGCCATGCTTTTCAGGTGGTTGTTATACCGATGGTGGTGTCGCGGACTCTATTCCCGTTCGAGAAGCTTATCGTCGCGGCGCGCGTGATATTACTGTGATCTTGTCACATCCCTTGAGCTATCAGATGAAGCCACAAAAATATCAATGGGTGATCAAAAAGCTGCTTTCAAAGTATCCCAATATTGCAGAATCGATGGCGGTACGTGCTGAAAACTATAACCAGTCGCTAGAGTTTATTCGTAACCCACCGAAGGATGCCAAGATCAAAGTGATCGCGCCCCCAGAGAATTTTGGAGTAAAAAGGCTGACCATGGACCAGACGCTATTGAGTGAGGGGTACCAAATGGGTATCGATGCGGGTAATGAACATTTGGCGATTCGAAATGGTATTCATGGCTTAGATACGGAAAACTGCCACTTCTGTATTTAGGATCTTTTAATGAACCACGAGCTCCAAGTCAGCTCGTGGTCGTTCGTATCTAGAGCTATCGGTTATAGCTCGATAAGCTCATTGCCACTCTTTTCATTGCTAAAGTAAGCAATAATGCTACCGAGCGTGGTGTTGGCAATGTTTGATAGAGCATCTTTAGTCAGAAATGCTTGGTGGCCAGTGAATAGTACGTTGTGACATGCAGACAAACGACGGAATACATCATCGACAATCACATCGTTAGACTTATCTTGGAAGAACAGCTCTTTCTCGTTGTCGTAAACATCAAGGCCTAGTGCGCCAATCTTGCTCTGTTTTAGAGCTTCAATTGCCGCTGTAGAATCCAGTAGTTCACCACGGCTGGTATTCACGATCATCACGCCATCTTTCATTTTGCTAAATGCTGTCGCATCAAGTAGGTGATAGTTCTCTTTGCTCATAGGGCAGTGCAGAGAAATCACGTCTGAGTGTTGGTATAGCTCATCCAGTTCGACATATCTTGCACCCAGTGCTTCAGCAAGTGGGTTAGGGTATGGGTCGTAACACAGAATGTTCATTCCCAAGCCTTTCAGGATACGCATGGTCGCGAGGCCAATTTTACCTGAACCGATGACACCGACGGTCTTACCGTGAAAATTGAAACCAACCAAGCCCTCAAGAGAGAAGTTCGCGTCACGAGTACGTTGATATGCCTTGTGCAGTTTTCGGTTTAGACACATCATCATGCCAACTGTGTGCTCAGCCACGGATTCTGGTGAATAAGCAGGAACGCGAACAACCTGAAGACCAAGCTCTTTTGCTGCCTCTAGGTCAACTTTGTCGAAGCCTGCACAACGCATTGCAATAAGCTTAGTGCCACCTTGAGCCAATACTTCCAAAACGTCGCGAGATAAATCATCGTTTACAAAGGCACAGACAGCTTCACAATCGTGAGCCATCTTCGCTGTCGTGGTTGTTAAACGAAAGTCGTGAAAATGAAACTCAGCCTTGAGTTCACCTTTCGCCAGTGTAAATGACTTTTCGTCGTATGATTTTGAGCTAAAAAAAGCAATGTTGAGCATGGCTTCCTCTCTTACTTTAAACATCAATAATAAGTATCAAAATGATCAATTCACGCAGTGTGCGCCACTTTAGATGTGTTGTCTATCATGATTAGTCATTGTTTTTATTATGGTTATTGTGTGGTTTTATACGGCTGTTCGTTATTGGAGATCTTAAGAGCACAATGTTATTTACGAGTGTTGAACATCTTCTTGGTCTCTTTTTCAGACCAAAAGTTAATGTTGAATTGCGCGTCGTCACTGAGTTCAACACGGTGCCAGTATTGAGGAGGGCTCGTAGCAAATTGACCAGCTTCAATCACGATGACCTGCTCTGGCTCTATAGCATCAGCATTAGCAAAGCCATAGAAAGTGACAGTCCCTTCCATTACACAGATCTGCCCAAACACACCCTCGGCGGTATTGTGGTGGTTGAGTAGTGCCGCTGGAATATTGTCTTTGGTGAAAAAGGGCGTTGAGCGTTGAATCGTCCAGTGTTTTGGAATACGTAAATGGGCCATAAAGTGATCCTTTTGTCATTGAATTTGAAGAGAATGAATTCGGATTACCAGTAATTTTCGCTACTGAATTGACCGGGTTTACGACGTAGGTGCTTTTCTAATCCGAGCTGATTTAAGGCTGCGCTAGTGTCGCGAACCATTTCTGGATTGCCGCAAAGGTAGAAGAAACTACGCTCTTTATTGATAGTGACAGACGTGGCTTGCTCAAGGTCGCCTCCAAGTAACAGACTTGGGATTCGTCCGCGCAAAGCTCCGGTAACGGATTCTCGTGAAATAATTGGCACATAATGAAGCGTTCCTTGAAAGTGTTGGATGAATGTTTGGATGCGTTCTTGATAAGTGAGATCAGCTTGAGTCCTTACCGCGTGAACAAGGATGAGGTGCTCAAACGGGAGAGGTGTCTCTTGTTGTTGAAGCTGTTCTAAAAGTGATAGAAATGGGCCAATTGCGGTACCTGTTGACAACATCCATAGATCTTTCGCGGTCGAAGGGATCTCTTCGAGCGTCATAAATCCACTAGGATCCCGCCCAACAAACACCTCATCACCTTGTTGGAGCTGGTGGAGTTTGGGAGACAGTTGTCCGTCAGAGTCTTTTACTATCAGAAATTCTAAATGTTGATGGTCCTTAGTGTGTGAAGGAGCATTCACCATTGAGTAGGCGCGTCTGACTAATTCTCCTTGCTCGTTTTCGAGCCCTAGTTTGGTGAATTGCCCAGCAAGATAACTGGAGACAGGCGTTTTCACTTCAATCGAAAAAAGTTGATGGTTCCAATCAGTTCTCCCAATCACTGTGCCTGACACTAAGCCGTGGGGTAGTTCTGTCATAATCTTAACCTCCTATTGAGTGCCTCGATAGCAAGGCTCTAATAAGCATAATCAAAGAGTCTGACATAATATTAGCAGGTTATATGCCAATAATGAGAATCGTTATCAAATGGGGTTTGGGATTGTTTTTAACTGACTTAAGAGTCCATATGACTCACTGTAATTTATTTCTCTATGACTTGGTTGTGTCTAAATGACTTTATTTTTAGATCTTGGAATCCCTAATTGCTTTAGCGAGCTTTTTTGAGCCTTGGGTCGATATCAAGTCATCAAGCCGAATTGAACGGTTAGTGGCCTTGTTGTTGGATGGCTTTGTTTTGGTTGCCACTTTACAGCTAGGACAAGCAGGGTTGGTGAGTATTGAGCGAGGTTGTTTAAAGACTATGTGGTTACAACTTGGGCAAAGCAGAGAAACCTTTGTGGTCTGATTTTGGTAGTGATAGCTATCGGTAAATTGATAACCAAACTCGATAGCAACTTGTTCTATTTCACGCTGAGATTTGGCACTTCTTCTGACTATGGGTTTGATTGAAAGGAGGTATTGTTCAAAGTCAGAGTCCGAAAGTTGGTAAAGAGTTTTCATAAGAATTTTTCGATAGCGATGATGGCGGTTTTGTTATGACGTGAATCATCATAGCAAGGGCATCTGTTATCTGGCGTAACGACATGTAAGCGTGGTAAGGAAAGTTAAGCCATCGAATTATTGTGAAGTGTCTAAACCAGAGCATAACCAATTAATTGAATAGTAATGTGATCTTGTATTCAGTTTCTTGATTTTTCCTGTTGGTAATTATTAGCTTATTTCGAACGGTTTGGGTGGGTTTCGTGCGGGTTGCTTTTAAAAAGCCACCAGATAGAGACTGGTGGCTACCTATTTCTAGGTTTTTTTGAAATATTCAGTTCAAAAAACAAGAGTTCAGTGAACTTTGATGAATACTACATTGTGATTTTATAAAAATAAAGCATAGAAAAGTAAAGAATGTAAATGAGATGAATTATCATTTGCATCGTGTATTATGCACCGCTCTTGTTGTTGTTTATAAAATATAAGTACTATTATGAAACTGAAGTCACTCCCTGCAGCGATTACCGTTGCACTTACTACTTTTGCTGCCCAAGCTGCCGATGAAACCGTCGTTGTTGTCGGTTCCGCCCTAGATCAACACGTTCAAACTGAGATCAACTCTGATACTCTGGAACAGAAACAAGCGTCAGACATTAAAGATGTTCTCAATACCATGCCGAGCGTAACGGTAGATGGTAACGCTCGTTACTCTCGTAAAGTCTTCATCCGTGGTATGGAAGACAAGTTCTCGGTTGTTACCATCGATGGCGCTCGCCAAGAAGGTCAATTGTTCCACCACTCAGGTGACCAGACGTTTGATCCTGCAATGCTGAAATCAGCAGAAATCACTCTAGGTGGTAACTCTGTACTTTCGGGTGCGGGTGCGATTAACGGCTCATTCAGCTACGAAACAAAAGATCCGAGTGACTTATTGCGTGGTGACGAAACAGTTGGTGCACGTGTTAAGACTGGCTACCAAACGGCTTATGAGCGTTTCACTACTAACGTAGCTGTTTACGCGAAGCTAAACGACAAACTGCAATTCATGGGTATCGCTAACTACTCTGAAGATGGTGACCTACATATCCCTGGTGAAGATGACGTTACATCTAAGCAAGGCGAGTTAAAGTCTGGCTTGGCGAAAGTGGTATTTATTCCAAACGACGCCAACGAATTTAAGCTGACATTCAACAAATACGAAGATGGTGGTAAGCGCCAGCTTTCAGGTGAAAAAGCGGGTGCACTGTACGCAGATGATGAGCATAACTACCATGCAATCAGCCGCGATACAGTGACACTAAACCACCATTACGACAATGGCAGCGATCTTGTAAACCTAACAACTGACCTGTACTACAACCGTCAGTACATGGACCGTGATGCACTAACTGAAGACTACGGTAACTGGGATAATTCATCAGGTAGCTGGGTATTCACTAAAGACGGCGAACTGTCTATTCCAGATCGTGAATACAATGTAACAACCATTGGTGGTGATATCCGTAATATCTCATGGGTCGGTGATCATGAGCTGACTTATGGTGTTGAAGGCTACAAAGCGAAACAGTGGATTGACTCTGGTTTAGGTACTTACACTTCAGGTACTAAAGCAGGCGAGACTAAGAACTACGACATGGATGGTGGTACCGTTACTGCTTACGGTATCTACGCTCAAGACGCCTTTGAAATCAGTGACTTCCGTTTTGTGACAGGTCTTCGTTATGACGTGCACGAACTAGGTGGCGTGTTCTCTGGTAAGTACGACCAGCTTTCACCTAAGTTCCAAGGTGAGCACCAAACAACAGACAACCTAAGACTACGTGTTGGTTACGGTCGCCTATTCAAGGGTGCTGCACTTCCTGAAACGCTAACCATGAAAGCCGCAAGTGATGTAAATCAAGCGGATACTAAGGCGATGACAGGTAACAACTACGAAGCGGGCTTCGATTACGATCTGTCTGATTCGCTTGCAGCTGATCATGCAATCCTAGGTTTCACGGCTTACCAGTACGACCTTGATAACCAAATGCACCCAACGAAAAACAACACAACACTGGCAAACCAGTACGATGTTGAAGTGTGGGGTGTAGAGACAGTATTTACTTACAGCATCGATGACTTTGCGCTATACGCAAACCACTCGTTCTCTGACGGTGACCAAACTAGTCTAAAAAATGGCAAAACAAGCCACATGAACAAGACTGGCATCCACAACATCAAAGCGGGCTTCAACTACAGTCTATCTAACGAGCTAGTGTTTGGTTGGGATTCACGTTTTGTTCCGGGTAATGACTACACAGATGAAGATGGCGTGAAGATTGAACGTGCTGGCTTCGGTACTCACAACATTTGGGCGGCTTACGTTCCAGATTTTGCTAAGGACCTGTCGGTTAACCTTGCTGTCGATAACCTATTTGATAAGAAGTACGCTGAGCACACAGGCTTCGGTATCTCTTGGGGTTCTGAGAAGTACACCAGCTATGAAGCAGGTCGTAACTTCAAAGCTTCTGTTGCTTACAGCTTCTAAAAAACAGACACTGCCTAGAGCAAGCCCCGCATTACGCGGGGTTTGTTCTTTTAGGAGACAGAAATTTTGATATTTAGAGTAAATATCTCTTATTTAAAACTCTAGTGTTTCACCATCTTCAGGAATCAACACCTTGTCAGCTAATTGATGATGTTCAAGCGTCTGCTTTAATGTTGAACGTTCGATAGGGCAGTGATTCAACGCTTCCATATGATTGGCGATCACTTTACCTGGAGAAAGGCGGATGAACTCCATCACTTCATCGGTTGGCATCAACAGAGGCTGCCCCACATCCATTTGAGCTTGACCAGTTGCGACCACAGTAATATCGGGCTTTAGCTCAGTTAGCGCACGCTTCACGTCGTCAGTCAGTACCGTATCACCACTGATGTAAATTGATGGTTCATTTGGAAGCTCTAAATAGAATCCACAGCCATTTGCCATCACTTTATGGATCCAGCCATGACCATGTTGCGCAGGCACCGCGGTGATTTTCCCCTCTAGATAATCCGTCTCGACCCAGCTGTCTAAACCATGACTCACGGTAATCCCATACTTTTCTAGGTAAGCTTTATCTTTGCTTGGTGTGGCGACTGAAATGCCGTTATTAACTAAGAAAGCTTCACCTGCAGTGTCTAGGTGGTCACCATGTTGTAGGAGTTTGAAACCAAAGGTTTGACTGTGTGTGATTAAAGCGTGAGTCACCGTATCAAGTAATGGCCCTGCATTGGCGGGTAAGTCTACGGTTGGGTTCTTGGCTGCTTTGAAGCGTAATACAGAGAACGGAGGCAGTGAGCCTTTTTCACCTAGCATCGGATCAATCAGAATACGGTATTGGCCTGATTCAATAATAAAAGTGGCACTGCGAAGGTGATGAATTTTCATGATGTTTGCTCCGATGAATTAATGTCCAACAATTATGGTGCAGAGTGAAAACGTGTAATACTGTGTTTAAGGTAATCTATCGCTCAAATTGGGCCATTGTTCTATTGAGGTCATTTTAATGCTTTCGTCTTCTACTGAGCCTGTCAAAGTCGCTGTGATCGCGTTTGAAGGGATCAGCGCATTTCATTTGTCGGTACCCTGTTTGGTTTTTCAAGATGTATTCATTGAGCAGCAACCCAAGTTTTCAGTGAGCTTGTGCAGTCTCTCTGGGGATGATTTTGCCTCGGGATCAGGCTTTGGTATCAGTATAGAAGAGGGGATTGAGCGTGCTCGCGATTGCGACATTATTGTAGTGCCGAGTTGGCCCAACTCTTTACCTCAGGTGCCAAAAGCCCTAATTGATGAACTGATATTGTGTCATTCGCAAGGTAAAACCATTGTCGGGCTCTGCTTAGGTGCTTTTGTGTTGGCGGAAGCGGGGTTACTCAACGGGCAGAAGGCGACGACTCACTGGGCCTTTAGTCAACAGTTCAAAGAGCGCTTTCCTCTTGTTGAATTCGATGAGCAGCCTCTGTTTATCGATAACGAGAGCACGATTACTTCAGCGGGTACCGCAGCTGCGTTGGATTGCTGCTTACATATTGTGAGGAAAGTATGTGGGACTGAGGTCGCGACCCAACTTGCACGTATCATGGTCACTGCCCCGTATCGCTCTGGTGGTCAACAGCAATACATTCCGACGCCGATACAAACTAAGCCAACTCAGGCCATTAGCTTTGAAGGTGTGATTCAGGAGATAGAGCAGAACCTAACTAAGTCATACAACCTAGATGAAGTCGCTTCATTGTGTGCAATGAGTCGACGTACGTTTACCCGTCAATTTAAAGCCGCATATGGATGTTCGTTTGGTGAATGGTTACTGCAACAGCGTTTGAAGCTTAGTCAGCGATTGTTAGAGTCTACCGACTACGCAATTCATCAAGTGGCAGAGCAAGCAGGCTTTGGGTCTGAGAGCGTCTTTCGCAAGCACTTTAAAGCGACTTTTAACTTGGCTCCCACCCAATGGCGTGACAAATTCACTAAAGTCTAACTGCTATGACCACTCGGTAAATGTGTCATAAATATTTCAATCGGTAGATAGAGAGGCTGTGAAAAAGGTATAATATGCGCTCCTGTTTTATACCGAATTTCGTTAAGTTACTGTTTACCAATATGTTAGATAACCTCCGTTTAGTCATCAGTGTTACCTTGGTGACTATCAACACTGCCGTGATAACGGTGCTGATCTCTTTGCTTGCCTTGATTAAACTGCTCATTCCTGTTGCCTCGGTAACTAAATTGTCTAACCGTGCGTCTGATGCTGTGTTTTGGCTTTGGGCGACAGTGAATCTCGGTATTTTGTCTTCGATGAACCGTATCGATTGGCAAATTGAAGGGGGTGAGGAACTATCAAAAGAGCAGTGGTATTTGATGATGTCGAATCATCGCAGCTGGGCGGATATTGTGGTTTTAGCTTCGGTGATGAAAGACAGAATGCCAATGCCTAAGTTCTTCCTTAAGCACGACCTTCTTTATGTACCGTTTGTGGGCTTGGCGTGTTGGGGCTTGGATATGCCATTCATGAGAAGGCACTCGCGCGAGTTTCTGCTTAAAAACCCAGAACGCCGCAACGATGATTTCAATGCGATTCAGAAATCTTGTCAGAAGTTTCAAAACAACCCGACGACTGTAGTGAACTTCGTGGAAGGCACGCGCGTGAATGCTGATAAATTGGCGACAGTGAAAACTCCTTACCAACATCTACTAAAGCCAAAAACGGGTGGTGTGGCGTTTGCTCTTTCTAATATGGGCCACATGCTTAATGGTGTCGTTGATGTGACACTAGCGTATCCAGAGAATCAAGAATCACCATTTGAGGATATGCTTAAGGGCAAGATGACCAAAATTGTGGTGCGAATTAAAGTACACCCAATGGATGAAAACTTAGACGGCAACTACTTTGAAGATAAGGTCTTCAAGCGTCGTTTCCACAGTTGGTTAAACGGAGCTTGGGAAGAGAAAGACCAGTACCTTGATGGCGTGTATAGCAGTAAGCAATAGCCTACGCCATTGATTCCAGATACAACAAAGCCGATTGATTCCAATCGGCTTTTTCTTTGTCTTCGATTTGCAGTTCTAGCGACTTAAACAGCTTGATATTGCTCTATGATATGAGCCACAGAGTTGGGCTTTCCTCGCTTTTCTAAACCAAAAGAGATGCGTTGATAGTGTTGCAAGGTACGCTGTTTGTATTTCTCGATCACGTGTTGTTCTTGTTCACTGTTAGGTAACCAAATCTTGTTGCCGACAGGAGACACTTTATGTTGGTGTAAGTGAGTACCTGCTAACTCGTTGCTAGCTGGCTGATA
Source organism: Vibrio sp. D420a (assembly GCF_030248625.1). Classification (NCBI taxonomy): domain Bacteria; kingdom Pseudomonadati; phylum Pseudomonadota; class Gammaproteobacteria; order Vibrionales; family Vibrionaceae; genus Vibrio; species Vibrio sp. D420a. Next base: position 32,758 of record NZ_JAHGAN010000007.1, on the reverse strand, counting down.
GGTTACATGCAGTATTTCATAGAAGCGTCGATTCTCTTCCACGAGCTTTTCATCGATCATTGAGAAGTCGCCTTTCCCGAGATACTCACGCAGCTCAAACAGTTGATGCACTGGGCACAGTAGAAAATCAAAGGAGATATTCGGGTTATTTGAAATGACGGCTTCGATTAACATCTGCGTTAGCTCTCCGCCGATACCCGCAATGACAACCAGATGTTTGCCTTTGTGATCGGTAAGTGGCAGTTGGCTCATGTCCATACAGTGCACGTGCCACTGTTGAGTGGTTTCGCTATCTTGGTTGCCCAGATTGTTCGCGACAAAGTGCTGACTAAGAGTTGCTTCAAGCTCGCTCATCAGGCTGGGAACAATATCGACGAAGTGAACATTCGGCGCTTTTTGCTCAATCAATAGCTGCATACCTAAGTGGCCATGATCGCAGCAGCAATCCCAGATATGATCATAGGGTTTAGTAATGAGGTCACTGATAGATTGAAGTCGATGACTGAGCTTTATCATGAGTAGGTTCTTTCTATTGAGCGAATGACAGCGTTGGATTTGACCGGAGAGGCATTGTAGTCGGTTTCAGAAAAAACGAAAGCACCGAAGAGGGAGTTCGGTGCTTTTGTTCGCTTTATCGGTTTTATGCAGCAGCGGTGGAAGCTGCGTCTGCCGGTGACATAGGTTTGAAATAACCTTCGACGCGGTTTCGACCTAGTTGCTGAGCAATCACTTTGGCTTGTTCCGCTAACGCCAGTGCGGGTTCTGACTCCCCTTTGAGCGAAGAAAACCCAATGCTTACGCTGGCTGAAAGATCAATATCAGGCGTCTTAATCGTGCGTGAGGCAATGGATACCCTGCACTGGTCTAGCTGGGTTCTAGCATCGTTCTCGCTGTTGGCTTTAAAAAGAATGGCAAACTCTTTGCCACCCATTCGTGCCAAGCTCAAACTCTTTGGTTTTGGAAAGTGGCAGCGAATGGCTTCGGTTGTGTTCTTAATTAAGCTATCACCGATGGTTTCACCATAAGCGTTATTCAGGTGCTCGAAATGATCAATATCCAGTAGAGCGACAAAGGTATCAGGTTCATTAAGATGAGACGCTAATGCAGTATTGAAGTTGTTCTTGTTATCAAGCTGAGTCATCAGGTCTTTGCAACTTAGTTGATGATGCAATACAAGATTCGCTAATGATGTTTCAGTAGCGCTTCGAACCATACGCAGAATAGAGCGGTTAATAGGGAATGTGCTGTTGATGTAGAGCACGGCGAGGAGCTGCTTGCGTGAATGGAGTGGAATGCAGTAGTGACGCTCGGTAATTTTAAGGCTTCGAGCCAGTGAGTCAGCATAGCCTCCATTGCGGTAGGTTAGGCTATCTGGTAGCAAGCTTTGTGCTAGGGATTGATTGGTATGCACAATGCGCTTGTTTCCATGGTAATCGATCGTGCTAAATGCGTGACTCGTTGAATCATAGAGACAAAATTGAATGCCCTTGTTGTAGCAGAAGTGATTGATTACTGATTTAAGCTGACGTTTAAAGCCCGCTATATCATCCACTTGATTGAGGAGTGATAGCGCTAGGTTGAGCCTGTGAATTAGATAATTGGCGGCAATCCAGAGAAGTAGGAGTGAACTAAGCACAATCGCGGTCAAGGTAAATTGATGGGAGCTCGTCAGTATGTCTTGTCGATCGGTACCGGCAATGAATACCCAGTTTAGGCTGTTATCTGCATCATAAACCGATACTTTAAAGTGATCTTGATAGTAGTACTCGTGTTGCCCAGAGGTTTGCCCCAAGGATAACTGGTGGCTGATTCCCGCATGAAAACTGATCGATTTTGTGCCTACTCGTGTTGGATCTGGGTGGAAGATCAGTCTTTCCGTTGAGCGGTCGACGACAAATATGTAGCCATTGTTCAGTGTTTTGAGATCACGTAAACCTTGGGTGGTGTGAAGAAGATCAAACTCGATCCATATCTCTTTCGGGCGGTCTGAAATGGTGTGCTTAACTGCGAATACCCAGCGTCCATCAGTCTTTTGATAGACTGAAGAGATATAGAAATCTTCTGCGACACTATCGATTCTATGCCATGTTAGGCTGTTCAGTGTCGACGAGGGGAGGGATAAGCCGCGGCTAGAGAGGTATTGCTTTGTATCTAGATGATATAAGACGATATCGGAGAAGTTAGGTGTGCGTTTGAGGATGTTTTCACTCAGTTCGATGAAGGCGCTTTTTGAGGCCGTTTGACCTTGTTCTAAGCTGGTTTCGAGGAGGTAGAGCTTACCAAAAGTGGCTTCAATATTAGATCGAATAATAGAGTTACCAATCCGAATGTTAGAAGCAGACTGCTCCCGCGCTGAGTTCTCCATCCGCTCTAACTGAGCTGCCGCTAAATAGATCATTCCTCCTGTGAGTAAAACAATATAAGGTTTGAAAAGACGAATTAATGTTTTAGGTAAAGCCATGATATCCAAAGACGTTATAGATTCATTTTTATAGTGGCAGCATACTAAACAGTTTTCGTAATCACATCAATGCAAATAATTCCATATAAAAGAAACGGATTTGTGATATTCACCGAATAAAAAAACCAGCTATAAATATAACTGGTTTTTATGTAAATCGTTCTTATATTGAGCGCTTTTCTATGTGTTTGAGCTGTTCTTCTGGCTAGGCGCAGTAAAGTGCAGAATGGCCATCGACGTTGGCGAAAGCAGCATTTCACCTTCTGCAGAGCCTGGTTTTACATTGTGAGAGTTGGTATCACAAATCGTTACCCAGTTTTGCTCTCTGTCATTTGGCAGTTTAAAGCGAGCTGGCGCATTGGTTTGGTTGATCAAGTAGATCATCTCATCGCCATCTTCACCAATTCCCAGATGTAGAGCGACAGAGCTGAGTCGGTTCCAGTCATCGTGCTCCATCAGCGTGCCATCGACACGGCTCCAGAAGATTCGGTTCGAGTTACGCTGTTCACCACTGAACGCCTTAATGAATGGCACCATATACTCTTGGCGAGCTGCAACCATGTCAGAGAGCCACTGCTTAAAGTCAGATTTTCGCTCGCTCGGTTCCCAATTTAGCCAGCTCGTTTCACTGTCTTGACAGTAAGCGTTGTTATTGCCGTTTTGGGTATGAGACAGCACATCCGCCGTCAGAATGTGTGGGATACCAAAGGCAAACAGTAAACTCGCCATGAAGTTACGCTTCTGCTTCTCGCGTGTGGCGATTACTAAGGTATTTTCAGTTTCACCCTCAACGCCATAGTTTTCCGAGCGATTATCACCGTGACCATCGCGGTTGTTCTCACCATTCTCTTCATTGTGCTTATGCTTGTAAGACACAAGATCTTGCATGGTGAAGCCGTCATGGTAAGTGATGTAGTTAACCGTCAGCTTATAAGGCCAGTGCGCGGCACTGTAGATATCGCGTGAGCCCATTAGGCGTGTCGCGAACTCTTTCAGGTAGCCTTGATCGCCACGCCAGAAGCTGCGGGTAATGTCTCGCAGTTTGTCGTTACACTCGTTCCAACCTAGTGGGAAGTTACCCACTTGATAACCGTTCGGACCAATATCCCACGGTTCAGCAATCAGTTTGGTCTCTTTCAACACTGGATCTTGAGCTACTGCTTTGAAAAACGCCGCTTCTGGGCTGTATTGATCGCCTTGGCGGCCCAACGTTGCAGCTAAGTCGAAGCGGAAGCCATCAACTTTAAATTCAGTTACCCAATAGCGCAGCGTATCCATAACCAAGTTGAGTGACGCTTGGTATGTTAGGTCAACCGTGTTACCGCAGCCAGTGAAGTTTGCGTAGTGGCAACCGTGCTTGATGTAATGACGATGATCGAGCGCTTTCAGGTTGAAGGTACAACCGCCTTCGCCACCTTCTGCTGTATGGTTGTAGACAACATCGAGGATAACCTCAATGCCATTGCGGTGAAGTTCACGGATGGCTGTTTTGAGCTCGGTGACGGCGTCTTTTTCTGCATAACGAGGGTCTGGAGCCATGAACAGGTATGGGTTATAGCCCCAGTAGTTTACCTTGCCCATGTCTAAAAGATGCGGTTCATGCATACAAGCAGCAACCGGTAAAAGTTGCAGCGAGTTGATGTTCTGTTCTTTGTAAAAGCTGAGCATTTCAGGGCTGACTAACCCCATATAACGACCTTGGCCGTTTTTCTCTACTTCAGGGTGTAAGTTGGTTAGGCCCTTTACATGCGTTTCGAATAGCACGGTCTCTTCTCGAGAAATTCTAGGTCCTTCGATGCCTTGCCAATCGAAGCTGTCGTCTGTCACTACACACTTTGCCATACCGAAACTCTTTTCCGGCGTATAAGGCGTTTGATAATGAAGTGGCTCACTGAGTGCCTTGCCATAAGGGTCAGAGAGCAGCAGTGACCCTTCTTCTGTCTCAACGATGAAGCCATACTTTTGACCTGCAGAGATACCCTCAACAAAGGTGTACTTTATGCCGGCGTATTCGTTTTCTAATTTATAAGTGACAAATTCATCATTCTCGTCAAAGAGGGCGAGTGAGAGATTAGGGCAGTCAGGGGAATAAATAGAGAAGTTACAGCCAGTGTCATCTAGCGTTGCACCGAGTGGATATGGGCGTCCGAGCGTTCTAGTCATTGTTTTATTTCTTAATCGTTAAACAGCTTTGGTGAACTATTAGTAAAAAGCTTTGTCTCTTTAAGGTCAAGCAACTTCAAGAAGAATTTATTGTTAAAAAAATAATTTACCGATTAAGTTCAAACAATATATTTGAGCTGGATCTCATTTGATATGAATAATTAGATCTGTGTACTGTCTACTCCTCCTAGATTAAGTGATCCAACTCTTCTAAACACCGTTCTGTAAATTTTCTACTCCCTTCTCATCCCCCTTAATTTAGTTAGGGGTGGAGGAAGTCAAACTTGTGCGCCCCCCTTAATATTGACCCCGTTGAAACGAATCAGGGGAAACCCTAAACCTCTCTATCTTACGTCCGCCATTACTGCCTTTGGCTGTCGCAAGAGAGCAAAAATATAAAACCTAAAAATAAATCGTCCTTAATGGAGTTAAGAATGAAAAAAGTAAGTTTGATTGCTGCAGCAGTGACTACCGCGCTAATGGCTGGCTCAGTATACGCAGAAGAAGTAGCTCTTGATGTAACAAGTGGTGATGAGGCAATGGAAGTTGAGGTAGCTAACCCAACTGACGTGATTGCTGATGGTTGGGAAATCCACGGTTACATGTCTTCTAACGTTCGCGTTGTAGATGGCAAAACAGTTGATACTGAATTTGGTAAGCCAGATTACAAAACAGCAGGTACACACGGTAAGAGTACTAACCAAGTTGAATTTGTAGTTAAGAAGCACTCAGAGTACCAAAACGGTGTTTGGGCGGACTACGTTCTACGTACTGAATATGGTAACGGTAACTCTTACGCATACACTTCTTCAGGCAGCCAAAAAGACAACACGACTGCACAGTTTGAAGTAAAAGAAGCGTTTGTTGAGCTAGGTGGCATTCTTGGCGAAGACACGTCTATCTGGGGTGGTCAACGTTTCCTAAACCGTGCTGCAGGTATCCTATCTGGTGAGTTCTGGAAGCAATCTTCTGGTATCGGTGCAGGTATCCAAACTAAGCTAGGTGGCAACACTGCTGGTATCGCTTACATGATGGCAGATACTGATGATTCAATTAACAATGGTGCAGACCGTGCAACTCTGTCTTCTCTAGACCTTTACTACTACGGTGTAGATGCTGGTATCGGTTCTCTAGACTTTGACTTCAAATACGGTCAGCAAGCTCTAGACGGCGAGAATGACGACGGCTTCGGTGCTTCTGTAACATTGAACACTAGCTACTACGGCCTAGACGGTTGGACACAGAACGCGATCGCTTACGGTAAAGGTGTAATGCAAAACCGTGGTGTGAACTTCGGTGGCTGGTCTGGCGGTGACGACAACGCTGAATCACTATTCCTAACTTCTTACGGTGTACTAAACATTTCTGATCGTGTTCAACTAGGTACAGAAGTGACTTACATTACAGCTCTCGACCAACTTTGGGGTGCTGAAGGTCTAACTCGTTACATCGTAGCAGCTCGTCCTTCTTACAAACTGAACGACAATGTTCGTCTAGAAGCAACTGCATCTTACGGTCACGAAGAAGGTGATGAAGGTTACTGGGGTCGTACTGGTGACGCTGTTGAAAGCAACATTATCAACCTAGAAGTTGCAACTGCATTCACAGCTAACTCAGACTACTTCGGTCGCCCACAAGTGAAGCCTTACATCAGCTACATCAAAGCTGACGATGAAGCAAGTGCATCACAAATCGGCATCGAAAACGGTAAAGACCAATTTGTATTCGGTGTTCACACTGAAATCTGGTTCTAAACCATTTATAGTAAAGGGCAGCCGGTTGGCTGCCTTTTTCCGTTTCCCCCTACTAACAACCAATAGTGAGAGAGATTACAATGACAAATAAAAGCTCCATGTTAGCCGTTTTACTAGGTGCCTTGCTAAGCGGTTGTGCTTCAGATGCTCAAGTACAAACACAATTAACGCCCCCAACCAATGCAGAAGTATGTTGTAGCGATTTTTCGCAATTTCCATACGCTCAACTTAACGACAATGAAGATTTAAAATTTGATATCGACTTAGGTTCTCCTGTCGGTACCTTTACAGAAGGCAATAGCCATTTTGCGGCCTTTAGATTCAGTGATCGCTCCGGAGAAATGGTAGTGACGCTGTCTAGCCTGATGATTGATGACTCAGTGTTTGCTCCGGAAGCAATTCTATTGGATGAAAATTTTCAGCCAGTAAAAACACTGAAATTTGAAGATTTCAAAATTCGCGCATCAGATGCTTTTACACGCACTAGCTATATTGAGCGCGTGCGTATCGATGCCAGCGAAACCCCATTTATGGTTGTTTACACACCAGCGGATCAATTAGGTAAAGCGATTCAGGTTGATCACCCAGCCAAGGTGCGTGCCAAAGAGTTTGGTGAAGTGATGCCAATGGTAACTGACCCTGTTTACACAAAACAGTTAGGTGGTCGCTTGGAGCTGGAAGTTCAAACTCTAAAACTTCGCCCTTATCGTGCCCAGCCAGTTGTTGTGCCTGCAGCAGTAGCCGCAGCACCAGTTGTCGCTGAAACGAAGAAGCCGACAACACAAATCCGTGTTCAACAAGAGACTCAAGATTTCTACATCTCTGCCATTCAAAATGCAGTTAAGTCCGGTGATGTTCCAAAAGCACTCAGCTTATTAGACGAAGCCAAAGCACTGAATGTCGAAGGGGCTCAAGAAGCCTTTGTACGAGCAGTCAACGCTAAGTAATTGAACAGTGATAGCGCCTAATATAGGCGCTATTTTTTTATCTAGAGTTAACGGTTTTTTGCAATGACACAAATAGAACAAGATGACCTGCTGTTGATTGAGGCGTTTCCTATGCCTCAATTAAAGCGCACTCGCACCCTACGAATCTACCTCCCTTACGATTACGGGACATCCAACAAGCACTACCCCGTGCTCTACATGCACGATGGCCAAAATGTGTTTGACGAGCTTACTGCGACTTATGGCATGTGCTGGCAAGCAAAGACCACCTTGGATGAGATGCAAAAGCAAGGTGAAACAGATGGCATTATCTTAGTCGCGATCGACAGCAGCGATGAGCTCGATAAAATGGGACGATACAATGAGTATTCGCCTTGGAAAGCGACGAGTCAGATCAGTGAGTTTGGTATTCCAGACGCGCTTTGCGATTTTGGTGGTGAAGGGGATGATTACGTCGACTTTATCGTTGATACGTTAAAGCCATATATTGATCGTAATTACCGAACCCAGCCGCAACGCAATTCCACTTATTTAGCGGGCAGTTCAATGGGTGGATTGATCAGTTTGTATGGCGGTGGCAAGCACCAGCATGCATTCGGTACGCTTGGGGTGTTTTCACCTGCGTTTTGGTTTAACCACAGTGAATATTTCAATTATGCCTCTGGTTTGGAGTTTGAGCTTCCTGTTAAGATCTATATGGACATGGGAACCAATGAAAAACGAGAAGATACCAGCGTAGATTTTGCTCAGGTATATTTAGATGGTTCCCGCTCAATGAATGATATTTTATTAAATAAAGATAATGTCTCTCTTATTTATATGGAAGGAGAAGGGCATGAACATAATGAAATTGCTTGGGCGAAACGCTTTCCCGATTTTATTCGATTTATTATGAACCACTAGAAAAAGCCTGAACAATTTATTTGATATATTTTTGTTCAGGCTTTTTATTTACTATTAGTCTTTCGCTACTGCGAGTTCCTGATTTTCCCTTTTATTACGTAAGTAATCCTGATTAAGAATACTATTGTGGGCGATTGAAATATCAGGCTGCGCAAACTCAAGTCCTTCTAACAGTTCATAATTTGGTTGGTTATGAATGGTTATTGCGGCCTTAGAAGTATTCGTTGTCACGTCTCCGTTCTCTTGGTTGATGATGATCTCTAGATCAATCGCAAGAGGAACACGAACTTCTGCGTAGTGGCTGTTATTAATATCTAGGGTTAAAACCAGCTCGATATCAGACATCGCTTCCGACTCTTCACTCGATGAGAAAGCATATCGAGTGACTTCATTATCTGACGAATAACCTAGGACAATTCGTTTATTGTCGCCATAAGGTAGCGAAGCGTTAAATTGCGTCCACTGTTGAGGCAGCTTAGGCGCAATATTAATACGATTGTCGAGCAATTGAGGGCGGTAGCCTAAGTAATCTTGCTGAGCGTTTCTTGCGTACTCTGATACCGACCAAGCTTGTGCAAAGGTGCCAGATTCAACTAACTTGTTATTGTCGTGTTGGTAGGCATCTAAGTTTTCACTCATGGTGCCACGACATCCTTGATTAAGGATCTGCTTGGCAAGGTTCTTAGACAGTCGGTAGCTAAAGTCTTGTTGCTTGTATCGCGTTAACGCCGTAACGGTAAAGCCGGCATTCCAGCCCCAGATCGTTCCATTGTGATAGGCCGCATCTTTATGATATTGGCTTTGATTGTCGTGGTAAGGGTGGAAGTCGATATGTTGCTGCTGCAGAGAACAGATACCCCAAGGGAACAATAACTTATCGACCGCATTTTTGACGATGTGTTGCTCAATATCAGGCGTAGTCAGCGACTCTTGCTGCGGAATTGATATTGTCATTAGCTGGTTTGGTCTAACGCTATAGTCAGGTTTATCGCCATCGGTTAGGTGATCCGCTAAACAACCTTGCTCTGAGTGCCAAAACTGGCTGATGAAGCTTTGCTTTACTTGAGAAGCGCGTGTTTGCCACTGCTGTTTGCTTTCATCATCACCAACAAGGTCAGCTAAAGCCATCGCACAATGAAGGCTTTCGAACCAGAGTGCCTGAATATCATTCGCTTTTGGTCCTCTTGGTGACCATGGAATCGCGCCGTCAATTTTAGCATCCATCCAAGTATCAGGATGTCGGTGGCTCATTAGGCCATCTTGTGCAAGGTAATGCTTCTCTACGCCTGAGATAAAGCGTTTTAAAGCTGGATAGATGGCTTTAGCAAAGGCCTCATCTCCCGAATAGTTGATGTATTCCAGCGCTTCTCGAATCATCCATGGCGTACCATCTGTGGTGTTATAGATGATGTTAGTTTTACTGGTGACTCGATTTGGAATACGACCAAAGTTAACCGAAGATTCGTCGGTCATCTGCATTGCTGCGAAGTTCTCAATAATGGCCTTCGCTTCTTCAAAGAAACCGTTAACCAGGCTGGTTCCAGATAGCGCGATAAAGGTATCTCGTCCCCAACAGTCTTTAAACCAAGGTAAGCCAGCCCATATCCCAGTACCGAATTCATGGCTCACAAAGGTACGGCTAGCTAAACGTGCCCACATTACTGCTCTATTGTACTCAACGTCGTTGGTCCACAAGTAGTTGTTACATAGGAACTGGTAAATCGCTTGCTGGTGGCGAACTAATGCACCTTTCTCTGCCGCGTCTTCTGCCATGTATTCAGCTTCTTGTCGCTGATGTGCAAAGCTTATGTACAGCACCAGTTCTGTCTGCTCTTCTTTTGTTGAGAACAGAAGATTGATGTTGTTTGAAGAGAGCTGCATAGGCTCAGCGATAGAGCGGACTTGTTCTGAAGAAAGCTCTTCAACTTGTACAGCGTGATTGGCTGTTAGTGAGACAAACTTAGGGCACCCTTCAGGACAAACCTGGTCATCGATCTCTAGGATGATGTGGTTAGGAGACTGATGAACCTGCACGTAATGGCTTGGAATATTGAGTTCAGGCAGTAGGCTTAATGTCTGCTCAGTATCGCTCTTAACGGAAATTGCGACCTGTCTTTTCTCTTGCATCAAGCTCAAGCAGTCTTGGTTCGATGGATAGTTATGCTCAAGCCCATAAGGCATCAAAGACGCTTGTTTTGCTTGGGTTTTGTCATTGATAACGCGATTGATGAAGCTTGCAAACCCACCAAACAACCAACCTTGATGATGGCGATATTTGCCGCTGTTGATGAAGGTGTGCGTGGTACCGTGGTAGTAGCCATCAACGTTGTCGCCGAACACGAAAGTAAACGGCGTTGTTTCGGTGATCGCAAGCTGGGCAAAAAGATCGTTCGCCTCTAAAGCGAAGCTAGGCTTTCTCCACTCTTGTTGCTCGGCCTCGATTGCCTCTAATGTAATATCGACAGGCGGTCTCTGCGTTACAGCTTCTGATTGCTGTTCACCTTGCTCTATGGTCATGGCTGGCGTGTTAGATGCAAGGTCGATGGTCACTGTGTAGTGGCCTGCGGCTTGAGGTGTGAAGAGTAGGTCGTTACCAATGCCTTGAGTGTTAACCAGTGGTAACACGTTTTCTAGAGCACATTCTACGGCTTTGGTTGGGTGGCCTGATAACGTCCATTGCTTGGTGCCATCGAGATCGGAGATCTTAAAGCGGTATTGATCTGTTGAGAGGCATAACGTGGCTTGCAGTGTATGGTCGTTGATTGCTGTGAGTGGGGTATCAAGTCCCCAGCCATTAAACGTACCTTTTAGGTAGAGTGTTGGGATTTGCATAGGATGAAGGTTCCAAAACAAAAAAAGGCACAGCAAACTGCTGTGCCAAAGGACATAGGATATTAATTATGGAATGGTTTACTTAGTAATTTGTTTTGCGGCAGTGTCTAGCGCTTCGCGCACGGTTTGCTTGCCTTGCATTGCGTTATCAATTGCAGCACCCTCAGCGAACCAGTAAGCAGTCATTTGTGGGATGTTTGGCATGATTTCGCCGTTTTCTGCGTTAGTCATTGTTGACTTGATGCGCTCATCACTCTCAAGAATCTTCTGGAATGATTTCAGTGTTACCGCACCAAGAGGCTTATCATCGTTCATGATTTTTAGCGCGTCGTCTTGGAATAGGTAGTTTTCTAAGAACTCAACAGCTAGATCCGTATTTGGGCTCGAAGCGTTGATGCCCGCACTTAGGATACCTACGAATGGGTTACCTTTACCGCCGTTCAATGTTGGCAGTTCAGCAACACCGTAGTTTACGCCTAGCTTATCTAGGTTACCCCAAGACCAAGGACCATTGATGGTCATTGCTACTTCACCTTTAGTGAACTCAGCTTCAGATACAGAGTAATCCATGTTTGGATCAACAACACCTTGGTCAACCATGTCCACTAGGAACTGTAGGCCGCGAACGCCAGCTGCGTTGTTCACACCTGTGCTTTTCGCGTTGTAACCTGTCGCTGTTTTCTCAAATGCGAATGCACCACCCGCTGAGATCATCGGCCATGTGAAGTAAGCGTTTTTCACGTCCCACATGATCGCTTTCTTGTTCTGCTTCGCCATCTCTTTTTGAATGTCAGCTAGCTCTTCCCAAGTTTTTGGTGGCGTAGGCAGTAAGTCTTTGTTGTAGATAAGAGAAGGTGCTTCGATTGCCAGTGGGTAACCAACAACTTTGCCGTTTACTGTTACTGCATCCCAGCTGAAGTCTACAAGTTTTTCTTTAAATTCTTTGCTTGGGTTTAGTTCATGAAGCAGGCCAGCTTCCGCGTATCCGCCAAAACGGTCGTGTGCCCAGAAGATGATGTCAGGGCCGCCGCCTGTTGCAGCATGCTGTTGGAATTTCGCTTCTAGAGAATCTGGGTATTGAACCTTGATTGCAACGCCTGTGTCTTCTTCAAACTGCTTACCGATTTCAGCAAGGCCAGCGTAGCTCTTATCGCCATTGATCCAGATAGTGATTTCGCCTTCTTCCATCGCAATAGCAGGAGCATTGCATAGAGCAGCAAGGGTACAAATTGAAAGTGTTTTTAATAGAGGTTTCATAGTCTTGTTCCATATTAAGAAGGTTATCCGTAACGGGAAACGCTTCTACCAGTTCTTATTATCTGCTGAAAATAATATCGACTAATTTGGCCTTTGAGAAATAGGTAAACGCACCTTTGATATAGTAAAAAACTATAGCAATGCCGATATAGTGCTGTTTTACAGGCTATCGCCATAGTTTTGTGAAGTGGCGCGTATAGAGAAATGTGAAGGCGGGCTCAAACTATTTTGGGGTGTTGAAAACCATCCCAAACTAAGCGCTAGGTTGCTTAGGCTAAGATGTGAAATGTTGGATAGAATCGATGGCTTTGGGCAATAAAAAAGGCAAGGAGAACCTTGCCTTTGGTGTGTTGAATTTAACGTATGATTACAGTTTTACAGCAAATGATTCATACGGTGCCAGTTCAAGCTTAGCTGACAGCTCAGTGATCGTTTGATAGTTATTGATGAGACAATCAAGCGTCTGAGTTTGGTATTGTTCAGGCATATCCAGTGTCAGGTTGTCGTTTGAGAAGTTACAAACCACAAACAGTTTTTCGCCATCCAGTTCTCTCACGTACGCAAACACTTGGTCATGCTCTTCAAAGACCGGAGTGAATGAACCATAAACGATTGCAGGGTGTGCTTTGCGCAGCTCAATCAGTTTTTGATAGTGGAAGAATATTGAGTTTGGATCGCTCAGTGCACTCTCTACGTTAATCTCTGGGAAATTCGGGTTGAGTTCGATCCAAGGCGTACCTTCTGTAAATCCACCATTAGGTTTGTTGTCCCAATGCATAGGCGTTCTAGCGTTGTCACGGCTGTTCTCGTGAATCGCGCCCATCATGTGTTCATGGGTTACGCCCGCTTCTGTTTTTACTTTGTAGAAGTTGTGAGTTTCGATGTCTTTGTATTGTTCTAACGTATCGAAAGCAACGTTGGTCATGCCGATCTCTTCACCTTGGTAGATGTAAGGTGTCCCTTTTAGGAAGTGCAGACACGTCGCGAGCATTTTCGCTGACTCAATGCGATACTTTTTGTCGTCACCATACTTAGAGACTAAGCGCGGCAAGTCGTGGTTGTTCCAAAATAGCGAGTTCCAGCCATCGTCAGCCAGTTCTACCTGCCACTTGGTGAGTACGTTCTTGAATTCACGCAGATCTAGCGGGATTGGGTTCCACTTATCGCCATTTTCCCAGGTCAGGGTAATGTGCTCGAATTGGAATACCATCGAAAGCTCATCACGATCTTGGGCGCTGTATAGCTTAGCGATTTCAGGCGTTGCGCCCCAAGTTTCACCAACCGTTAGCAGATCTTTATTACCAAAGGTCGCTTGGTTCATCTGTTTTAGTAATGAGTGCAAACGTGGGCCATTACCTGTAATGCCTTTATCTATCTCTTTGCCGATAAGGTCAATCACATCAAGACGGAAACCACCAATACCTAAATCAATCCACCAATTCATCATCTGGTGAACTTCTTCTTGTACTTTCGGGTTTTCCCAGTTTAGGTCAGGCTGACGTTTTGAGAATAGGTGGAAGTAGTACTGCTCTGTTTGCTCGTCCCATTGCCATGCGCTGCCACCAAAAATAGATTGCTGATCATCCGGTGCGCTGCCATCTGGCTTTGCGTCACGCCAGATGTAGTAATCTCGGTATGGGTTGTCTTTTGAAGAACGAGCCTGTTCGAACCAACGGTGTTCATCTGATGTGTGGTTGACCACAAGATCCATAACGATCTTGATGTCGCGCTTTTTGGCTTCATCCATCAAACGTTTCATGTCTTCCATGCTACCGAACTCTTCGGCTATCGCTTGGTAGTCTGAAATGTCATAGCCGTTATCATCCATTGGAGATTGATAAACTGGCGACAACCAGATGACATTGATGCCCAGTAGTTTTAGATAGTCGAGTTTGCTAATGATGCCGTTTAGGTCACCGATACCGTCATTGTTAGAGTCTAGAAAGCTGCGAGGGTAGATTTGGTAGACTACCGCGTCATGCCACCATTTTTGTTCCATTGTACGATCTCACTTATTCATTTCACTTTCGTCACTATAGAGATTTCACCTCTCTCTGGGAAATAGCGAGAATGGTGCTCTCTATAGAAAAATCCTATATCATTGTGGCTTGAGGCGTGATCCAGTCTTACTTGTCTAAAACTGTTGAAATTCTAACCTTACATTTTGTGATCCGATGCAAACTAAGAGAATACGATGAATAAGCTCTACCGATATTTTTTGATGGTTGCGCATACAGGCAGTATTAAAGGTGCTGCTGAAAAGCTCAATATCAGTCAGCCATCATTGACCGCTGCGATTAAGAAACTTGAGAACGATATTGGCGTGCCGATTTTTGTTCGTAAGTCGAAAGGTGTAGAGCTCACTGAGTATGGCTTACTCTTTCGCGAACATGCTCAAGAGCAGCAAGAGAAGCATCTCTCTTTAATGCACCGTTTTACTGATATGCAGCAGCGTCAACTGGGTAAGTTGAAGTTGGGTACGGGCGAAGCTTGGTGGGAACAGTTTGTTCGCGATGCGGTAGCAACCTACAAAGAGCAAGAGCCTTCGGGTTCACTCCACTTGGAGTTTGGTAATAACCTCTCTTTGATGCATCACTTGGTACAAGGCGATATCGATCTGTTTGTTGGCCACGAAATCTACGGCTTGCATGAGCGATGTAAAGTGACCTTCTATCCGCTGTTTAGAGATAAAGAAGCGATGTTTGTGAGGGCTGAACACCCTTTATTGACACGGAAAAAGTTATTGACTGAAGTGTTGATGACTGAGGCCGAGGCTTATCCGATCTTGCGGGTTACGCCAGATCACTCGCGTCACAACTCGGTATTGAGTGATCATGTAAACTCTCAAATCATGACCAAAGAGAGCGAACACCTGGGCCGAGATATCTACGATGTGGACTCTCTATCTGCCAGCATCGATCTGTTGAAAATGACCGATGCGGTTATGCCATATAGTCACACCATGTGCCAGTGGATGGAAGAGCAGGGGGTTGAGACACTTTTGGTGAACAGTGAACGTTTGGGGAATGTTGGGCTTTACGCAAAGCAGGGCGTGAAGGATAAAAAGATCGAGGCCTTTATCGAGATTCTTCAGCAACACTCTTATTAGTGTGCCCTAATTTCTGCGAGCTTGAATTTTCTGCGAACTTTCGTTTTTAACGAGTTGAAAAAAGAAAACGCTGACCTGAGTCAGCGTTTTTTGTAGGCGTTGAACAAGCGGTTACTTAGTCGCTGCAATGTTCACCTGTTTAGAGATGATATTAAATGTCACTGTGTAGGTGCCTTCACTTGCAGGCGTAAAGGCTAGGTTGCCACCATTGTCAGTAACGGCAAGTGAACCCTCAGCAACCACGACATCACTATAGCCATGCTCACACTGTCCCCAATCTCCACAAGTAAACTTGAATTGGAACTCTTGGTTCGCAGCCAGCTCTGCAGTGGTGAAGCTCGCCATAGTTGCGTCTTGTGCATTTGTGGTCATCTTCTGTGCATCGTCGTGACCCCAGTTACCTGAGATTGTGCCTGGGATGTACCAAGTTTTGTCTTTGTAGCTTTCCGCTAGCTTAGCTTCGACAATTACTGGGTTTTCCACATCAGAAGCGTCCAATGAGAACTCATACATACCCATTTCAGTGAAGTTTGAAGGACAGTTCTCACCTCCGCAGCTAATTTGAGAGTCCCAATCACCATGCGTGAACTTGTAACCAGTGTCAGAAGCCAAGCCTAACTCGATAGTGTACAAACCGCTGTTGGTGTAAGGCACTTCAATCGCTGCTGGATCCCAGCTAGCTTGCTCGAAGCCGCCTGCAATGTAGACCTTAGTTTTACCAAACGGTGGTAAGTCTGCTTTCTTCTCTGCAACTGGTAGACCTAGGCCACGCTCAGAGCCTCTTGGTTGAACGAATACCGCGGTAGACCAAGCCGGTACTGAGAACTTGCCTTCAGTGAATGATGCATTTCCAGCAATACCGTTGTCTTCGTGTGCAGCACTCAATTCAAAGCCAGACAGAACAATTGGCTTGCTCTCGTGGTCAACGAAATCACCGACTGTTTGCGTCTCTGGCGTCGCATTGATGATAACGACAATGGCATCAACTGAGCTGTCGATATCCGCGGTTTGGGTACTGCCGTTATCGATGGTCATTGCGATCACACCGGTTGTTTGGCCTTTACCCGTATTTCGGAAGTCGACACGGTTCATGATCTCTTGAGCACTTGGTAGCGTCATCAGATCCGAGGCTGAGCGAAGCATCAACAACTCTTTGTAGTTATTGTACATGCGCTCCATGTGTTCAGCTTGAGGCTGAGAGTTTAGATCAGCCGTCGCACGAGCGATTTGGTCGTAGTTATCCGCATCCTTATCTTTCGCTGGCAGGCCTTTGTTCCAGTTACTGTCGGTAAGAGTGAAGTCAACGAGGTTGTACCAATCGCCGTAGTCGTACGAGTCACGTTGCATCGATTTCGAACGCAGTAGTTCGCCACCCATGTGATTGAACGGCATCGCTTGACCTAGTAGAACAGTAGACATACCAATAGTCTGCATCTGAACACGCACATCTACGCTAGCATCCTCTGATACCTTGTACATGTTGATATCCCAGAATGTTTGGTTATCGTGTTTTGATACGTAGTTTTGTACTTCCCATGGTTGCTCTGCGTAGCCCGCTTCTTGGCCGTTGTAGTCAACTGATGAACCGACTTGCGTGTTGCCTTCGAAGTCGACCATCTTGAAGTCTTTCAAGTTACCCGCCATGCCCAAGCGAGTCAGGTCGATTTGGTGTAGCGCGCGCTCTAGCTCGACGTCAGAAACATTGCCTTCATCATCGGCCATTAGCTCATTTGGCAGTGTTGCTGCGCCCGTTGCGAAGCCTTGAGTCTTACGAATCGCTTCACCACCATCGAATGGGCTACCCCCTCGAACAGCATCTCTGAGTCGGTCTGAGAAAGAACCGATGCCTGTGCCACCTAGGTTAGGTTGTGTTGCTTGTATAAAGCGACGGTTGTTTTCAACTTCACCAAAGTTCCAACCTTCACCGTAGAAGTAAACCTCTGGATTAACTTCACGAGCTGCAGCGAGCGTTTGTTGCATTTGAGATAGTGGGTGGTGGCCCATCAAGTCCCAACGGAATGCATCAATCTTGTACGCTTCTACCCAAGTTTGAATGGAATCGTCGATCAGCTTCGCGAACATTGCATGCTCTGGCGCCGTGTTTTCACAACAGGTTGATGTTTCTACGAGACCAGAATCTGGAACCAGACGTTGGTAATATAGCGGTACGACTTTATCGAGTACCGATTTGTCATTCATGCCCGAAGCGTTAGTGTGGTTGTACACTACGTCTACTACTACGTTCATGCCAACATCTTGCTTGACCGATTTAACCATTTCACGGAATTCAAGAATACGTGCGGTACCTTCTGCATCTGTTGCGTAAGAACCTTCTGGTACAGTGTAGTGGAATGGGTCATAGCCCCAGTTGTAAGAGTCGACAGAGCGGACGTACTCGTTAAGGCCTTCTACCACTGCGTTGTCTTTGGTATCAGTCGCTTTAAGCTCTTCAAAGGCTTCGGCGATTGTGCCATCGCTAGTGCAGTAGTCGCTGTAACGGCTGTCGTTCTTAATCGATTCATTCAAAGAGCAAAGCTTGCTGAATGGTTCGTCGATATCTGCCACTTGGCTTGGATCTTCGTTGATGGTTGCGATATCGAATACAGGCATTAAGTGCAGGTGTGTCATGCCCGCGTCACTAAGCTCTTTAAGATGATTCACTGGTACTGAGTTTTGCTCAGTAAACGCTAGGTATTTACCCTTGTTGTCAGTGCTCTTGTCACGAGCTGAGAAGTCACGAACGTGAGATTCGTAGATCACCATATTCGCTAGATCGCCATTGTCTGGGTTTTGTGAATGTGGGGCATCTAACCCATCCCAACCAGCTGGCTTCAGTTCGTCAGAATCTAGATCCACAGCTTGGCTGTAGAAAGAGTTCATAGATAGGCTGACAGAGTATGGGTCTGTCACTTCGTAGCTGTAACCCTTCTGTTCTCTTGGTTGGAAGACCTTCATCGCATAGCGGTAGAACTTGCTGTCGACTGAATCAGTTTCGACTTCAACGCTCCAACTACCCGTTGCGCTATCCTCTTGCATTGTGTGGCGAGAAGCTTCTGATTTGTCACTGTTGTAAACAACCAGTTCAACCTCAGAGGCGGTTGGTGCCCATAAGCGGAAGGTCACACCGTCATCACCATAGATAGGACCGTATTCAAGGTCAGTTGCTGCCTCGGCAAAGATCGCATCCAGTGCACCTGCGTATTGAACCGCTGTTGAAGAGCGCAGTGCTGCTGGCTCGCCTTCAGCACCATCAGAAGAAGCCAGTGCAATTAAGCTGCCCTTCATTAATGAGCTAAGTGATAGCTCTTCTGGTAAGTTAGGAAGTTCGAACGCTGGGTAATCCGCTAAGTGTGGGAATTTGGATTTTTGAGCGTCTGTGAGTGTTGCACTTGAAAGAACGATAGATGCACCGCTAACGACACCATCTTCTGATACTTGGTACTCACCATTGGAACTGAACATAATCTGAACTTGGTCAGCTCCGTTACCTGCACTCCAAACCAGTGTTTGGTCGTCAATCAGGATCGCGCCAACACTGTCGATAGTGAATTCAGAAGATGGACCTGCAACCTCAAAGGCTTCACTGCGAGTCGCATAAGACGTTGAGCTACCAGCCATGTAAGTGACAGCTGGATTTTTAGCTTGCCCAGAAATATCGATAACAAGGTCAGCACCAATCAGCTTATCTTTATTGGCATTACGGAAGATGAGGTTGAAACATTGGCTTGCATCATCGGTGACCGGAACATACCAAACTGGGCCGAACTCGTCTGAGTCGTCTGGTGTGACACTGGTGTCTTCCCAGTCATCGTTGAAATAGCTTGGATCGCCAGCTGCACACTTTGCATCGTTCCAGATGTGTAGGTTAAGGTTGCCGTAACCGTCTTTGTCTGCGCCTTCTTCTTTCTTATCGCCTAGAGGATCATAAAGGTGAACGGCGAAATGATTAGCTGGTGGAGCAGGCAACTCACCTGGAGGCTGTGCTTCAGGAAGTTTTACATCGGTTCCTTCTTGGTCAAGCCCGTATCCCTTAAGCATGGTGTCCTGACGTGAACCTGAAACCTTTTCACCCGCATGGGTTACACCAACAGTGCTACCCGCATCAGAAGCATCAAGGTTAACCGATGCTTGCTCTGTGGTGCCATCGGTGATCTTACAGCTTCCGGTTGCCTCGCTGGCCGCGACTAGCCAAGTTGGACCAAATTGATCCGAAGATGTCGCAGTAAAGGATTTGTCGCCACATACCAGAGTCCATTTGCTGAAATCTGTCGTGGTATTGGACATGCGCGCCACGTTTGAAGTGGTATCAGCGATGTAGCTTAGTGAAACTTCATTGGCACTTGGAGTTGCAGCTGCGGCTGGCAGATCAACGTTAGGTGCAAGTTCCACTTCGCCCGGTACCGATGTACCTGGTGTTGGTGCGGTGTAGCTGCTGTCGTCATCTCCACATGCACTTAGTGCGCTTGCAGCAAGGATTGGCAGCATTGCTTTTGCAAGGGTAGAGAGTTTAAAGTTTTTTGTATTCACGTGTTATATCCATATTAGTTTTATTCTCGATGAATATCGTAATGTTGAATACGGTGATCTATTTGTGAGCCTTATAAACAAAGTTATTTAAAATTAGGAAATTAAAAGTAATTAGTGTCGGAATCACATTTTGTATTAGGCCAAACGATAATTAATTGGATCGATAACACACAAAACGGGTGATTATTTTAAAAAGGCGTAGAAGGGAGGATGAGTAAATAGGATGAGAACTCAGCCTAATTTTTGTGAGATTACTAGCGCTTTATTTATCACTTAATAATCATCAAAAAAAAAGAGCCGTTTGGCTCTTTTATAATTAGTGATAAATATAGAATTAATTGAGTTTCAACACCCAAGCTAATGCGGCTAATGGCTTCAATTCACAACTGAAATACCCGATGCCGTTATCTACCGTGAGTGATTGTGTTTCTAGACCTTCAATTTTCTCTTCCAAAGAGTAAGTTCCGTCAGCGAGGTTCATAGCGGAGATATGCTCTTCAGGGATAGTCACTTTAATCGACTCATTACCTTGCGTTGCAAAGCGACTGGTCGCGATAACTAGCTCTTTGGCGTCATATCGTAGAAAGGCGTGGCTAGTGTCAGAAAGCTCGCCTTTGGCGAAGAGATCGACGTATTCACCTGTCATTGAAGAGTGCTCTAATGTGAAGTTCATGATGCGTTTATAGAAATGACGCAGTGCGATTTCACTTTCGTTTAGGAGACCACCATCAAACTTGCCGTGGTTCATCCATTTCTGGTGTTGTGGCACACCAACGTAATCAAAGATTGAGGTGCGTGACGGCTGGCCAAACCCTGCGTTTTCAGCGCCGGCTTCACCGACTTCTTGACCGAAATAGAGCATGGTTGGAGAGCTACTGATTAAAGCACTCACTAACATTGCAGGCCTTGCCATTTCTGGGTTACCAGCAAACTCCGGCGACGCGACACGCTGCTCATCGTGATTGTCTAAGAAGTGCAGCATGTGATGCTCAATGTCTTGCATCTTGCCTTGAATCTCAGAAATGATCGCGGTGGAGGCTTTGCCCTGCATGATATCTTTTAGACCATCATAGAGATCGACCTTGTCGTAGAGGTAATCCATCTTACCGAGGTGAATGTAATCTCGATAGAGATCCGGTTGGTAGACCTCTGCCATCAGGAAGGCATCGGATTTGCGCATTTTAATAGATGAATTCAAGTAGCTCCAAAACTCGACAGGCACCATCTCTGCCATGTCGTAGCGGAAGCCATCTACGCCTTTAGCGATCCAGTACAGCGCAATATCGCGGAACTTAACCCAAGAGCTAGGTACATCAAACTGCTGCCAGTAGTGGTAATGCTCGATGTAGTCTTTGTCTTCATAGCTTTGCGGAAGTTCAGGGAAGTCTTTGCTGCCATCAGGCTTGATACCGTAGTTAATTTTGACCGTTTCATACCAATCGTCGAAGTTAGGTTTAGCTAAACGTGAGCCGTTTCCTGTCCATTTGGCGGGCTTTTCAACGAACGGTACTTCTAGGCTAGGGTGCGCTTCTCCACCAAGTGGCGTAAAGGCTGGGTCGATATCCGGCAGCTCAAACTGGGAATCTGGGATGTAATAGAAGTTATTCTCTCTGTGATACTCAACACTGGTATCGTCACTGGCACCGAAGTCTTCAACGCCAGCTGGATTGTGATTACCACGATACTGACGGGCGACATGGTTTGGTACGATATCGATGATAACTTGTAACCCATTTTCGTGGCTGCGCTTAATGAGAGCCTCAAACTCTTCAATGCGCTTTTCCGGGTTATCTGCCAAATCTGGATTGACCGAGTAGTAGTCTTTGACCGCGTAGGGAGAGCCAGCTCGGCCTTTAACCACACTTGGATGATCTTGGGTGATTCCCACTTCTTGGTAGTCATTGATCACTGCGTGATGCGGGACCCCGGTATACCAGATGTGGGTGATGCCTAGGTCCTTAATTTCAGAAAGTGCTTTGTCGGTAAAATCACTGAATTTACCAACGCCATTCTCTTCAATTGTGCCCCAAGGCTTATTGTTGGTGTTTTGGTTGCCAAACAGCCGTGTAAAGACTTGATAGATGGTATGTTTTTTATTGTACATGGTTATAATTCCTTAACTTCCATCATGTTATGTAGGGATGAGGCGAGTAGGCTAGCGCAAATAACGGGCTTATTACTCATCCTTTCTATAAGAATTCAGGGCGTAGTTATTAAGCTTCGTGAGCTGCTGCGCAAAAGGGGATAACCTTGTCGTCATCATTAAAAATTGTGTTTACCTATCTCTTTATTGTGAGCCTTTCGATCGCGTTTTATTCAAGCTCAAAACTGATGCTTGGAGGTTATTTATTGATAGGGCTGATGACTTATTTGACTTACGCAAAAGATAAGCGAGCGGCAATAAAAGGTGAGTGGCGTGTCCCAGAGAATACACTTCATCTGCTTGCGTTATGTGGGGGCTGGCTAGGCGCGTTGATAGCCCAGCAGCAGTTTCGACATAAGACTCAAAAGCAGCCCTTTAAAACGCTGTTTTTCATCTGCTGTGGTCTGAATATTCTAGGGTTTGTGTGGACATTAACGCCTCATGGACAGTCTATGTTGACTCTGCCTCAAGAGGCGCTTTTTAGCTGGTTGTAGCTCGAGTAAGAAATAGATCAGCAAGGACTTAAATCATTGGTACGGTCGAAACTAACAGTAACAATGCCATCGCGTAGTTGAAGCCTTTAATGCGCAAGGGAGTCGTCAACCAGTGCTGGAGCTGTTTCCCCGCTGCAGTCCAAAATGTCACGGATGGCAGGTTAGCAAGCGTAAAAATAGCGGCGATGATTGCGAGCTCAACCCATGAGCTGCCAGTGCTGTAAACCGAAATTGCCGTTAATGCCATCGACCATCCTTTCGGGTTAACCCACTGAAAGCTTGCAGCAGCTAGAAACGACATCGGCTTGTAGCTTTCCTTCTCTTCTGCTTTACCGCTGGTAGCAATTTTAATCGCTAAATAAACCAGGTAAGCCAAGCTCAGATATTTCAATACTTGGTGAATAATAGGGAAGCTGTGGAACAAACCCATTAAGCCAAAGCCGACCAATAGCAGCATAATGGCGAAGCCAAGTGCGATACCCAGCATGTGTGGGATGGTCTTGGTGAAGCCTACATTTGCGCCCGAAGTCATCAACATGATGTTGTTTGGGCCAGGTGTGAAGGTCGAGACAAACGCAAATAACGCGAGTGCGGTAAGTTGTTCAAAAGGCATGGCGTTGTTCCTAAATAGTGAAAATTACAGTTGTGTCTGACCGGTCACGATTCATACTAAGTGGAAAGTCGGGCAATTATGTGCTTTTATTCGAGTTAAATTCACTAATTGCACAATTAAATTCACCTATGGATAGATTTGACGAAAGGATATTGCTTGAGCTGAAAGCGGACGGCAGAGTCTCCAATATTGAGCTCTCGGAACGCATCGGTTTATCTCCGTCTGCGACATTACGCCGCGTTCAAGAACTAGAGAAACAAGGCGTGATTCAGGGCTATCGTGCTGTGCTCGATAACACCTTAATGGGCGTTGGCTTTATCGCGTATGTTTCTATTGGTTTATCAAGTCACAGCAAAGCAGCGCAGCAAGAGTTTGAAGATCATGTCAGTTTGGAAAAAGAGGTAGTCGAGTGCCATAACATTACTGGGGCGAACGAATACCTGTTGCGGGTGGAAACTCAAGATTTACCCAGCTATAAAAAGTTTCATGCGGATGTGTTGGGTGAGTGTCCTCAAGTACAGTCCATCACAACCATGGTGGTGATGGATACGCCGAAAGATGAACGATAACCGAATCTATTTTCTAAAGAGAATCATGTGTTAAATACCAACCAATTACTTCTGTTCCTTGATGTGGTTCAGCAGGGATCTTTTACCAAAGCGGCAACGCTTCATGACATGGATAATTCGTCTTTGTCTAAGCAGATCAAGCGCTTGGAAGCTGACCTTGGTGTTCAGTTGCTCAATCGATCTACACGATCGTTTTCACTGACTTCTGCGGGTGAAGAGATCTTAGCGCAAGCTCGTGTGCTTCAAGACACCCTAAATCAGATTCAAGGAATTGCCGACTCGTATCAGTCTGAACCTAAAGGTGTACTGCGGATTACCTCTCCAATCTATTTTGGACAACAGTATTTGCAGCCGATCGTGACTCAATTTATGCGTCGCTATCCCGATGTTCAGGTCGTGCTCTCACTGGACGATAAGATTGCCAATATCATTGCGGGTAAAATCGATATCGCCTTCCGTTTCAGTAAGTTGGTTGAATCAAACCTTATCGCCAAGAAAATAGCAGATAGTCACTTTATGCTGGTGGCATCGCACGATTTTATCGCTGAGCATGGTGAGCCACAAACGCCACAGGATCTGTTGTCGTTGCCTGCGATTATTTATACCAACGGTGATATGACGCTCGATCAATTGCGCATTAGTGAGCAACCTAATGGCGATACGTATCAAGTGTTGTCGCTGCAAGGCAATTATAAGGTGAGTGACGTACGCACTATTGTTTCGGGCGTCAGTGATGGGTTGGGTTATGGTTTTTTGGACCAATCGAACCTGCACGCACCAATGAAAGACCTTGGACTCGTTCAGTTACTTCCTGAGTATCGTATATCAACCGAAGAGACTGCCATCTATGCCGTGTATCCACACAGAAAGCAGACAAAGTTGGTGAAAGAGTTCATTAGCTGTGTCCAAGATTACATTGGCTCACCGACTATCTGGGAAAGAATGCAGAGCGACAAATAGTAAGTTTGACAAAAACGGTAAGCATGGGCGGTTTGAGACATGAGTTTCAAGCCGCTTTTTTTATTTAGTGTTTACCGAAGAATTTTGGTGCCCCGATTTACAATGTAAAATTGAGCAAAAAAGAGGCGTATAAATGAGGTAATTAGAGGGAGCCTAGCTGTCCATGAGTTACGGTGTAACTTGGCGGGGCAGGTTATTTCTTAAAACTAGCAGATTGCTGATAAACGAAACGATAGCGCAGTAACACTTTCGTGACCTTGAGTAGGGAAATATGCCGAGAGTGAGTATGATGGTTTACAAGGTCAAAGGGTGAGATGGCTGCTTTCTGCAATGACATCAAGCGAATGACTTAGGTTGGAAGCAATATCACATCACCCACTAGCATTTCATTCTGATCAAATCGGTTTAGCTTCTTATGGCACAAGAATCCTGAGATACTAAACTCATGATGGCTATAGGTTCTTTCTTTAGCCTATTAATCTCCATTTATCGACTAGTATCGATATAAAAATAAACACTAGTTGAACAACAAACAGTTGAGACGTTATGAGCACAATGGGCATCGCTATCGGTGCAACTGCACTTTCTCTGATTTTAGTCGTCATTTGGCTGATCTCTTTATCTCTGAGAAAGCAGCGACTAGAGCAAGAGCGCAAGGCTAGAGAGGTCGCTTATCGAAAGGCGATAGAGAAGGCTCGCCTGCAAGAAAAGAAAGACCGCTTGTTCAAAGCTGAGACTGGTCATATCCCTTCAGTCCTCTATTTGGCGAAAGAAGCAGAACGCACCAATATCAAAGAGGCGTTGTATTGGTATGAGAAAGCGGCGCAGCAAGATAATGTCAACGGTATGTATGGTATTGTTCGCCTCAGCATGAAGCGTAAAGAGGACCTGATCTTGAGAGAGCAGGCAAACTTTTGGCAGCTAGCGATTGCTGCATTAGATAACGATTCCGATGCTAAATTCAATATGGGGCAAGCCTTGATTCATGGTCGAGGCACCACTAAGAACATCCCGAAAGGTTATGCTCTGATTGAAGAAGCTGCCACCAGTGGGCATACCGATGCTATGTTGTTTATGGGCGATTGGTGCCTCGATAAAGACAACTCTGACTACTCTCCAGAAAACGCTGTGGAGTGGTTTCGAATGGCGGCAGATAAGCATGATCTCAACGGAAAGATTAAGTTAGGTCTGAGTTATTTGAATGGTTTAGGTGTCGAGAAAAACCACGGACAAGGCTGTTATTGGCTAGAGCGTGCTGCGGAGAAGAACAATACCGAAGCCATGTTCCATGCGGGTGAAGCTTGGATTGACCATGGTGAGCACGGTAATGCTATTGCTTACATTTGGCTGTTTTTATCTGCTCATTTTGGTTATGAACCTGCTAAAGCGCAGCGTGACAAAGTCGGCGCTAATCTTGGTGTTGATTCGATCGTTGGATTACAGGCGTTAACCAAGCCTATTATGACCAAGCTATCGCAAGAAGCGGTAACCAAGCACTCTGTAATCAAGGCGCTTAATAAGCTTTATAAACGCAAAGTACCTGTGCCTAAGAAAACAGAAGAGGGTGTCGAAGTGATGCCTGAAGAGATAGCAGAAGACGTCGCGCTAGAGCAGCCGACAAAGGAAGTGAGTGATTACACACAAGTCCCGTTTGATGCATCAACCAACAAACCAAGTGATGGTTCCGCTGGGCTCGATTTTAGTCAGTCGACCGTTCAGCCCAATTGGAAGAGCTAGTTTAAAATACTCATTGAGTCTCGAGAAAACGAATCAATCAGCGATGTTGGTATAAGAATTGAAGCAAACAAAAAGGGGTAGCCAGTGGCTACCCCTTTGCGATCTTAATCTGAGATTAAGCGTCAGACTTTTGCTGTTCAGCTTTACATACCGCGGCAGTGAATACCACGTCTGTAGAACTGTTCAGAGCTGTCTCAGCAGAATCTTGAATTACACCGATGATGAAGCCTACCGCTACAACCTGCATTGCTACGTCGTTCGAGATACCGAATAGGCCACACGCTAGTGGGATAAGTAGAAGTGAACCACCCGCAACACCAGAAGCGCCACATGCAGATACAGCTGCAACAAGGCTTAGAAGGATCGCAGTGAAGATATCGATTTGGATACCCATAGTGTGTACAGCAGCTAATGTTAGAACAGTAATCGTGATTGCTGCACCAGCCATGTTGATGGTTGCGCCTAGTGGGATAGATACAGAGTAAGTATCTTCGTCTAGGTTAAGCTTCTTACATAGGTTCATGTTTACAGGGATGTTTGCTGCACTTGAACGCGTGAAGAATGCCGTTACACCAGATTCACGTAGACATTGAAGAACCAGTGGGTAAGGGTTCTGCTTAGTCTTAACAAATACGATGATTGGGTTGATAACCAATGCGATGATCAGCATAGAGCTTAGTAGTACAGCCAGTAGCTGACCATAGCTTGCTAGTGCTTCGAAACCAGTTGTCGCAAATGTTGCAGATACTAAACCGAAAATACCGAAAGGTGCTAGGCGGATGATGAAGCGAACAATGTGTGAAACACTGTGGCTTAGGTCTTCGAATACCGCTTTGGTTGTCGCTGAAGCGTGGTGTAGAGCAAGGCCTAGACCGATCGCCCATGCAAGGATACCGATGTAGTTTGCGTTCATCAGTGCATTTACTGGGTTATCAACCAGTTTGAATAGCAGTGTTTGTAGAACTTCTGTGATGCCCTGAGGAGGGTTTGCACCTTCAGCACCAGCAACCAGAGTTAGAGTCGTTGGGAACATGAAGCTCAGAACAACGGCCGTTAGTGCAGCAGAGAAGGTACCAATCAAGTAAAGCACAATGATTGGGCGCATGTGAGTATGCTGACCTTTCTTTTGGTTAGCGATAGAAGCAGCAACAAGAATGAATACTAAAATTGGGGCTACAGCTTTTAACGCACCTACGAACAGACTACCTAGTAGACCTGCATCTTGAGCCGCTGAAGGCGAGAACATGGCGAGAACGACACCGAATACAATACCAGCAAGGATCTGTAGAACGAGATTTCCACGAGCGATGCGGGCGAACATGTTGTGATTTTGCATAAATTACCTGCAATTGTTAACTTATTATAGTGATATTTCTTTTATAAAATGGAACCATTTCGAACTATACACTAGTCGAATGGGCGGTCATATTAGCTTGATTAATCTCAGTGTCTAGGATTAGTTTCATTTTGGTGTAATTGTTTGCGCTGTGTGGGTGTTTTAGCTCTAATTGTTAAATTTATGTATGCAAGCTAAGATATAAATCTTTACAAATGTGGATATGTAGTTGATGTGTCTGTGGTTGTGATTGGCAAGGAATGGTTATGCAAACTATGTATGCATAATTGATATCTTGGATGTAAAAATGCTGCCAAGCGATCTCTCACTGGCAGCATGTATTGCTTTATCTTTGTCTGCTATTTGATGACTAAGTATGCATATTAATCATCGAACTGTTTTCGATGACGGCTTTCATTCTGCACACTGCGATACATCTTAGTTAGCTGTTTAAAATTCGCACGCTGCTGCGCTAGCGTCGCACTGTTTCTCGCTTGTTCACGGAGCAGTTTTTGGTAGTTGTTGAACCGACGCTCTGTTAAATCGCCATTTTCGAGTGCTTGTTGAATCGCACACCCTGGTTCAGATTGATGTTGGCAATCTGAGAAGCGACAATTCATGGCAAGCTCTTCGATGTCGGCAAAGGTTTCACTGACACCTTCGGCACATTCAGAAAGTTGCAGCTCTCGCATTCCTGGAGTATCGATCAACAAACCACCGCCTTTCAGCAAATGAAGTGAACGTGACGTGGTTGTGTGTCGACCTTTGCTGTCGTCTTCACGAATCCCACCCGTCGCTTGAGCTTGCTCAGCCATCAGAGAGTTGACGATTGTCGACTTACCTACTCCCGATGAGCCCATCAAAGCGACAGTCGCACCAGATGTACACCATGGTGCGAGTACCTGAACTGACTCTAAATCAAGTCCGTTGACGGTCTCAATCATGAGTAACGGATCCAGACTCTGAACTTGGCTTACTTTGGTCTCTGAGTCATCACATAAGTCTTTTTTGGTTAAGACGATGACAGGTTCCACTTTCGCTTCATTAGCCAGTGCTAAGTAACGCTCAATGCGGCTTAGATTGAAATCGTGGTTCAAGGATACGACGATGAACACGGTCGTAACGTTGGCCGATATCAATTGTTCCGCTACTCGAGTGCCTGAAGCTTTACGGCTAAACAGTGACTGGCGGTCCAATAATCGCTCAAATTGTTGGTTGGGTTTGACTAACACCCAGTCGCCAACGGTCATTGCGGGCAAAGCATGGTGAATCGCGAGATGGATTTCACCCTGCTCAGAAGCAAGTGTATAGCCGCTTCGGTGATGTGCGATAACTCGAGCTGCGAAGTTTTCTTGCTCGTAATCTTCAAGTGTTAGCTGTTGTTGGAAAATAGGTTTCCATCCAAGTTGCGAGATTGAAATTGGATCGGAAAATGCGTTTTTAGAATTCATTGCTATACCTCGACATACAACTCGCGACTTTGGCGCTATTGCGATGTCAAAAAATGAGAATATGGGTCGAATTCAATAGATAGGACCCCGGGTTTTGTGCTTGTCTGCAGCGCAAACCGGGTAAAAGAAGTGATCATTAGATTTTTCAGCTTAGTGTGAATGATGTTTACACCATGCTGGATAACAAGTTACAGATATATACGAAGTAACTTATTGGTCGTAAGGGAAAGTAAGTTGTTGTTGCCTTACGAGTAGTACGCTTCTTTTACTAAGGGCGCTAGTGGGTTCATTACAATCATGGACGTTCTCCTTGGTGAGTTATTGACAGTAGTGAGTATAACGTAATGTCATACCACTCGACTCTAAATTGCTTGGCGACTTTAACAAAAAACCATGACAACGAGAAGCTGTCATGGTCAATTATTATGCGAATTTGAATGGAAACTCTAACTTAATGATGAGAATGGTCCATTTTCTTCATGCCATTCATCACTTTTTTGACAGGAACTTCGACAGTTTGGGCGTCGCCGTTCGCGTAGTTGAGGGTTAGAGTGATGCTTTGCCCTTCCTCAAGGCGAGCAGCTAAATCAAATAACATGATGTGTAAGCTTCCCGGCTTCAGCTCTGTGCTGCCATGCGCTGGGATTTGAATGCTTTCAACCTGACGCATTTTCATGACTTCACCTTCCATGATGACATCATGAAGTTCTACTTTTCCAGCCGCTGGTGTCGAGGCAGAGACAAGCGTGCGAGTTACATCGCTGTGATTCATCAGAGTGGTAAAAACAGCGCTATTCACAGCGGAAGGCGGCATTGCGCGTGCATAGGCGTCATGAATCATAACGTCACTTGCTTGAGCAACTGAAGAAAGCAGCATACCTGCTAATGCGAGGGCTTTTAATTTCATTATTCTTGGTTCCCTAAACAATCTAATTGAATCGGTTAACGGCTATCGCTAGGCGTTATAGCTTTTTGATTGCATCAACAATCGGCGCTGGCGTAAGTGTATGTGGAACCTTAGTAATCAAGGTGCCATCAGGTTTTAAAAAGTAGAAGTAAGAGCTGTGATCAAGCGTGTACTCAAGCTCTGAGCCTTCTAATTCTGACTTACGGAAAATCACGCCGTAGTTATGAGCCAGCGCTGTTGTGATATCAAGAGGGCCGCTTAATCCTTCCATATTCGGGTGGAAGTATTGTGCGTATTCATAAGATGCTTCTGCAGCATCACGTTCTGGGTCTAAAGAGATAAACATCGGGCGAACGTTCGCGACTTCTTCTTCAGATAGCTGATTGAGCGCCCCAGCCAACATGGCTAGTGACGTTGGGCAAACGTCTGGGCAGCGTGTGAAGCCAAAGTACACAATGCGCACTCGAGTATCACTTTCGTCGAAGATCTCTACGGGTTGGTTGTCTTTACCAAACAGAGTAGTTGCTGAGATCTGTTGCTCTTTCTCTAGCTGCATTTGAGCTTTACTCTGTTCATCAAGGTAGGTTTTGACCCCGAACCCGAGTACGAATGCAACGACTAATGCGAGTGACCAGTTTTTACTCATCTTTCCATCCTTATTGCTGGGTGTACCGTATTCTTGCCGTCGGTTAATTCACCGAGCCATGTCATCTTGTCCATGGTACACACAGGTAAAATGACGTCACCTTGGAATGTATTCCCTTCGGTGCGCTTTAATTGAAATCTCGCCGTACCCATCTCCATTTCTAAACCACTGAGTGATAACTGAAGTTGGTCGGAACTGGTGCCATCCCAAGTGACGGTTAGAGTGGCAGGCACCAGAGGTTGGGCGGTATCGTGCTCAAACACCATGGTGACCGAATCTTGAGCGCACTCTTGCGTGCTCAACATACAGTACTGACTGATGTCTTGCTCTGTTTGAGTGTCTAGCGCGTGATTAACTTGCTCGAGTAGTTGTGGGCCAAAGAAGCCGGCAAGCAGGGCGGCGCTTACCATCGCAACCTTAAGTGCTGGGTGCATAGGGGCTCTCATCATTCCTTATATTGAGGGGCGATGGTATCACAAAGCTCATTACGTGCTTGTATCAAAAAACAATTTTGTGCGGAGGGTAGAAGCTTTGTAGTGGAGATTTATTTGGATATTGGTCATGGATTTTTGGGATATACCAGATACAAAAAAGCGAAGCTGCTTGCTTCGCTTTAGGTGTTTTCTATTAATTTCTGTCTATTGGTCTGTTAATGACCGTTTCGCTCTGCGAATTTCTCTAGGCCCAGCACCAATAGAATCGCTGCCATCATCATGATTACCGCTAGAACCAACTGTGATGGTTGAGAAGTAATAGATTCAAATTCAAATGGAGAAAGATTCTCTTGAATCAATGGCACTTGCTCACCCTTGGAGTTAGTGCGCCAGCTGATAGTCTCTTTCCAAGGCCAGATTTTTGGCAGGGTGCCAATCATCAAACCAGTTAGGAATACTAAAGTTACATCTCTAAATGAACGCAGTAGCCAAGAAAGAACGTGAGAGAAGCTTAAAAGACCAATCACGCATCCAGAAAGAAACAGCAGTAGGATGTCAATTTGGAAACCCTTTACGGCAACAAGTACAGGTGTGTACATGCCGATAAGTAGCAAAATGAAACTGCCGGAGATACCTGGAAGGATCATCGCACAGATTGCAATCGCGCCTGCAAGCATGACATTAATGCTGGTTGGTTCCATGTGCAGCGGTTTAAGAACTGTGATGCTATAAGCAAAAGCAACGCCGAGTAACAGAAATAGCCCACGTATTGCATCGCGCTTCTCAACTTGCTTAAGAATGTGGAACACAGAGACCAAGATCAGACCGAAGAAGAAAGACCACAATGGCACAGGGTGGGCGACCAGTAACCAAGAGATCAGTTTTGCTAAGGTAGCGATGCTAGTGAATACACCACCAAATAGAGCGATTAAGAAGAAGCCATTGATGTGATTGAATGCAGCTTTAAAGCCTTCACGTTTCCAAATACCTAACACACTAGGGTTGATTCGACGAATGCTTTCTAAAAGCGTGTCATAAATGCCAGTAATAAAAGCAATGGTGCCACCCGATACACCAGGCACAACATCTGCTGCACCCATCGCCATGCCTTTAAAGAAAGTACTTAAGTAGTTCATTTGTCTCTGAGAGTTAATAATGGTTTGGTGCAGTATACAAACTTTGGTGTAAAAAAAGTATGAATATGCAATCGAGGACGTCACTTTAATCCTTAGTCCACGGAGACGGTATGGATTGTGTCATCAAATTCATTCTGGGAAGCAAAATAATAAACCTTGCACCCTATTTTGACTCGCATTATTACCAATTCAAATGAAATTGATTTCTTATTCATATTGCGTTTGTTTGCATTATGCAATTGCATTTTGCATATCGAGAGTCGTTTAAAGAGGCATTTTTGCGATATTCCCCCAAAAAACTGTGTTTTAAAAGTTGGCACGCATCCTGCTTTATACCGAGTGACCCTTCTTAAGCCGAGGGTCACCTAGCCAACTGACG